>NZ_CP053344.1:314136-628273 GCF_013113715.1 Herbiconiux sp. SALV-R1
GTCTTCACCCGGCTCGAAGATGACGGTGATCTGCTCGAAGCCGCGCTGACGCGCCTCGTCGGCGAGGGCGAGCACCGCGAAACGGCCCACGCCGTGGCCCTGGGCGTCGGCGGCGACGTTGATGCGCCAGATGCAGCTGCGGAACTCGTCTTCCTGCGCATCGGGGTCGAAGTTGCCCATGATGAAGCCGACCACCTCGTCGTCTTCGAGCACCACCCGAGGCCAGGCGGTGACGGGGTTCACGTACGCCTCGGCTATGGAGTGCGACACCGGTGCGACGTACTGCTCCTGGCCGGGCTTCAACGTCAGGGTGTTGGCCGCGACGATGTTCGACGCCGAGAGCTCGACGAGCTTCAGTTCACTCATGGATTCAGGCTAACGGCTGGGCGGAGGCCGCGCCACCGCTCCGGCTGGGGGTTGCGTGGGGGTGAACTATCTCGACGTCGAGATAGTTCCGAGAAAGGGTAAACTGGTGGACGGCCCATTTCCGGCGGCTGTTGAGGAGCTGAATTGTCCAAGATCAAGGTTGAAGGCACGGTCGTCGAGCTCGACGGCGACGAGATGACCCGCATCATCTGGCAGGCCATCAAAGACACGCTGATCCACCCCTATCTCGACGTGAACCTCGAGTACTACGACCTCGGTATCGAGCACCGCGACGCCACCGACGACCAGGTCACCATCGACGCGGCGCACGCCATCCAGAAGCACGGCGTCGGCGTCAAGTGCGCCACCATCACCCCCGACGAGGCCCGCGTCGAGGAGTTCGGGCTGAAGAAGATGTGGAAGTCGCCGAACGGCACCATCCGCAACATCCTGGGCGGCGTCATCTTCCGTGAACCCATCATCATCTCGAACATCCCGCGCCTCGTGCCGGGCTGGAACAAGCCGATCATCATCGGCCGTCACGCCTTCGGTGACCAGTACCGCGCCACCGACTTCGTGTTCAAGGGCAAGGGCAAGCTCACGGTCGAGTTCGCGCCCGAAGACGGCTCGGAGCCGATGAAGTTCGAGGTCTACGACGCCCCCGACGACGGCATCGCCCAGGTGCAGTACAACCAGGATGCGTCGATCCGCGACTTCGCCCGCGCCTCGCTCAACTACGGGCTGGCCCGCAACTACCCGGTGTACCTCTCGACGAAGAACACCATCCTGAAGGCCTACGACGGCCGGTTCAAGGACATCTTCCAGGAGATCTACGAGACCGAGTTCAAGGAGCAGTTCGACGCCGCCGGCCTCACCTACGAGCACCGCCTCATCGACGACATGGTCGCCTCGGCCATGAAGTGGGAGGGCGGTTACGTCTGGGCCTGCAAGAACTACGACGGCGACGTGCAGAGCGACACCGTGGCGCAGGGCTTCGGCTCGCTGGGGCTCATGACCTCGGTGCTGTCGACTCCCGACGGCTCGGTCGTCGAGGCGGAGGCGGCGCACGGCACCGTCACGCGCCACTACCGCCAGCACCAGGCGGGCAAGCCCACCTCCACGAACCCGATCGCCTCGATCTTCGCGTGGACCCGTGGGCTCGCCCACCGCGGCAAGCTCGATGGCAACCAGGAGCTCATCGACTTCTCGCTCACCCTCGAAGACGTGGTCATCAAGACCGTCGAGTCGGGCAAGATGACGAAAGACCTCGCGCTGCTCGTCGGGCCCGACCAGGCCTACCAGACGACCGAGGAGTTCCTCGCGACCCTCGACGCGAACCTGCAGGAGCGCATGGCGGCGGCGTAAGCCCCGCCCGCGCGCCGCGCGAAGGCCCTCGCCCCTTGGGGCGGGGGCCTTCGTCGTCTCCGCGCCCGCGCGAAACGACGGAGTTTGCCCGGAAACCCGGCCCGAGCATCCGTCGTTCTGCCGAAAGGCCGGGAAACTCCGTCGTTTCGCGCGGCGCGGCGTTAGGCGAAGACGCGGGTGACCTCGAAGACGGGGGTGAGGAGCACGAGGTGGGGGGCGGCGCCCGGGCGGAGGGTGCCGAGCTCGGGGCGGCCGAGCACTCGGGCGGGGGTCGCGGTGAGGGCGGAGACGGCGGCCACGGGGTCGACGCCGGCGGCGAGGGCGGTGCGGAGGGCGGCGTCGGCGGTGAGGGTCGATCCGGCGATGGTGTCGGTGCCGGCGAGCACCGCACGGCCCTCGGTCACCTCGACGTCGAGCGAGCCGAGGCGGTAGGCGCCGTCGGGGGCGGCGGCGGCCGCCATGGCGTCGGTGACGAGGGCGACGCGGCCGGGTGCGGCGTCGAACACGAGGGAGATGAGCGACGGATGCACGTGCACGCCGTCGGCGATGATCTCGAGCGTCACGCGAGGGTCGGCCAGTGCGGCGGCGACGGGGCCCGGGTGGCGGTGGTGCAGGCCGGGCATGGCGTTGAAGGCGTGGGTGAGCAGGGTGGCGCCGCGATCGAAGGCGGCTCGAGCCGTGTCGAAGTCGGCTTCGGTGTGCCCGACGGCGACGACGACGCCTGACGAGACGAAGGTCTCGATGGCGTCGAGGGCGTCGGGGAGCTCGGGGGCGATGGTCACCTGGGCGAGCCGGCCCTCGGAGGCGGAGAGGAGGTCGCGCACGACGTGCTTCGTGGGGTGTCCGAGGAAGAGCGGGTTGTGCGCGCCCTTGCGCTCCGGGGCGAGGAAGGGCCCTTCGAGGTGGGCGCCGAGCACGTGCGGGTCGTCGGCGGCGAGGCGGGCGACCGCGTCGAGGCTCGCCTCGAGCAGGTGCGGAGGGTTGGCGACGAGCGAGATCACCGATCCGGTGGTGCCGTGGGCGCGGTGCACCGCGAGGGCCGCCCGCATGGCGTCGACCCCGTCGTCGAACGCGAACCCACCCGCCCCGTGCGCGTGCAGGTCGATGAAGCCCGGCGTCAACCACCCGCCCGCCGCATCGACGACCTCGACGCCCGCGCCCGCCGCGCCCGCGCCGCCGTCAGCGGCCGTCCGACGCCCCGCGTCGCCCCCGGCGCTCGCCGCACCGGTCGCGCCCGCGCGGGTCGCGTCGGCGTCGCCCGCGCCCGCGCCGCCCGCGAAGCGGCGCCAGCCGGCGCCCGTGCCGGTCTCGATGATGCGGTCGGGGGAGGCGGCCACCCAGAAGTCGTCGACGATGCCGTCGGCGTCGAGTGCCCGGGCGCCGAAGACGACGAGCGACACCGGCGAGGTCACGAGAACTCCTTGCGGCCCGCGATGACGCCGCTCACCACCGCCACCACGCCGAACACGAGGGCGATGAGGGACTGCTCGAGCATGAGCCAGGCGAGCGCCGCCCCTCCCATCACGACGATCTCTACCAGCGCCCGCCCGAAGGCGTCGAGGCGGATGACCGCCCGCGGCGACAGGAACAGCGCCCAGATGAGCACCGCGAACAGCGGAGTCACGATGCCGAGCACGATGTTCCACGGCAGCGGCCACGCTACGAAGCCCCAGAACCCGAAGGTGAAGAAGGCGAACAGCTCGAGCACGAAGCGCACGACGTCGTTGACGCCGACCTTCACGTCACGCGGCGCGCGCGGGGCGCCCGAAGGACCAGGAGCGCCGGGGGCAGGGGAGTCGTCTTGCACGCAGACCATGCTACGGGCCGCGCGCATCCGTGTTTCGAGTTTGTAAACCTCATGAACCAAATCACCACGGATGCTTGCGCTGGGTATGTTCGTAAGCTTTACTAACAAACATGACAGCACTGAAGCCGTTGCGGCCCTCCTCGAAAGTGCTCCCCGAGCACGCCAGGGGCCACAACCGCTCCCTCGTGCTGCAAATCCTCTACCGCGAGGGCACCCGCTCCCGCGCCGACATCGCCCGCGAGACCGGGCTCACCCGGGTCACCGTAAGCGCCCTGGTGGCCGAACTCATCGCCGACGGGCTCGTCGTCGAACTGGGTCAGCGCGAGGAGGCCCGCCCCGGCAAGCCCGCGACGCTGCTCGACCTCGACCGCAGCGCCTTCGTGATCGTGGGCCTCGACCTCTCCGACCACTCGCTCTTCACGGGCGCCCTGCTCGACCTCGACGGCACCATCATCGCCCGCGCCGAGATCGAGCTCGCCGGCAGCACGGGCGATGAGGCCGTGGCCAAGGTCGTCGCCCTCGCCCGCGAGCTCGTCGACCGGGCCACGGCGCCGGTGCTCGGCATCGGGGTGGGCTCCCCGGGCATCGTCGACCTCGACGGAGTCGTGCTCTCGGCACCCAATCTCGGCTGGCAGGGCGTCGAACTCCGGCGCGTGCTGAGCGACACCTTCGGGGTTGCGGCCCTCGTGGCCAACGACGCCAACGCGGCGGTGCTCGCCGAGCACAGCTTCGGCGGAGCCCACAGCGACGCCATGCTCATCACCATCGGCCACGGTGTCGGCGCCGGCCTCCTCGTCGGCGGCACGCCGCTGTTCGGCAGCCGCTTCGCCGCGGGCGAGATCGGCCACGTGGTGGTGGGAACCGACGGCGGCGCCGTCTGCGCCTGCGGGAAGCAGGGCTGCCTCGAGACGTGGCTCAGCATCCCGAACCTCATCGCCCGGCTCGAGGGCGCCGACGCGCGCGAACGCGACGTCGCCCTGCGCGAGGCGGGGGAGCGGCTCGGCATCGCGCTCGCACCCGTCGTGGGCGCGCTCGATCTCAGCGAGATCATTCTCAGCGGGCCCCCTGAACTCCTCGACGGGCCGCTCTCCGCGGCCACGCTCGAGACACTGCGCCGGCGCACGATGGCCGAGTTCCACGGCTCTCTGGCGCTGCGGATGACCGCGCTCGGGCAGGACATCGTCTTGCGCGGCGCGGCCGTGATGGTCCTCTCCGGCCAGCTCGGGGTCTCGTAGACCGGGCCGCGGGAGCGCCGAAAGAACGCACCACACGAACGCACCACCCGCCGGTCCCAGCCGGCACCCTGCATCACCCATCGCCCTAGGAAAGGTAGAACACCATGAGGAAGACGACACTCGCCGTCACAGCCCTCGGCGTGACGGCGGCCCTCGCGCTCGCCGGCTGCGCGGGCTCCGGCTCGGGAAGCGACGACGCTTCCGGCGGCGACACCGCCGACATCCGGGTCTGGCTGAACGGCACCGACACCCCTGACGAGGCTCGTGAGTACCTGAAGACGACCTTCGAGAGCGAGCACCCGGGTTCGACGCTCACCATCGAGGAGCAGTCGTGGACGGGCCTGGTCGACAAGCTCACCACCAACCTCTCGGGCTCCGACAGCCCCGACGTGGTGGAGGTGGGCAACACGCAGGCGGCGGCCTTCACCTCGGCCGGCGCCTTCCTCGACCTGAGCGACCAGTACGACGCGCTGGGCGGCGACGACCTGCTGCCCGGCTTCGTGGAGGCGGGCAGCTACGACGGCACCTTCTACGCAGCCCCCTACTACTCGGGTGCCCGCCTGGTGTTCTACAAGAAGGACCTGCTCGCGAACGCGGGTCTCTCGGTGCCCACCACCCTCGACCAGTACGTCTCGAACGGCATCGCCCTCGCCGAGGCCAACCCGGGCGTCTCGGGCATCTACTTCCCCGGCCAGGACTGGTACAACGCCCTCCCCTACATCTGGGAGGCCGGCGGCGAGATCGCGGTGCAGGACGGCGACACCTGGACTTCGAGCTTCTCGAGCCCCGAGTCGATCACGGGCCTCGAGCAGGTGCAAGAGGTCATGACGAAAGCCTCCGTCGCCGCCAAGGACGGCAACGAGACCGACCCGCAGGTTCCCTACTGCGAGGGCGCCATCGCGAACCTGTCGGCCCCCAGCTGGGTGAAGTTCTCCATCCTCGCCCCGGCCGACGCCGACGCCCCCGGGTGCCCCGACCAGGAGGGCAACCTCGGCGTCTACGCCCTGCCCGGTGCCGACGGCGGCGCGGCCCACGTGTTCGCGGGCGGCTCGAACATCGCGGTCTCGGCCAACTCGGCGCACCCGGAGCTGGCGAAGGATGCGCTGGCCATCATGCTGAGCGACGAGTACCAGACCATCCTCGGCGAGAACGGCCTCGTTCCCGCCAAGCTCTCGCTCGCCGGCACCCTCGGAACGGATGAGGTGGCCACCGCCATCGCGGAGGCCGCGGCCAACGCGAAGCTCACGCCGGCCTCGCCGAAGTGGGCCGACGTCGAGGCCTCGGGCGCGCTGCAGGACTTCTTCGTCTCGATCGCCCAGGGCGGCGACGTGACGGAGCTGGCGAAGGCGCTCGACGAGAAGATCGACGGCATCCTCAACGGCTGACGCCGCCGGGTGCCCGAGGCCGCAGCGACGGCCCGAGGAGACCCGGCCGACAGACCCGACCAACACGGTGGGGGCCGATGCGCGAACATCGGCCTCCACCGGCCCAGATGCCCATCGCCCTAGGAGGTGAGAGGCACAAGCGCAATCGTAGTGGGAGTACCCAGACCATGACTTCGTCGGTGCTGCTCGTGCGGGAGCACGAATCCGGGGGGCTGCAAGAGCTCCCCACGGGGCCCGAGCCCCGGAAGGGCCGCAAGCGCGGTGGCTTCACACCGCTGGTGCTCCTCGTGCCGGCCTGCCTCATCCTCATCGCCATCATCGGCTGGCCGCTGGTGCAGCTGTTCATCATGTCGTTCCAGGAGTTCGGCCGCGCCCAGGTGTTCGGCCGGCCCGCCCCCTTCGTCGGGCTGGAGAACTACCAGCGGGTGCTCTCCGACCCGCAGTTCTGGGCGGTGCTCGGCAGGAGCATCCTGTTCTGCCTCGTCAACGTGGTGACCGCGATGACGCTCGGCACCCTCATCGCCCTGCTCATGAACCGGGTGAACCGCTTCTTCAAGCTGCTGGTGTCGGTGGGGCTGCTGCTCGCCTGGGCGATGCCCGCGCTCACCGCCACGATCGTCTGGGGCTGGATGTTCGACACCCAGTACGGCGTGGTGAACTACCTGCTCGAGGCGGTGAGCGGGCAGGACTTCACGAACCACTCCTGGCTCATCGACCCGTTCTCCTTCTTCGTGGTGGCGACCATCATCGTGACCTGGGGCGCCGTGCCCTTCGTCGCCTTCACCATCTACGCCGGACTCACGCAGGTGCCGGGCGAGGTGCTCGAGGCCTCGCAGCTCGACGGGGCGGGCGCCTGGCAGCGGTTCAGGCTGATCGTCTTCCCCTATCTGCGCTCGATCTTCGTGGTGGTCATCATCCTGCAGGTCATCTGGGACCTCCGGGTGTTCACCCAGATCTTCGCGCTCCAGGGCATCGGCGGCATCAAGGAGCAGACCTCCACCCTCGGCGTGTACATCTACCAGACCTCGATCGGCGGCGGCGACTACGGCACGGGCGGCGCGATCGCCGTGATCATGGTCATCCTCATGGTCGCCATCTCGGTGTTTTACGTGCGCCGCAGCCTCAAGGAGGAGGAGCAATGACCCGCACGCGCAGCAAGCTCACCGGCATCCTGCTCGGCGCCGCGTCGATCGTGGTGTTCCTGTTCTCGGTGTTCCCGGTCTACTGGATGGTCAACACCTCCCTGCAGCCGAACAACGAGATCCGCGGCAGCGTGCCGAACTTCGTCCCCCAGCACCTCACCACGGCGAACTACGAGACCGTCATCTTCGACCCGGGGCGGGCACCGTTCCTCCCCGCCCTCGGCAACTCGCTTCTCGTCACCGTCTCGACAGTCGTCATCGCGCTGGTGTTCGCGTTCCTCGCCTCGCTCGCGGTCACGCGCTACCGGTTCAAGAGCCGCAAGTCGTTCATCTTCGCCATCCTCATCATCCAGATGATCCCGGCCGAGGCCATGATCGTCTCCACCTACCGCGTGCTCGACGGCTGGAACCTGCTCAACACCATCGCCGGCCTCACTCTCGTGTACGTCGCGACCGTGCTGCCCTTCACCATCTGGACGCTTCGCGGCTTCGTCAACGGTGTGCCCGTCGAGCTCGAGGAGTCGGCGATGATCGACGGATGCTCGCGCACCGGCGCCTTCTGGCGCATCACCTTCCCGCTCCTCGCGCCGGGCCTCGTGGCCACGGGTGTGTTCGGGTTCATCCAGGCCTGGAACGAGTTCCTCCTCGCGCTCGTGGTGAACTCGCGGCCCGAGATGATGACGCTGCCGGTGTGGCTGCGCACCTTCCAGCAGGTGACCGGCACCACGAACTGGGCCGCCATCATGGCGGGTTCGACGCTCATGGCCATCCCCGTCATCGTGTTCTTCCTCGTGGTGCAGGGCCGCATGACCTCGGGCCTCGTGAGCGGGGCGGTGAAAGGATGAGCCGCGCGAGCATCCTGGGCACGTTGCTGCCCGGGTTCGACGGGCCCGTGCTGCCCGAGTGGGTGGCCGCGCTGCTGCGGGAGGGGCTCGCGGGGGTGTGCCTGTTCGGCGAGAACGTGGTCTCGCCCCGGCAGCTGCGCGAGCTCACCGACGCCATCCGGGAGGCGAATCCGGATGCGCTCATCGCCATCGACGAGGAAGGCGGCGACGTCACGCGCCTGTTCTACGACCGCGGGGCGCCCTACCCGGGCAACGCCGTGCTCGGGCGGCTCGACGACGAGGCCGCGACGGCTGCCGTGGCCGAGGCCGTGGGGGCGGCGCTCGCCGCGGTGGGGGTCAACCTCGACTTCGCGCCCGACGTCGACATCAACTCGAACCCGCTGAACCCGGTGATCGGGGTGCGGAGCTTCGGCGACGCTCCCGAGCTGGTGGCGCGGCACTCCGCCGCGTGGGTGCGGGGGCTGCAGTCGCAGGGTGTCGCGGCGAGCATCAAGCACTTCCCGGGGCACGGCGACACCGCGCAGGACTCGCACCTCGCGCTGCCGACCGTCGACGTGTCGCCGGCCGAGCTGCGCGCGCGGGAGCTCATGCCGTTCGCCGCCGCCGTCGAGGCGGGTGCGCTCACGGTGATGACGAGTCACATCCTGCTGCCGCAGCTCGATCCCTCGGGGCCGGCGACGTTCTCGGCGACGCTGCTGCAGGGCGTGCTGCGCGGCGAGCTCGGATTCGAGGGGGTCGTCGTGAGCGACGCGCTCGACATGGCGGGGGCGAGCGGAACGATCGGCATCCCCGCGGCGGCGGTGCGGGCGCTCGGCGCGGGGTGCGATCTGCTCTGCATCGGCACGAAGAACACGGGGGCGCAGCTCGAGGAGATCCTGCGCGCCGTCGAGGAGGCGCTCGCCGCGGGGGAGCTCGCGGAGGCGCGGGTGGAGGACGCGGCGCAGCGGGTGCGGGAGCTCGGGGCGCGGGTGCGTGTGCCGTCGCCGACGGCGGCCCGGGACTCCATCGGGTTCGGGGGAGGGCTCGGCGCCGCGGAGGTCGCGGCGGCGTTCCGGGTGGAGGACGGGGTGGCGGATGCTGCTGCCGCCGCCCCCGGCCCGTGGGTCGTCGTGCGGCTCGACGCCGAGGCTAACGCCGCGGTGGGGGTCGTGCCGTGGGACCCATTCGCGCCCGCCCCGGCGCAGCGCGACGGATGGCGCGAGCTGCCTGTCGTGTCGCTGTCGGAGACGACGGATGCGCGGGCTCGCGACGAGCTGACCCGTCGCATTCCCGAGGAGGCATGCGTTCTGGTGATCGGCCGCGACAACGCGAGACGGCCCTGGGTGGTCGAGCTGATCGACGCGGTGCGGGAGCGCCATGAGGTCGTCGTCACCGTCGACATGGGGTGGCCGGGCGAACCCTCGGGGTACGCGCAGGTGGCGACCTTCGGCGCATCCGCTCTCGTCGGCGAGGCGCTGCTCGGCGTGCTCGCGGGCTGGGGGGTGCTCTCATGAGGCTCGGGCTCGACATCGGCGGCACCAAGACGGATGCCGTGGCGGTCGACGCGGCGGGTCGCGTCGTCGACCGGGTGCGCTCGGTCACCGGGTTCGGCGCCGAGGCCGTGATCGACACGGCGCTGACCGGTATCGCGACGATCGCGGAGCGCGCCGGCATTGCGCCGCGCGAGTTCGAGTCGATCGGCATCGGCATTCCGGGGCAGGTCGACGTGACCACGGGCACGGTCGCGCACGCCGTGAACCTCGGGTTCGACGAGCTCGCGGTGGGCGGCAGGCTGAGCGCCCTGCTGGGCCGGGAGGTGAAGGTCGAGAACGACGTCAAGGCGGCGGCGCTCGGCGCCTACCACCTGGTCTCGGCCGAGGCGTCCAGACCCGCGCACTCCATGGCGTACCTCAACCTCGGAACCGGCCTCGCCGCCGGCCTGGTGATCGACGGCCGCCTGTGGCGCGGATCGCGCGGGGCGGCCGGTGAGATCGGGCACATCCCCGTCGACCCGGCCGGTGTGCGCTGCCCCTGCGGCCAGCGCGGGTGTCTCGAGACCGTCGCCTCGGGCTCGGCTATCGCCCGGCAATGGCCGAGCGACGATGCCGTCCCCGTGCTCTCGCTGCTCGCTGCGGCCGAGGCGGGTGACGAGCGGGCCGGGCGCATCCGCTCGCTGCTCATCGACAACGTGGCGGCAGCCGTGCGGGTGCTCGTGCTGACCGTCGACGTGGAGGTCGTGATGATCGGCGGCGGGCTGAGTGCGCTCGGCGAACCGCTCCTGGGAGAGGTTCAGCGGGTTCTGGCATCCTGGGCCGTGGAGTCGCCGTTCCTGGCCTCGCTCGAGCTCGACAGCCGGGTGCAGCTGGTGCCGGCCGGCTTCCCCGCCGCTGCGGTGGGGGCGGCACTCGTCGGTGCTCCGACCGGGCGGCGCGACGAGGTGGAGACTGTGACCGGGATCGGCGGGAGCCGGCTCGAGAAGGAGGGTGCGTCGACGTGGCTGAAGTGATCGTGGTGCCCGGCCGCGACGCCGCCGGGGCGATGGTGGCCGAGGCCGTCGAGCGGCTCGTGCAGGGCAAGCCCGATGCGGTGCTAGGGCTTGCGACGGGCGACACGCCTCTGCCCGTGTACCGCGCGCTCGCCGAGCGGGTGCGCGACGGCCTCGACCTCGCCGGCCTGCGCGGCTTCGCGCTCGACGAGTACGTCGGCATCCCGCTCGCGCACCCGCAGAGCTACCACTCCGTGATCGACCGGGAGGTGGTGAAGCCGCTGCGGCTGACGCAGGCGAACGTGCACGTTCCCGACGGGCGCCCGATCGGCATCGAGACGGCGGGGGAGCGGTACGAAGCCGCCCTCCTCGCCGCGGGCGGGGTCGACCTGCAGATCCTCGGCATCGGCACCGACGGGCACATCGGCTTCAACGAGCCGGGGTCGTCGTTCGCCTCGCTCACCCGGGTGAAGACGCTCACCCGGCAGACCAGGGCCGACAACGCGCGATTCTTCGACTCGCCCGAGGAGGTTCCGGTGCACAGCATCACGCAGGGGCTCGGCACCATCCTGCGCGCACGCCGGCTCGTGCTGCTGGCCTTCGGGGCGGGAAAGGCGCAGGCGGTCGCGGCCGCCGTCGAGGGGCCGCTCACCGCGAGCGTGCCCGCCTCGGCGATCCAGCTCCACCCGCGGGCGACCGTCGTGGTCGACGAGGAGGCGGCGGGCGGGCTCGCCGAGCTCGACTACTACCGGCACGCGTTCGCGAACAAGCCCCTGTGGGACCCGGTCATCCTCTGAGGGTCGGGCGGCGCATCCTCTGACGGCCATGCACTAGCCTGACGATGACGCCGGTTCCGGGTCACGCCGCGCTCGCGGGGTGCGACGGCGTCGACTCTGGGGGAACGATGACGTCACCGACCATGCGCCGCGCTGCGGCCACGACCATCGCGCTGGGTCTTGTGGCCGCGGGCTGCCTCGTCGTCGCTGCGCCGGCGAACGCCCAGCCGGGCGACGTCTCTGCAGTGGGAGCGACTGCCTCGTTCACCCTCGACGTGGGCCCGTTCCACCTCGACACCGATACGAGCCTCGGTGCGATCGCCGCCCCGGCCGGAGGGCGCGACGCGGTGGCGTTGTTCGACCAGACCCTCGTCGACGCGGGCTTCGCCGACATCACCATGGCGGGTATCGAAGGAGCTGTCGAGTCGCCCGACGGCGTCGCCGAGTCGGCGATGAACGTCGACGCCACCTCGGCGAACCTGTTCGGCCTCAACCTCGTCACCCTCGACGACGCGGCGAGCGCGGTGATGTGCCCGAGCGACGGGCCGGCCGAGGTGTCGGTGGGCGCGACGGGGCTCAGCATCCTCGGCGTGCCGGTCGAGCTGGCCCGGGAGTCGCCCTCCGCCGCGCAGACGGCACCGCTGCCCGCCGACTACGAGGCCCCCGACGGTACCGCAGCCGACCTCAGCTCTCTCGAGGTCACCGTGCAGGTCGGTCAGGTGCGCTCCGTCGGGACCGACGGAGCCGTCGGGGTCGCGCTCGACACCATCGTCAGCATCGACGGCACGCTCGACGACGAGGTCTTCACCGACCGCGTCGTCGCGAGGCTGCTGCTGGCCGGCGCCTCCTGCCAGACCCGGTCGCAGATCGCGGCACCGACCATCACCGGCATCTCACCGGCGGCCGGTGTGCCCGCCACGGGTGGCGACGTCGTCATCGACGGCACCGGCTTCACCGCCGACACCACCGTCGTGTTCGGCGACGACCCCGCCACCGGCGTCGTCGTCTCGGCATCGGGCACGCAGCTCACCGCGACGGCACCCGCCGGAGCGGTGGGGACCGTGACGGTGACCGTGGCGAACGCGGGCGGCAGCGCCCAGATCGCGTACGCATATCTCGCGCCGTCGCCCACCGCGACCCCGACGCCGTCACCCGCGCCGCCGGCCCCCGCCACGCCCACGCCGTCGGTCCCGAAACCGGGCGGCACGCTCGCCGACACCGGCTCGGCGGCGGCACCCCTCGCGGGCGGCGCGATCGCCGCCGTCGTCGCGGGCGGGATCGTCGCTCTCGTCGTCACCCTTCGCCGCCGCCGCGCCTGAGCGCGCCGCGCCCGAGTGCGGGCAGCGTGGGGAGCGCGGCGCGCCCGCGGCGAGGGCGCGCATCGGGAGCGACGGGTGTATGAGTGAGGGATGACCGCATTCACGACCCCGCAGGGTGATGCCGGGAGTGCGTGGTTGCGGCCGCGCATCCGGAGCACCCCCGCGAAAGGCCTCTACTTGCTGCTCGGCACGCTGTGCGGTGTCGTGCTGGCGAACGCGGCGGCGGTGCCCGGGGCGCCCGACCGTCGCACGGTGCTGCTCGCCGTCGTGGTGGCGGCCTGGGTGGTCGTGGGCGCTCGGCTCTTCCGCGACGAGCACGAAGCGGTCGCGCCGCCGCGGGCGTGGTGGCGGTTCACCGGCAAGCCGACCGCGGGTTTCGTCATCGGCGGGATTCTCGTGGCCGCCGGCGGGGCGGCGGCAGTGGGCGCGGCCCTCACCGGCGGCAGCCAGGCCGCGCTCTTCGCCAGCGGTGTCGCCGCGGCGATCGGGGCCGCCTATCTGCACTCCTCGCTGCGGCTGCACGCCGGCCGCCCGCCGCGCCGCGTCCGTTTGGTATGAGAATCACGCCGCCGAGCCTGCAGGGGGCTCGGCAGCACGATTCTCATACCGTTCGCACGGCCCGCGGGTGCCGCCGGTGCCCGCGGCCTACGGGAAGGCGCCCGCGCCCTACCGGAAGATGATGGTGCGCGCCCCGTCGAGCAGCACCCGGTCTTCGGCGAACCACTTCACCGCGGTGGTGAGCGTGCGGCTCTCCTCGTCCTGCCCGATGGCGACGAGCTCGGCCGGGGTACGCGTGTGGTCGACGCGCACGACGTTCTGCTCGATGATGGGCCCCTCGTCGAGGTCGCTCGTGACGAAGTGGGCGGTGGCACCGATGAGCTTCACCCCGCGGGCGTGCGCCTGCTTGTAGGGGTTCGCGCCCTTGAAGCCCGGGAGGAAGGAGTGGTGGATGTTGATCATGCGGCCCTCGAGCCGGGCGCAGAGCTCGGGCGAGATGATCTGCATGTACCGCGCCAGCACGACCAGTTCGATGTCGTGCGTCTCGACCGCCTCGATGACTCGGGCCTCGAAGGCGGCCTTGGACGCCGCATCCGTCACCGGGAGCGCCTCGAAGGGCACGTCGTAGAAGCCGGCTAGGTCGCGCAGCGAGCCGTGGTTCGACAGCACGAGGGGGATCTCGACCGGCAGCTGACCGGCGCGCTGCCGGAACAGCAGATCGTTGAGGCAGTGCGCGGCTGTCGAGACGAGCACCAGGGTGCGGAGCGGTCGGCCGACGGTGTCGAGCCGCCAGGTCATGTCGTAGCGCTCGACCACGGGGGCGAGGGCGGCCTCGAACACCTCGCGGCCCGACGGCGACTCGACCTGCAGGCGCATGAAGAAGCGGCCCGTGTCGGCCGAGGAGAACTGCTGGCTCTCGGTGATGTTGCCGCCCGACTCCACCACGGCGCCGCTGACCGCGTGCACGATGCCGGGGAGGTCGGCGCACACGAACGTCAGCACCCAGTGGTTGTGCGGCGAAACCATGTCATTCTCCTCTTGCCGGGCGGACTCCCTCCGCTAGAATAGTCAGTGGTCGAGCGGTCATCGGTCGGCCACGGGCATGCACGAAGTCGTCGCCGTCGCGAGGTCGAGACCTGTCACGGCGCTTCAGGTCGTCAGGATCAGTACTCGAACATCCTCTGTCCGCCGTTTTCGAGAAGTCTTCGAATGGTGCGCGTCGCTGTGACCTCTACTCTGCCGTCGACCGGGTCGATCCCGGTTCACCGAACCCCTTCCGTTCCCCCTCCCGCACGCTTCCCGTGGGGCGGCCTCCTCGTTCTCGCGACCTCCGTCTTCCTGTCGGTGACCGCCGAGATGATCCCCACCGGCCTCCTCCCCGAGATGAGCCAGGGCCTCGGCGTCACCGAGTCGCAGGTGGGCCTGCTCATCAGCTTCTTCGCCTTCGCGGTCGTGCTCACGAGCGTGCCGCTCAGCCTGCTGTTCCGCGCGGTGCCACGCCATACGCTCCTCATCGGCGTGCTCGTGGTCATCTCCCTGGCCAGCGTCGCGGGTTCCCTCGCGCCGAGCTTCGAGTTCCTCGCCGTGGCCCGCATCGTGAGCGGCATGGCCCACGGTGTGTTCTGGGGTGTCGTGGGCGCCTACTCGGCACACCTCGTGCCGAAGGAGCAGCTCGGCCGCGCCGTCGCCATCACCACCGCGGGCGGCACCCTCGCCTTCGTGCTCGGCGTGCCCCTCGCCACCTTCGTCGGCCAGGCCTACGGCTGGCGCCTCCCCTTCCTCGCGGTGGGCGTGCTCACCGCGCTCGGCGCCGTGCTGCTGTACTTCCTGCTGCCGCGGGTGTCGCACCACCGGCCCGCGAAGCGGGTGAAGGGCGAGCAGGCCCCGCGCCGCCGCTTCTCGCTCGACCCCACCGTGCCGGGAGTCGCCGTCATCTGCGTGCTCGCCGCCGTCGTGATGATCGGCAACTACGGCTTCTACACCTACATCGCCCCCTACATGGTGGCGAAGATGGGTGTTCCGGATGCGCAGATCGGCACGCTGCTGTTCGTCTACGGTGTCGCAGGTGGCGTGGGTCTGTTCATCGCCGGCAGCGTCTTCGCCAAGCGCGCGACCTTCGGCCTGTTCCTCTCCCTGATCGTCACGGCGGTCTCGGTCACCGTGCTCGCGCTGTTCTCGGCCAACCCGGTCGTCGGCATCGGGGCGTTCGTCGTGTACGGCATCGTCTTCGGCATGATCCCGACGCTCATGGCCACGCAGCTCATGCGCACGGCGTCGCCCGAGATCCGCGACTCCGCCAGCGCGTTCTACTCCACCGCCTTCAACACCGGCATCGGCTTCGGGGCCCTGGTCGGAGGCTTCTTCCTCGACGCGCTGGGCCTCGGTTCGCTCCCGTGGGTCTACCTCGTGGGGCTCGCGCTCGGTCTCGCGCTGCTCGTCGCAGCTCCCGCGATCACGCGGCGCGGTGCGGTGAACCCGGCAACCGCATCCGGGTCCACCGTCTCCCCGGTGGCCTCCCCGGTGACCCCGGCCGACCCTCGCCCCGCGACGCAGCACTGAGGTAAGCTGGCCGCGTCGCAACTGGCGTTCAGATGGTCACCATCGGGAAGCGACGGACAGGGATTCGGCCGCGCGCCTGGGTCGATACGAATCCCGTTTCACCGAACACGTCCGTCACGCCGAAAAGGAGCCCGTCTTGTCCGACACATCCGCCACCTTCAACGCGCCGCTCAGCGAGGTCGACCCCGAGATCGCCGAGGTGCTGCAGCAGGAGCTCAACCGCCAGCGCACCACGCTCGAGATGATCGCCAGCGAGAACTTCGTGCCGCGCGCCGTGCTCGAGTCGCAGGGCTCGGTGCTCACCAACAAGTACGCCGAGGGCTACCCGGGCCGCCGCTACTACGGCGGCTGCGAGTTCGTCGACGTGGCCGAGGAGCTCGCCATCGCCCGCGCCAAGGCGCTGTTCGGCGCCGAGTTCGCGAACGTGCAGCCGCACTCCGGTGCGAGCGCCAATGCGGCGGTGCTCTCGGCGATCGCCGCGCCCGGCGACACCATCCTGGGCCTCGAGCTCTCGCACGGCGGGCACCTCACCCACGGCATGAAGCTCAACTTCTCGGGCAAGCTCTACAACGCGGTCGCCTACGGAGTCGACCCCGAGACCTTCCTCGTCGACATGAACGTCGTGCGCGAGAAGGCCCTCGAGCACAAGCCGCAGGTCATCATCGCGGGCTGGTCGGCCTACCCCCGTCAGCTCGACTTCGCCGCCTTCCGCGAGATCGCCGACGAGGTGGGCGCGAAGCTCTGGGTCGACATGGCGCACTTCGCCGGGCTCGTGGCGGCCGGCCTCCACCCCTCGCCCGTGCCCTTCGCCGACGTCGTGTCGTCGACCGTGCACAAGACCATCGGCGGCCCGCGCTCGGGCTTCATCCTGAGCCGCGACACCGAACTGGCCAAGAAGCTCAACTCGAACGTCTTCCCCGGCCACCAGGGCGGCCCGCTCATGCACGTCATCGCGGCGAAGGCCACGGCGTTCAAGCTCGCCGCCACCGACGAGTTCAAAGACCGTCAGGTGCGCACCCTCTCGGGCGCCCGCCTCCTCGCCGACCGCCTCACCGCCGACGACTCGCGCGCCGCGGGTGTCGACGTGCTCACGGGCGGCACCGATGTGCACCTCGTGCTGGCCGACCTCCGCACCTCGGAGCTCGACGGCAAGCAGGCCGAAGACATCCTGCACGAGGTGGGCATCACGGTGAACCGCAACTCCGTGCCGTTCGACCCGCGCCCCCCGATGGTCACCTCCGGTCTCCGCATCGGCACCCCCGCCCTCGCCACCCGCGGCTTCGGCGACGTCGAGTTCACCGAGGTGGCCGACATCATCGCCACCGCGCTGCAGCCGAACCCCGACGTCGAGGCGCTGCGCGCCCGCGTCGTGTCGCTCGCCGACGGCTTCCCGCTCTACCCCGGACTCGAGCAGTGGTAGCGGTGCGCCTCGACGGCGTCGCCACCGCAGCCGCACTGAAGTCGGAGATCGCCGAGCAGGTCGCCGCGCTGCGCGAGCGCGGCGTGGTGCCGGGGCTCGGCACCCTGCTCGTCGGCTCCGACCCCGGGTCGATCTCCTACGTCGCGGGCAAGCACCGCGACTGCGCCGAGGTGGGCATCGAGTCGGTGCGAGTCGACCTCCCGGGCGACGCCACCGAGCAGGACGTGCGCGACGCCATCGCCTCGCTCAACGCCAACCCCGCGGTCACGGGCTACATCGTGCAGCTGCCGCTGCCCGCGGGCATCGACGAGAACGCGATGCTCGAGCTCATCGACCCGGCCAAAGACAGCGACGGGCTGCACCCCACGAACCTCGGCCGCCTCGTGCTGGGCGTCGAGGGCGAGCTCGACTCACCGCTGCCGTGCACTCCCGCCGGCATCGTCGAGATGCTCACGCGCTACGGGGTGTCGCTCCCCGGCAAGCACGTCGTGGTGGTCGGCCGCGGGCTCACCGTCGGCCGCCCGCTGGGGCTGCTGCTCACCCGCAAGGGCGTCGACGCCACCGTCACCCTCACCCACTCGCGCACCCTCGACCTCGAGGCGGAGGTGCGGCGAGCGGATGTGGTGGTCGCCGCCGTCGGCGTGCCCGGCCTCATCAAGGCGGAGTGGGTGAAGCCCGGTGCCGCCGTGCTCGACGTGGGAATCACGCGCGTGGTCGACGAGTCGACCGGCAAGGCCCGCCTCGTCGGCGACGTCGACCCCGCGGTGGCCGAGGTGGCCGGCTTCCTGTCGCCCGTTCCCGGTGGCGTCGGCCCCATGACCCGCGCCATGCTCCTCAAGAACGTGATCGACGAGGCCGAGCGCCGCGCATCCTGAGGCCCAGGCTTCTCGAAAGAGCGCGAAACGCCCCTTCCCGGCTCGGGAGGGGGCGTTTTGCGCTCTTTCGGTGGGGTGGGTGAGGGTTCGAGGGGGCGTTTTGCGCTCGTTCGGTGGGGTGGGGCCCGAAGCCGCCGAGGGGTGGGCGGGCCCGCGGGTCACTCCAGGGCGGCGGCGAACTGGGCGCGGTAGAGGCGGGCGTAGGCGCCCTCGGCGGCCACGAGTTCGTCGTGGGTGCCCTGCTCGACGATGCGCCCCGCCTCCATGACGAGGATGAGGTCGGCGTCGCGGATGGTCGACAGCCGGTGCGCGATGACGAAGCTCGTGCGGTCGGCCCGCAGTGCCGACATCGCGCCCTGCACGAGCCGCTCGGTGCGGGTGTCGACCGAGGAGGTCGCCTCGTCGAGGATGAGCACGCTCGGCTTGGCCAGGAACGCCCGCGCGATCGTGATGAGCTGCTTCTCGCCCGCGCTCACGTTCGAGGCTTCGTCGTCGAGCACGGTGTCGTAGCCCTCGGGCAGCGAGTGCACGAAGCGGTCGACGAAGGTCGCCTGAGCCGCCGCCACGATCTCCTCCTCCGTGGCGTCGGGCCTGCCGTAGGCGATGTTGTCGCGGATGGTGCCCCCGAACAACCAGGTGTCCTGCAGCACCATGCCGGTGCGGGAGCGCAGCTCGTGCCTCGTCATCGAGGCGATGTCGACGCCGTCGAGGGTGATGCTGCCGGAGTCGAGCTCGTAGAAGCGCATGATGAGGTTCACCAGCGTCGTCTTGCCGGCGCCCGTCGGGCCCACGATCGCGATGGTCTGCCCGGGCTCCGCGACGAGCGAGAGCTGCTCGATGAGCGGCTTCTCGGGCAGGTAGCGGAACGAGACGTCGTCGAACACCAGGCGGCCACGCGACTCGGAGGGCCGAGCTGCGGGAGACGCATCCGGTGTCTGCTCGGGGGCGTCGAGCAGCTCGAACACGCGCTCGGCCGAGGCCACGCCCGACTGCAGCAGGTTCACCATCGAGCCGAGCTGGGTGAGCGGCTGCGTGAACTGGCGCGAGTACTGGATGAACGCCTGCACGGCACCGATCGACAGAGCGCCGATGGCCACCTGCAGCCCGCCGACCACGGCGATGATGACGTAGACGAGGTTTCCCACGAACATCATGGCGGGCATGATGATGCCCGAGACGAACTGGGCGCCGAAGCTCGCCCTGTAGAGCTGCTCGTTCTCGTCGAGGAAGCGCGCCTCGACCTCGCGCTGCCGCCCGAACACCTTCACCAGGGCGTGCCCGGTGAAGTTCTCCTCCACCTGCGCGTTGAGCGCGCCCGTGCGGGCCCACTGGGCGACGAACAGCTTCTGCGAGCGCTTGGCGATCACCGCGGTGATGCCCACGGTGAGCGGGATGGTGATGAGCGAGATCACGGCGAGCAGCGGCGACGTGATGAACATCATCACGAGCACCCCGACGACGGTGAGGATGGAGGTGAGCATCTGCGAGAGCGTCTGCTGCAGACTCTGCGCGACGTTGTCCATGTCGTTGGTGACCCGGCTGAGCAGCTCGCCGCGCGGCATGGTGTCGAAGTACGACAGCGGCAGCCGGTTGATCGTGCCCTCGACGTCTTCGCGCAGCGAGAACACCGTGCGCTGGGTGATGGTGTTGAGCAGCCTGCCCTGCAGCCAGGAGAAGACGGATGCGAGCACATAGAGCACGAGCACGGTGCCCAGCACCATGGCGAGGGCGTCGAAGTCGATGCCCTGACCCGGCACGAGGGCGATGCCGCTCAGCAGCTCGGCCTGCGCCTCCTGCCCGGAGGAGCGGAGTCCTTCGATCACCTGCTCCTTGGTCGACCCGGCGGGCAGCGACTTCGAGATGGCTCCGGAGAAGATGAGGTTCGTGGCCTGGCCGAGGAGGTACGGGCCGAGCACGGTGAACACCACGCTCACGATGCCGAGCACGATGACGGCGACGACCGGGATGCGGTGGGGCGCCAGGCGGGCGAGGAGCCGCTTCGCGGAGGGGCCGAAGGTCATCGACTTCTCGGTGGGCATGCCGGCGCCGCCGAACGGGCCGCCGCCCTGGGCGCGGCGCATGGCGCCGGCGCGGTTGGGGTTCGCGGTGGCCGGGGCGCCCGCGTTGCCCGCGCCCGTGCCGCCCGCGCCCGTGCTGCCGCCGCTCATGCCGCCTCCTCCGCCGTGAGCTGCGAGGCGACGATCTCGGCGTAAGTCTCCGAACCGGCGAGCAGCTCGTCGTGCGTGCCGTGCCCCACGATCTCGCCGTCTTCGAGCACGACGATCTGGTCGGCGTCGACGATCGTCGACACGCGCTGGGCGACGATGATCTGGGTGGCGCCCACGACATCCGCTCGGAGCGCCGCCCGCAGGCGAGCGTCGGTGCTGAGGTCGAGCGCCGAGAAGGAGTCGTCGAACACGTAGATCTCGGGTCTCTTCACCAGGGCTCTGGCGATGGCCAGCCGCTGTCGCTGACCGCCCGACACCGTGGTGCCGCCCTGGGCGACGGGGGCCTCGAGCCCGCCCTCCATGGCCCGCACGAAGTCGGCGGCCTGTGCCACCTCGAGGGCGTGCCAGAGCTCGTCGTCGGTGGCGTCGGGTCTGCCGTAGCGGAGGTTCGAGGCGACGGTGCCCGAGAACAGATAGGGCTTCTGCGGCACCAGCCCGATGCGGCTCCAGAGCAGGTCGGGGTCGAGCTCGCGCACGTCGACGCCGTCGACCAGCACGGCCCCCGAGGTGACGTCGGTGAGCCGGGGGAGCAGGTTCACCAGGGTCGTCTTGCCCGCACCGGTCGAGCCGATGATGGCGAGGGTGGTGCCGCGCTCGACCCGCAGGTCGAGACCGCGCAGCACCGGCTGGTCGGCCCCGGGGTAGGCGAAGGCGGCGCCGCGCAACTCGACCGTGCCCTGCTCGGGCAGGGTCGTGACCGGATGCGCGGGCGGGGCCACCGAGGTCTCGGTCTGCAGCACCTCCGAGATGCGGTCGGCGCACACCGAGGCGCGCGGGATCATCATCGCCATGAAGGTCGCCATCATCACCGCCATGAGGATCTGCACGAGATAGCTGAGGAAGGCGATGAGCGTTCCCACCTGCATCGATCCGTCGTCGATGCGGAACGCGCCGAACCAGATGACGGCGACGCTCGAGACGTTGAGGATGAGCATCACCGTGGGGAACATGAGCGCCATCAGGCGCCCGGCGCGCAACGCGGAGTCGGTGACCTGCCGGTTCGCCTCAGCGAAGCGCTCGGTCTCGGTGCCCTCCTGCACGAACGCCCGCACCACCCTGATGCCGGTGAGCTGCTCGCGGAGCACCCGGTTGACCGTGTCGATGCGCCCTTGCATGCGCCGGAACTGCGGCACCATGCGCACGATCACCGCGCCGAGCGCCACCAGCAGCACCGGCACGCTCACGGCGATGATCCACGACAGCTCGAGGTCTTGCTGCAGGGCGAGCACCACCCCGCCCACGGCGAGGATGGGGGCGGAGACGAGCAGGGTGCAGGTCATCAGCACGAGCATCTGCACCTGCTGCACGTCGTTGGTGGTGCGCGTGATGAGGGAGGGGGCGCCGAACCGCGACACCTCGCGCTCGCTGAACCCGCTCACCCGATGGAACACCGCCCGGCGCAGGTCGCGCCCGAGCGCCATCGCGACCTGGGCGCCGAACCACACGGCGGTGATCGCGGCGGCGACCTGCACGATCGTGATGCCGAGCATCACGACCCCGGTGGAGAGGATGTACGCCGTGTCGCCCTTCGCGACGCCCTCGTCGATGATCTGCGCGTTGAGGGTGGGCAGGTAGAGGGCGGCGACCGACTGGATGAGCTGGAACACCACGACGAGCGCGAGCCGCCCGCGGTGCGGCTTGAGGAAGCTGCCGAGCAGCCGGAGCAGGGTCATGCGGGTTCTCCCATCAGGCCGGGGGCGAGGATGCGCGCGAGCTCGGCCTCGCTGAACGCGGGTTCGGGGGAGCCGGCCTGGGGGATGGCGGAGCCGAACGCCATCACCCGCAGCAGCTGGGCGAGCCGCGCCGGCGGGAGCGCCAACCGCTCGGCCTCCGCTGCGAAGATCTGCGCCATGATCTCGCCGAACTGCTGCTGCTGAGGAGGTGGGGGCGGCACGTGCCGGCCGAGCGCCGCCATCATCTGCATCACGCCGGTGAGTCGCGCCCGCAGCACCGCGATGACCTGCGCGAGCTTCGACTCGAAGGGATCGTCGGGGTCGATGCCGCGCAGCCCGGTGCGCACGTTCTCGGGGTCGAAGTGCTTCTGCACCGCGGCCTCGATGAGCGACTCCTTGTCGCCAAACGCCCGGAACACGGTGCCCTCGGCCACCCCGGCGGCCTCCGCGATCTGCCGCGACGTGACGTCGGCCCCCTGCGCCAGAAGAAGAGGGATGACCGCGTCGAGGATCATCGCGCGCCGCTCGTCGACGGCGAGTGCGGGCGCGCGCCCCGAACGGGCGGCGGATGCGGTGGTCGGCATGCGTCGATGCTAACTGAGTGAGCACTCACTCGCTAGCCCGTTCGCCGGCGACCCGATCACTAGACTCGACCCGTGCACGCCCCCACCGGAACCCAGTACGCGCTCCACCTCGAGCACGACGGCGCCGTCGTCGACGCGATCGTCACCGAGGTGGCGGCCGGCCTCCGCTCCCTCGAGGTGAACGGCACGGCGCTCGTCGAGACCTTCCCCGAGACCTCGACCCCGCCGGGCGCCGCCGGCATCGTGCTCGTACCGTGGCCCAACCGCGTGGCCGGGGGCCGGTGGATGCTCGACGGGGCCCCGCAGCAGCTCGACGTCACGGAGGTGAAGACCGGCAACGCCATCCACGGCCTCCTCCGCTTCACCGGGTACCGGCTGGTGGAGCGCGAGGCCTCGCGGGTGCTGCAGACCGCCACCGTGTTCCCGCAGCACGGGTACCCGTTCCTGCTCGAGACGACGGTCGAGCACGCGCTCACCCCCGACGGCCTGGCCGTCACGCACACGGTGACCAACAGGTCGGCGGTGGCCGCGCCGGTCGCCGTGGGCGCGCATCCGTATCTCAGGGTCGGCGAGGTGCCCGTCGACGAGCTGGTGCTCACGCTCGACGCGAGCACCCGCTTCGTCACCGACGAGGCGCAGATCCCGGTGGGGGAGGAACCCGTCGCGGGCACCGACTTCGACCTCACCCAGGGTCGCCGCATCGGCGACCTCACGATCGACCACGGCTACGGGGGAGTGCGGGTGACCGACGGCCGCAGCGTGCAGAGCCTCGAGGCGCCCGACGGGCGGCGGGTCGAGCTGTGGGCCGACACCTCCTTCGCGTTCGTGCAGGTGTTCACGCCGGTCGCGTTCGCCGCGCCGGAGGGGCCTCGACGCGCTGTCGCGATCGAGCCGATGACGGCGCCGGCGAACGCGCTCAACTCGGGTGAGGGGCTGCGCTGGCTCGCCCCGGGAGAGACCTGGCGACTGGCCTGGGGCATCCGCCGCGCCGCCTGACGAGGTGAACCCCGACTTCACGAATCCGGATCGGGGGGTGGATTGTCAAGCCCCAGCTGTGTGATTTTGGGCAGGAAAACTGCGGCGATTAGGCTCCAATTCGAGGGTTCATCAGGCCCGACGAGAGTGTGGAGTGTGGGGTTTGGGCCTATTGATCTACGGTCCGGCTGCTGCCGAGATCGAGATGGACGACCGGCTCCTCGCACACCTCCGCATCGTGATCCTCTCGAAGATGCGCAACCACGAGGCGTTCTCGCTGTCGTGGAGCGTCGACGCCAGCCAGGGCAGCGGTCGCGAGACCCTCTGGGTGCACCCGGCGATCCCGCTGCGCTTCAGGTTCTACGGCAGCCGGCCGCCCGCGATCAACCGGGCCTGGATCGACCTCATGGTGGCCGCGGCCCATCGGGGCGACCTGCGCATCATGGCCGAGCCCGTGCCGGGCGACGGCGACAGCCGGGCGGGGTACGCCGAGTCGCCGATCGTCTCTCGCTGAGCGGGCGCGACCGCGCCGCTATGCTCGGATCGTGAGCGCGCTCGAGCCCGGGGGGACCGAAGGAGTCGACCGCGCGCCCCGTCCGCGCCGCAGACTGTGGCTGCTCATCTCGCTCGCCGCGCTGGGCATCGTGGTGTACCTGCTCGTGGTCGCGCTCTACGCCTCCTCGGGCGCGCGCAGCACCATGATCGGAGACCCGACCGCGTCGGATTCCGACGTCGACGTCACCGTCTCGCCCCTCGCCGTGAACGGCGCCGTCGAGCGTCTCTCGCTCGACATCAGCGTCGAGGCGCCCGACTCCCTCATCGAGGCCAACGGCGTCGCCATGAAGAAACAGCTTCTCGTGCTGGTCACCCCCGTCGACGGAGCGCAGACGGTCGCGCTCGATAAGGGCAGCATCCCGCGCATCACGAAGACCACGTCGGTGGTGGCAGGCGGCTCGGTCGAGAACTGGCCCTTCGACCGGTACTCCACGGGGCTCCTGGTCGTGGCCTACACGGTCGACGCCGGCGGCAACGCCGAGGTTCAGCAGACCAACGTGATGTGGAAGGGCTACCTCTCGGGGTGGAACTTCGCGGTGTCGGAGGTCGTCCCCGACGACCCCGTCATCTTGGAGATGCCCGACGGCAGTCAGGAAAAGGCCCCGCTACTCATGATCGAGGCGTCGCGCTCGGGCAGCACCCTCGCCTTCGGCGTGCTGCTGCTCAGCGTGCTCGTGGTCATGCCCGTGCTGGTGCTCTTCGTCGCCATCAGTGCATTCACCGGTCGCCGCAAGGTCGAGGCGACGCTCATGAGCTGGATGGGCGCCATGCTCTTCGCCACCATCCCGCTCCGCGGCTTCCTGCCGGGCTCGCCGCCCATCGGGTCGTGGATCGACTTCCTCATCGTGCTCTGGGTGATCGTCGCGCTCGTCGCGGGTCTCGCCGTGTACGTCGCAGCGTGGAGCCGCTGGGGCACGAGGGCCACCCCGAAGGAGTCCAGGGCCGGTCGCGCGCGAAGGCAGCGCAGTGATGATGAGCTATCCTCGAATCTGAGCGCCGACGAGCGGCGCCGAGGCGACGAGGTCTGACCATGAGACGACTGCTCCGGGCGGGAGCCGCGACCATCGCGGCGGCGCTGCTCGGAGTGCTGTTCGTCGCCGCCCCGGCCGCGGCATCGATCGCCGAACCGACCGAGACGGATGCGCTCGCCGCAGCTGCCACGAGACCCTTCGGTTCGCATCCGGTCGCCTCCCCGGCCGGCTCCGCCACGGCGCCCGGGGGTGCGGCGGCAGCCGACCGCGCCACCGCGGCGGCCTACGACGCGTGGAAAGCCGACTACCTCGTCGCCGGGTGCGGCACCGGCCGCTACTACGTCGACGCCGCAAGCTCCATGCCGCCCGGCTCGGGGCGGGTCGTGGTCTCCGAGGGACAGGGCTACGGCATGGTCATCACCGCGTCGATGGCGGGTCACGACCCCGACGCGCGCGCGATCTTCGACGGCCTCTACCGCTACGTGCTCGACCACCCCAGCTCGAGCCAGGCCCCCGGCACCGGCCCGAAGCCGATGGCCTGGAACCAGAGCGCCGACTGCTCGAGCCCCGCCGGCAACGACAGCTCGGCCACCGACGGCGACCTCGACATCGCCTTCGGCCTGCTGCTCGCCGACACCCAGTGGGGCTCCGCCGGCGGCATCGACTACGCCGGCGCGGCCCGCGCCCTGCTCGCCCGCATCAAGGCGACGGAGTTCGACCCCGACACGCGGCTGCCGAAGCTCGGCGACTGGGTGGGCGACGGCGCCTACCGCTTCGGTGTGCGCAGCTCCGACCTCATGCCCGACCACTTCGTCGCCTTCGAGAACGCCACCGGCGACCCGTTCTGGGGTCAGGCGGCGCGGGCTGCGGGCGAGCTGATCGCCACGACGCAGGCCGAGCACGCGCCCGACACGGGCCTGCTGCCCGACTTCGTCGTCGACACCGACACCGATCCTCAGCCCGCGCCCGGGAACTATCTCGAGTCGCCCGACGACGGCAGCTACGGCTGGAACGCCACCCGCGTGCCCTGGCGCCTCGCCGCCGCAGCCCAGCTCGTGGGCGACGCACCCTCCTGGGCCTCGGCCGACCGCATCGCCGACTGGGTGATCGCCGCCACCGACGGCGACCCCGCCGCGGTGCGCGCGGGCTACGAGCTGGGTGGCAAGGCGCTCGCCGACTACTCCGACATCGCTTTCACAGCGCCCCTCGGGGCGGCAGGCCTGCCCGACCGCGCGAAGCAGGCCTGGGTGAGCGCCGCCTGGAACAGCGTGCGCGCGGCCCCCGCGGGTGGCTACTACTCCGACTCGCTGCGCCTGCAGGTGATGCTCCTCGCGTCGGGCAACAGCTGGCTGCCCACGACCTCGCCGGCCCCGGCCGTCACCCGCATCGGCGGCAGCGACCGCTACGCCGTCTCCGCCGCGGTCTCGGCCACCACCTTCGCCCCCGGGGCCTCCACCGTCTACGTGGCCTCGGGCGAGGTGTTCCCCGACGCGCTCTCGGCCTCGGCGGCGGCCGGCGCCGAGGGATCGCCGGTGCTGCTCGTGCGCAAGACCCAGATCCCGGATGCGGTGGCCGCCGAACTCCGTAGGCTCGCCCCCCGGAAGATCGTCTTCCTCGGCGGCCCGAACACCATCGGCACCGAGGTCGAGGCCGCCCTGAAGGCCATCGCGCCGACCACCCGCATCGGGGGCGCCGACCGTTACGCGGTGTCGGCGGCCGTCTCGGCGACGACCTTCGCGCCGGGTGCGCGTGCCGCCTACGTGCCCTCCGGCGAGGTCTTCCCCGATGCCCTCGCAGGCTCGGCCGCGGCAGGAGGGCTCGGCGCCCCCGTGCTGCTCACCCGCAAGGCCGAGGTGCCCTCCGCGATCGCCGACGAGCTCGGCCGCCTCGACCCCGCCGCCCTCCGCGTGCTGGGCGGCCAGAACACCGTGTCGACCGCCACGCAGAACGCCCTCGCCCGCATCGCCCCGACCACGCGCGTCGGTGGCGCCGACCGCTACGCGGCCGCTGCCGCGATCTCGGCCGAGGTGTTCGCCCCGGGCCGCACCCGCACCGTGTACGTGGCCTCGGGTGAGGTGTTCCCCGACGCGCTCTCGGCGTCGGCCACGGCCATCGCGAACCACGCTCCCGTGCTGCTCGTCACGAGAGACGCCGTGCCCGCGGCGACCGCCGCCGAGATCTCGCGGCTGTCGCCCGCCCGCATCGTCGTGCTGGGCGGCGTCAACACGGTCTCGCCCGCGGTCGAGTCGGCGCTGAACGACCTCCTCCGCTGACCGCGTTCACGAACGGGTGCCATGATGTCGGTATGGACGCCGACATGATCTCGCTCGCGACCGGAGTCGCCACCGACTTCGACGACGACTACGACGAACTCACCGAGAGCACCGAGGGGCCGGCGCTGCCCGAGGGACGCTACCTCGACCGCGAGCTGAGCTGGCTCGCCTTCAACACGCGCGTGCTCGAACTCGCCGAAGACCCCACGCTGCCCGTGCTCGAACGGGCGAACTTCCTCGCCATCTTCTCCTCCAACCTCGACGAGTTCTTCATGGTGCGGGTCGCGGGGCTGAAGCGCCGCATCCTCACCGACCTCGCCGTGCCCACCAACGTCGGCCGCCGGCCGATGGACGTGCTCGACGACATCTCCGAGAAGGCGCACGAGCTGCAGGCCAGGCACGCCGCCGCGTGGACCGACCTCGTGAAGCCTGCGCTCGACGAGGCCGGTGTGCACATCGTCACCTGGGACGAGCTCGACGAGGCCGACCGCGAGAACCTCCACGACATCTTCTCGAGCCAGATCTTCCCGGTGCTGATGCCGCTCGCCGTCGACCCCGCGCATCCGTTCCCCTACATTTCCGGCCTGTCGCTCAACCTCTCGGTGCGGGTGCGCAACTCGAAGACCGGCAAGGAGGAGTTCGCGAGGCTGAAGGTGCCCCAGGTGCTCGACCGGTTCATCCGTGTCGACGTGCGCGAGACGCCCGACGACCTGCGCTTCATCGCCCTCGAAGACCTCATCGCGAACCACCTCGGCGACCTGTTCCCCGGCATGGAGATCGTCGAGCACCACGTCTTCAGGGTCACCCGCAACGAAGACGTCGAGATCGACGAGGACGAGACCGAGAACCTGCTGCAGGCGCTCGAGCGCGAACTGCTGCGCCGCCGCTTCGGCCCGCCGATCAGGCTCGAGATCACCGACGACATGGACCCGGTGACCCTCGAGCTCATCGTGCGCGAGCTCGACGTGACCGAGCAGGAGGTCTATCGCCTGCCGGCGCCGCTCGACCTCGGCGGCCTGTTCGACCTCACGAAGATCGCGCGGCCCGACCTCAAGTACCCCAAGCAGGTGCCCGCCACCGCCGCGGCCCTGCTGCCGCCGGAGCCGAACGCGAAGCCCGACATCTTCAAGGCGATCAGCCGCGGCGACGTGCTGCTGCACCACCCCTACGAGTCGTTCGCCACCAGCGTGCAGGCCTTCCTCGAGCAGGCCGCTGCCGACCCGCACGTGCTCGCCATCAAGCAGACGCTCTACCGCACCTCGGGCGACAGCCCCATCGTCGAGGCGCTCATCGACGCCGCCGAGGCGGGCAAGCAGGTGCTCGCGCTGGTGGAGATCAAGGCCCGCTTCGACGAGCAGGCCAACATCTCCTGGGCGCGCAAGCTCGAGAAGGCCGGAGTGCACGTCGTGTACGGCCTCGTCGGCCTCAAGACCCACTGCAAGCTCGCCCTCGTCATCCGGCAGGAGAAAGGGCAGCTGAAGAGCTACAGCCACATCGGCACCGGCAACTACAACCCCAAGACCTCGCGCATCTACGAAGACCTCGGCCTCCTCACCGCCGACGACCAGGTGGGCAAAGACCTCACCCGGTTGTTCAACGAGCTCTCCGGCTACGCCATCGAGAAGAAGTTCAAGCGGCTCCTCGTCGCTCCGCTGCACCTGCGCAAGGGACTGCTGAAGCGCATCGCGACCGAAGCGTCGAACGCTCGGGCAGGCAAGCCATCGGGCATCCGCATCAAGCTCAACTCCATCGTCGACGAAGCGATCATCGACGGGCTCTACCGGGCCAGCGAGGCCGGGGTGCCGATCGAGATCTGGGTGCGCGGCATCTGCGCGCTGAAACCCGGGCAGCCGGGGCTGAGCGAGAACATCAAGGTGCGCTCCATCCTCGGCCGCTACCTCGAGCACTCGCGCATCTTCTCCTTCGTGAACGACGGCGACCCGCAGGTGTACATCGGCAGCGCCGACATGATGCACCGCAACCTCGACCGCCGTGTCGAGGCGCTGGTGCGCCTGGTCGACCCCGACCACCTCAAGGAGATCGAGGCGATGTTCGACCTCGCCATGAGCGAGGAGGTCTCCTCCTGGGCGCTCGAGGCCGACGGCACCTGGACGAGGCACAACGTCGACGCCGAGGGCGCCCCGCTGATCGACCTGCAGGAGCACCTCATGCAGACCATCAGCCGCCGCAAGCGACCGGGCACCACGCGGTGACCGTCTTCGCTGCCGGAGCCGTCTGCTGGCGGATCGTCGACGACAAGGTGCGGGTGCTCGTCATCCACCGCACCGCCCACCGCGACGTCTCGCTGCCGAAGGGCAAGGTCGACCCCGGCGAGACCCTGCCGCAGACCGCCGTGCGCGAGATCGCCGAGGAGACCGGGCTCTCCGTGCACCTCGGCCTCCCGCTCGGGGTCACGAACTACACCATGCCGAACGGGCGCGAGAAGGTGGTGCACTACTGGGCCGCCGAGGTGACCGAGGAGGCGGTGAACCGCTCCACCTTCCTCCCGAACGGTGAGGTGGCGGCACTCGAGTGGTTGCCCGTCAAACGCGCCATCGCCGCGCTCACCTACGAGCGCGACGCCGAGATCGTCGAGCGGTTCCGCATGCTGGTCGAGCAGGGCATCACCCGCACCTTCGGCATCATCGCCCTCCGGCACGCCAAAGCCACCCCGCCCTACCAGTACCCGGGGCCCGACGCCGACCGGCCGCTCACCGAGCGCGGCCTCGGCGAGGCGAAGTCGATCGTGCCGACGCTGCTCGCCTTCGGCCCGCAGCGCCTCCACACCAGCACCGCCAAGCGCTGCCGTCAGACCGTCGAGCCGTTGGCGAAGCGCCTCGGCATGACAGCCAAGCCGACGGATGCGGTGAGCCAGGACGCCTGGGAGTCGGGCGTCTCCGAGGTGCGCGAGTTCGTGGGCAAGCGGGTGCGCAAGCGCGTCACCTCGGTGGTCTGCAGCCACGGCCCCGTGCTCCCCGACATCGTGCGCGAGGTCGCTCTGGCCACCGGCACCGCACCGGCGGCCACCATCTCGCGGGCCGGCGACCTGCCCGTCGCCGGTTTCTCGGTGCTTCACCTCTCGGTCGACCGACCGGGCTCCGGCATCATCACCATCGAGACGCACGTCCCCGGCTGAGCGCGCATCCGCTCTCACCGTCCCTTCGCATCCGATCTCCGGCTGTTAACCTTCCGTTCACCCCTGGGCGGCAGTGTCTTAAGCCGAGGCGCTTAGCGTCTAGGTCGGGCCCGCACCGGCCTGACCTGAAATCACTCGAAAGGGATTCTTCGTGAAGCTCAAGCGCTCTGCCGCCCCCGCGGTCATCGCCCTCTCCGCTGCCCTCGCCCTGAGCGCGTGCGCCTCGAACGAAGGCGGCTCCAGCTCCGCCGGAGCCAGCACCGGCTCGGCCGAGTCGTCCCTCACCGGAACCCTCACCGGCATCGGCGCCTCTTCGCAGGGCTCGGCCCAGGAGGCCTGGATCGCCGCGTTCCAGACGGCCAACCCCGACGTCACCATCAACTACGACCCGCAGGGCTCCGGCGCCGGCCGCGAGGCCTTCATCTCGGGTGCGGCCGCCTTCGCCGGCTCCGACTCGGCGCTGAACGACGAGGAGCTCGCGGGCACCTTCGGCACCTGCGCCCCCGACACCAAGGCCATCGACCTCCCGGTCTACATCTCGCCGATCGCCGTCGTGTTCAACGTCGAGGGAGTCGACGAGCTCAACCTCGACGCGACCACCCTCGCGAACATCTTCTCGGGCACGATCACCACCTGGAACGACCCGGCCATCGCCGCGCTCAACCCGAACGCGACGCTCCCCTCGGGTGCGATCACCGCGGTGCACCGCTCCGACGACTCGGGCACCACCAAGAACTTCACCGACTACCTCGGCAAGGTCGCTCCCGACGCGTGGGCCGAGAAGGCTGCCGACACCTTCCCGTTCCAGTCGGGTGAGGGCGCGCAGGGCACCTCGGGTGTCATCCAGGCCGTCACCAACGGCGTGAACACCATCGGCTACGCCGACGCCTCGAAGGCCGGCGACCTCGGTGTCGCGAAGATCAAGGTCGGCGACGAGTTCGTCGAGTACACCGCCGAGGGTGCTGCCGCCGTCGTCGAGGGCTCGCCGCTGGTCGAGGGCCGTGAGGCCAACGACATCGCGATCGCCCTCGACCGCGAGACCACCGACCCGACCCACTACCCGCTGGTGCTCGTCTCCTACGCGATCGTCTGCCAGGAGTACACCGACGCCGAGCAGGCCGAACTGGTGAAGGCCTACATCGGCTACATCGCCAGCCCCGAGGGCCAGACCGTCGCCGCCGAGTCGGCCGGTGCCGCTCCGCTGTCGTCGGCGCTGTCCGACCAGGTCGCGGCTGCCATCGAGACCATCAAGTAACACCGCTCCACACACTCTGTCCGGCTCCGCTTCCACCCCGAAGCGGCGCCGGACAGAGTCGGGTCCGGATCCCTCCGTACCGCCTCACCCCGATCACAGGCTCCTCACCGCAGGACGACAGGGAGAACCGCCCCTATGACCACCGCCCCCGCCACGCAGGCCGCGCCGCCTCGTCTGAAGGCCAAGCAGCGCCCGGGTGACCGCATCTTCTCCACGGCGACCGTGGTCGCCGGGTCGCTCATCCTCGTGGTGCTCGCCGCCGTCACCATCTTCCTCATCGCGCAGAGCCTCCCCGCCTTCGCCGCCGGCTCCGACGACCTCAAGGGCGGTGCCGCGAACTTCTGGGAGTACGTCGGCCCCCTCGTCTTCGGCACCATCTGGGCCGCGTTCCTGGCGCTCCTCATCGCCGTGCCGCTCGCCATCGGCATCGCCCTGTTCATCTCGCACTACGCGCCGCGCCGGCTGGCGCAGGGCCTCGGCTACATCGTCGACCTGCTCGCCGCCGTGCCGAGCGTCGTGTTCGGCCTCTGGGGCATCACGGTGCTGGCGCCGTTCGTGCAGCCCTTCTGGTCGACCCTGGTCGACCTGCTCGGCTGGATCCCGCTGTTCCAGGGCCCGGTCTCGGGCACCGGCCGCACCATCCTCACCGTCGCCATCGTGCTGGCGGTCATGATCCTCCCCATCATCACCGCGCTCAGCCGTGAGATCTTCCTCCAGACGCCGAAGCTGCACGAGGAGGCCGCGCTCGCCCTCGGAGCCACCCGCTGGGAGATGATCCGCACCGCGGTGCTGCCGTTCGGGCGCCCCGGCATCGTGTCGGCCTCCATGCTGGGCCTCGGCCGCGCGCTCGGCGAGACGATGGCGGTCGCCATGGTGCTCTCGCCCCAGGTGCTCATCTCGTTCGCGCTGCTCACCTCGACGAACCCCACCACCATCGCGGCGAACATCGCCCTCAACTTCCCTGAGGCGCACGGAGTGGGAGTCAACGTGCTCATCGCGACCGGCCTCATCCTCTTCGTCATCACCTTCGCGGTGAACTTCATCGCTCGCGCCATCGTCAACCGCCGCAAGGCCTTCTCGGGAGCCAACTAGATCATGACGACGATCACCACGCCCCCGACGAACAAGCCGTCGGCGCCCATCACCAACACCCTCACCACGGGCATCCTGCCGAAGTACGTGCCCTGGCTGCTGCTCGTGCTGAGCTGGGCCATCGTCGGCTCCGTCTTCGTCGTGCTCATGGCCGCCGGCGTCGACGAGAACTTCAACGTGGTCGGCACCGTCTTCTTCGGCACCGTGCTGTTCGTGCTGGTGCAGTACCTGGTGTCGCGCAGCTACGAGGGCCGCCGGCCGGCGACCAATCGCTTCGTCACCTCGCTCGTGACCCTCGCGTTCATCATCGCGCTGCTGCCGCTCATCTCGCTGCTGTACACCACCATCTCGAACGGTCTGCCGCGCTTCGACCTCACCTTCCTCACCAACTCGATGCGCAACGTCGTCGGCGAGGGCGGCGGGGCGCTGCACGCGCTGGTGGGCACGCTCGAGATCACCGGCATGGCCGCGCTCATCTCGGTGCCGGTCGGTCTCCTCACCGCGATCTACCTCGTCGAGTACGGCCGCGGTCACCTCGCTCGGGCCATCACCTTCCTCGTCGACGTCATGACGGGCATCCCCTCCATCGTCGCGGGCCTGTTCGCCTTCGCGTTCTTCGCGCTCATCCTGAACCAGCCCGGCATCCGCTTCGGCTTCGGCGGCTCGGTGGCGCTGTCGGTACTCATGATCCCCGTCGTGGTGCGCTCGAGCGAAGAGATGCTGAAGCTCGTGCCCAACGAGCTTCGCGAGGCGTCGTACGCGCTCGGGGTGCCGAAGTGGCTCACCATCGTGAAGGTCGTGCTGCCGACATCCGTCGCCGGCATCACCACCGGTGTCGTGCTCGCCATCTCGCGCGTCATCGGCGAGACCGCGCCGCTGCTCATCATCGCCGGGTTCACGCAGAGCATGAACTACGACCTGTTCAAGGAGCGCATGATGACGCTCCCGGTGTTCGTGTACACGCAGTACGCGAACCAGGGCAACCCGGCCGAGGCCTACGTCGAGCGGGCCTGGGCCGGCGCACTGCTGCTCGTCGTGATCGTGATGGTGCTAAACCTCATCGCCCGCATCGTCGCCAAAGTCTTCTCGCCCAAGCTCGGCCGCTGACCGCGGAACCGGCACCTCACCCTAAGGATCCCGTCTTGTCCAAGCGCATCGAAGTCAACGACCTCAACGTCTACTACGGCAACTTCCTCGCCGTGGAGGGCGTCTCCCTCACGATCGAGCCCCGCACAGTGACCGCGTTCATCGGCCCCTCCGGCTGCGGCAAGTCGACCTTCCTCCGCACCCTGAACCGCATGCACGAGGTCATCCCGGGCGCGCGCGTCGAGGGCGAGGTGCTGATCGACGGCAACAACCTCTACGGCGCGGGTGTCGACCCGGTGCTGGTGCGGCGGCAGGTGGGCATGGTGTTCCAGCGCCCGAACCCGTTCCCCACCATGTCGATCGGCGAGAACGTGCTGGCGGGCGTGAAGCTCAACAACAAGCGCATCTCGAAGAGCGACGCCGACGACCTGATCGAGAAGTCGCTGCGCGGGGCGAACCTCTGGAACGAGGTCAAGGACCGCCTCAACCTGCCCGGCTCGGGACTCTCCGGTGGTCAGCAGCAGCGTCTGTGCATCGCGCGGGCCATCGCGGTGGCGCCCGACGTCATCCTGATGGACGAGCCCTGCTCGGCCCTCGACCCCATCTCCACCCTCGCGATCGAAGACCTCATCGAGGAGCTGAAGACCGAGTACACGGTCGTCATCGTGACCCACAACATGCAGCAGGCCTCGCGCGTCTCCGACCGCACCGCGTTCTTCAACATCGCGGGCACCGGCAAGCCGGGCAAGCTCATCGAGTACGACGACACCACGACGATCTTCTCGAACCCGTCGGTGCAGGACACGGAGGACTACGTCTCCGGCCGCTTCGGATGATCGTTCGAGTCGGGCGGGCATCCGCTGCCCCCGCGTGAACGACGAAGCCCCCTCGCGACCTGGCTCTCAGGCCTGGTCGGAGGGGGCTTCGTGCTGAACGTCGAGGCCGGGCCGCGGAAACGCCTCTCGGCGAAAGGCCGCTCGGAGCGGCGAATATTGGAGCCCGGGGTTACCGCGACCCGACATCCTCAAGTCTACCCGCTGCTCGTCTCAGTCGAGACCGTCGTGCCGCCAGAGCGCTGCCGAGGAGCTCAGATCGTCGCCGATCGTCTCGAAGCGCAGGGCGCGCGTGGTGAGGGTCGAGGCGGTCTCGGGGGCGCCGATCTCCGCGTCGTCGGCGATGCTCGCGCATCCCTGCGCCATGATGCGGCAGAACGCGGCGGCCCGTTCGAGGGCGATCGCAAAGTCTCCTGTGAACAGTCCGCGGAGGATCTGATCGGCGAGATCGGTGATCTCCTTGGGCCCCGTCGGGCTCTCCGCGCCCGCGACCACGGGATCGATGCCGGCCATCACCTCGGTGCCGCGCTCGAAGAAGTAGCTCGCCATCTCGGCGTCCTGACGGATGAGCACGCGCAGCAGGTAGATGCGCCACAGGCTCCCGGGGAGGCTGTGAGCGGATGCTCGTGCCCAGAGCTCGGCGACGGCGTCGATGCCGTGGTCGTCGGTGTAGGCGAGCAGCCGCTCGATCACCTCAGGCTGCGGGTCGTCGCGCACCCGGCTGAGCAGGGCGCCCGCCGTCTCGTGCGCCACCCGGTTGATGGTCGCCGGATCTTCGCCGCCCTGGAAGGCCTCGAAGGCCGAGCCGTCGAAGAGTGCGGGTCGGTGGAACTCGTTCGCCATGGCATCCGTTCTCTCACGCCCTCGGGCGGATCGGGCGCGCCCCGACCGCAGACTACAACGCTACGCACCCCGGATGCTTCCCGCCCGGGTTCACGCGCACAGCGAACAGCGCCCTCTGCGCGCCGAGTTCGCGTGCCGGGCGTCGCACGTGCCCCGCGGAAGGCGATACCCTTGACCCCGTAGGGCCTGTAGCTCAGTTGGCAGAGCATCGGACTTTTAATCCGCGGGTCGTGGGTTCGAGCCCCACCGGGCCCACCACGCAGCTGCTCGGGGGAGCGGCACAGTGCGAACGGTATGAGAATCGTGCCGCCGAGCTCCCGGGGAGCTCGACACGCCGATTCCCATACCGTTCGGACGGCAGGGGGAGCACGTGCTCGTTGAACTCGCGGGGATGACGTGGCCCGAGGTGGGGGAGCGGCCGCTGGTGGTGGTGCCGGTGGGGTCGGTGGAGCAGCATGGGCCGCATCTGCCGATGGTGACCGACACGGTGATCGCGACGGCGGTGGCGCGGGGCGCGGCGGAGGCGATGGCGCGGGAGGTCGTGGTGGCGCCGGCGGTGGCGTACGGGTCGAGCGGGGAGCATCAGGCGTTCCCCGGGACGGTGTCGATCGGGCGGGAGGCGCTGCACGTGGTGGTGATCGAGCTGGCGCGGTCGCTCTCCACCTGGGCCGGGCGGGTGGTGCTCGTGAACGGGCACGGGGGCAATGCGGCGACGCTCGCCTCCGCCGTCGCGCAGCTCATCGCCGAAGGGCACGACATCGCGTGGGTGCCTGTCGCGACGCTCGCGAGGGATAGCCAGAAAGGACTCCCGGCACCGGATGCTCATGCCGGGTGGTGGGAGACGTCGCTGATGCTGCACCTGCAGCCCGCATCCGTGCGCAGCCCGCTGCCGACGGCGGGGGACGTGCGCCCGATGAGTGAGCTGATGCCCGAGCTAAGGGTGGGCGGGGTGCGGGCGGTGTCGCCGTCGGGCATTCTGGGCGACCCGTCGGGGGCGACAGCGGCTCAGGGGGCGGTCATCTTCGAAGCGCTCGTCGACGCCCTGGTGGCGCGGATCGACGCAGCGGCCCCTGACGCGAACGGCATGCTGCGCGCCTGACGCGCAGCGCGCGCGTGACGCGCGGCACGCGCGGAGGGGCAAGCAGCGCTTCACCACCCCGTCGACAGCACCTCGTCGAGCGTGTCGACGAAGAAGTCCGCGCTCGAGCGCGTCAGCGTGAGCGGCGGCTTGATCTTGAGCACGCACTGCCTGTCCGACGTGGGCTGCACGATCACGCCGAGTTCGCGCATCCGCTCGCACAGCGCCGCCGTCTCCTCAGTGGCGGGTTCGAGGGTGCCGCGGTCGCGCACAAGCTCGACCCCGAGGTACAGCCCGAGACCGTGCACGGCGCCGATGAGCGGATGCTTCGGCATCAGCCCCTCCAACCGCGACTTCAGGTACCCGCCGACCACGCGCGCGTTCTCCTGCAGCCCCTCGTCGCGGATGATGTCGAGCACCGCCAGCCCCACCACCGAGCTCACCGGACTCCCGCCCGCCGACGAGAAGAAGTACCCCTGCGAGCGGTACGCATCCGCCACCGCGCGACTCGTGATGACGGCGCCGAGCGGATGCCCGTTGCCCATCGCCTTCGCCACCGTGACGATGTCGGGCACCACGCCCTGCTGCTCGAACCCCCACAGGTGCGATCCGAGCCGCCCGTACCCCACCTGCACCTCGTCGGCGATGCACAGCCCGCCCGCCGACCGCACCGCGCCGTACACCGCCTCGAGGTAACCCTCGGGGAGGGGCATGCCACCGGCGTTGCCGTAGAACGCCTCCGCGATGCAGGTCGCGGGCTCCTGTCCCGCCGCCACGAGCGCCTCGATCGCAGCGACCGCGTCGGCGGCGTACAGGTGCGCCGAGTCGTCGCCCCGATAGCGCCCGCGGTAGCTGTTGGGTGCATCGAGCGTGTGCACCCACGGCGGCCGGGTCGAGAGCGCCTGCGGGTTGTCGGCGACCGAGGTGGAGACCGCGTCGGCCGCATCCGACCAGCCGTGGTACGCCTCGCGCACCGCGACCACGTCGCGCCGCCCCGTCCACGCCCACGAGATGCGCAGCGCGAGGTCGACGGCCTCGGTGCCGCTGTTGACGAAGAACACCGTGTCGAGCGGGTCGGGCAGCATGCCCGCGAGTCGCTCCGAGAACTCGACGATCGACGCGTAGTTGAACCGCGAGTTCGTGTTGAGCAGGTTCAGTTGCCGCGTGACGGCCGAGACGATCCGCGGATGCGCGTGCCCCACCGACGCCACATTGTTCACCATGTCGAGGTACGGCCGCGCCTCGGTGTCGAACAGGTGGTGCCGCCACCCGCGCTCGATCTCGGGCGGCGCGTCGTAGTAGTGCTCCTGCACCTCAGCGAGCGACTGCTCCCGCCGCTCCAAGAGAGACGGATGCGCGCGGCCGGCCCCCGCATGGTCGCCGGGCACCGGAGAACCGGGCACCGCAGAGCCGAGCAACGGCGTGGGGTCGGCGACGAGCGTCTCCCACCCCGGCGCGAGCTCCGAGGTCACGAACCACGGCACAGCCCCGGCCTCGACGCCGGGGCGCAGCACGCGGATCCGCAGGTGCGAGGCCTGCCCGAGCACGTCGCCCGCCGCGGCGACCGCGCCGTCGGAGCCGGCGGCGGGATCGAGCCCTTCCAGCTCGACGATCCCGACCCCGTCGACGGCCAGCAGCATCCGCTCGCCCTCCCTCGACACGGCTCCCGCCCACGGCGCCGCCACGGTCCGGAGCTCGGCGAACCACAGCTCGACCCCGAGCGCCGCACACGGATGCGCGGTGCCCGACTCCAGGAACGACCGCGTGAGGCGGCGCTCGCCGAAGCGCGCCAGCGCCACCGTCGCGCCCGCACCCGCATCCGCATCCACCCCGCCGCGCAGCGTCTCCGCCGCCAGCTCGCCCTCCACACCCTCGTCGGCGAAGCGCCCGCCGGCGAGCCGCTCGCTCAGCGCCCCGAGGTCGACGACCGACACCCCCGCATCCGACACACCGGGCAGGAGCGGATGCTCCACAGCGGGCAACCCGCCCGAAGCCGCCACCTCGAACCCGCACACCACCCGCACCAGCCCCGTCATCACCCGGAGCGGCACGCTCGTCGCGACCTCGAAGATGACGTGCTCGTGCTCCGCGTTCGCCCGCGTGTAGTCGTTGCCGGGATCGGTCGCCGCCGCATGGTGCGCGCTCACCACGAGGGTCGCCGCCCGCAGCACCACGAGCGGCCAGAGCGCCTCGGCCTCGGCTTCGGCGAGCGGCCGCAGCTCGTGGAACGCACGCACCGCCGGCAGCACCGACGTCGGCCCGGCGCCGTGGTGGTGCAGCACCCCCGAGCAGCTCACCGCGAGCTCGGCGACGGTCCAGCTGTGCACCACGTCACCGAAGTCGATGATGCCGTGCGGCATCAGCCGGCCCGCCGCATCCGTCGCCCCCACCACGTTGTCGTCGGTGATGTCGCCGTGGATGACCTGCCGCGGCAGCGAGCCGTCGAGCTCGCTCACCCGCGCCCACGCCTCGTCGGCGGCCCGCCGCACCTGCTCGGCGAGCTCGGGGTCGTCGACGTAGGGGAGCAGGTCGTCGACCAGGCGGCGTGCCTGCCGCAGGTCCCACTCGAGCTCGCGGTGGGTTCCCGGATGCGCGAAGTCGGCGAGGGAGAGCACGGCGAGAGCGGCGAACCTGCCGAACTCGGCGACCACGGCGGGGGAGAGGTAGCGGTCGCCCGAGAGCGGGGTTCCCTCGACGAACTCGAGCAGGCGTGCCTGCAGCGGCCGGCCGGCGAGCTCGACCGTCTGCACGAGTGATCCGTCGGCGGCCGGCACGGTGCGCGGCACCGCGATCCCGGCTCGACGCGCATCCAAGGCGCCACCGACGTGCGCCGCCGCGAGCGACTGCGCCTCGAGCTCGGCGACCGTCGAGGAGGGGTTCGCGATCTTCAGCAGGAACCGCTGCCCTTCCTCGCCCACGACGAGGTTCGCATCCGTCTGGCTGCCGAGCGAGCGCACCGGCCCGGTGACGCCGAACATGGCGCGGGCGATCTCGGCGCCTTCGGCCTCCAACACCTCGGGCGCCGGCGTCAGCACTTCGGCGAAGGAGCGGGACGTGTTCACGGAAGGGTGCCTCCTCGGCGGCGGCCGAGGCTCAGCGCCCGCGGTGCCGGTACTGGATGTCGATGGTGTGGTCGGTGAAGCCGAGCGAGCGGTAGAGCGCGACCGCCCTGGTGTTCTCGCCGTCGACGTAGAGCGAGGCCTGCTCGAGCCCGCGTTCGACCAGGCGCGCGAGCCCTTGGCCCATCAGGTAGCGCCCGAGCCCCTGCCCGGCGTGCGCGTCGTCGACGCCGATCACGTAGATCTCGCCCACCCGGTCGCCCGGCTCGACCTTCAGCCAGTTGTAGCCGACCAGCGCGCCGGCGGAGTCGCGCAGCAGCAGGAAGTCGTCGGGCTCGAACCAGGCCTCCGACATGCGGAAGCCGAGGTCTTCGGCGGTCTGCCCGCCCTGCTCGGGGTGCTCGGCGAACACGCGCGCGTTGAGCCGCACCCAGTCGTCGACGTCGCGCCCGCCGCGGAACGGCATGAGCCGGAACCCGTCGGGCAGGGGCGTGCCGCCCACGGGTCCGTCGGGCAGCTCCCGGCGCAGCTGCAGCAGCGTGCGCACCGCGACGAAGCGGTGGGTGGCGGCGAGTCGCCGGGAGGCCGGGTGGTCGCCGTGCGCCCAGGCGAGCAGCTGCTCGCCGTCGGAGGAGGCGGAGACGCCCGCGCCGCCGGAGCCCGCGGAGTTCGCGAGCACGATCTCGAGCAGCTGCCGGCCGAGCCCCTCCTCCCGCCACTCCGGGTCGATGGTGAACTCGAGCTCACCCTGCCCCACGATGGCGGCGCCGACCACCGTTCCGCCGCGTTCGGCGAGCAGCAGCGAGCGTGTGCCCTTGCCCGCGTCGACGAGCGCCTGGTCGTTGAACGGATGCTGGCCGTCGACCAGCGCGGCACGGGCGGCGAGGCGGAGGAACGGCTCGCGCGCCTCGTCGGGGCTACTGACCGAGAGAGTGAGCGATCCGCTCATTGTCGTCCTCGAAGAAGTTGAAGCGGTAGCCGACGTTGCGCACGGTGCCGATGAGCGACTCGAGGTCGCCGAGCTTCGCCCGCAGCCGCCGCACGTGCACGTCGACGGTGCGGGTGCCGCCGAAGTAGTCGTAGCCCCACACCTCGCTCAGCAACTGCTCGCGGGTGAACACCCGCGACGGGTGCATCGCGAAGAAGCGCAGCAGCTCGAACTCCTTGAAGGTGAGGTCGAGGGGGCGGCCGTGCACGCGGGCCGAGTAGCTCGCCTCGTCGATGACGACGCCGGAGGCCTGGATCTTCGAGGTCGATTGGTCTTGCACCTGCCGGCCGATGGCGAGACGGATGCGCGTGTCGACCTCGGCGGGCCCCGCCGACTCCAGCACCACATCCGCAGCACCCCACTCGGCGCTCACGGCGGTGAGACCGCCCTCGGTGAGCACGAGCACGACGGGCACCCCGATGCCGGTGGTGCTGAGGATCTTGCAGAGCGAGCGCGCACTCGCGAGGTCGTTGCGCGCGTCGACGAAGATGAGGTCGCTGTTCGGGGTGTTGACCAGCTGCGAGGGCTCAGCCGGGATCTGACGGGTGCGGTGGCTGAGCAGCGAGAGCGCGGGAAGCACCTCCTGATCGACCGCAGGGGTCAGGATCAACAACTGCGCCACGTAAGATCCTCCAGAGGTCGCCTGCGCGTCAATACTATCGGGCAGAATGGCGGGTATGAGTCTGCTCATGAGAAGCGTAGTCCCGGTGTGGGTGCTCACGATCCTCGCCGTCGTCTCCGTCGGGCTCTTCGTCGCACCCGCCGATTACCTCGTCTACCTGCCCGTCGTGCTGGGGCTGGCGCTCCTGGTGTCGTTCGCCGCGCAGCTCATCGAGCCGGTGCGCACGGGGCTCGTCAACCGCTTCTCGGCGACCCTCGGCGGGGTGTTCGTCATCCTCGCCCTGTCGACCGTCGTGCTCGGTCCCCTCGCCTTCGCGGCGGGCGCTAAGCTCTAGGCATGTCCTACGTCGCGCTAGAACTCCTGTTCATCGGCCTGCTCGGGCTGGCGAGCCTCGCCATCGCCTGGACGGCCGGGGTGGTCGTCTACAAGCTCTACCGCGGCCAGCGCTGAGCTCGTGATCGAGATCCCCACCGACCTTCCCGCCGAGCTCGTCCCGCTGTCGTGGCTGATCGGCGTGTGGGAGGGCACCGGGGTCATCGACTACGCCGTCGGCGACGAGCGGGTGTCGGCCGAGTTCGGTCAGCGCATCAGCTTCAGCCATGACGGCCTGCCGTACCTCAACTACAGCTCCTACACCTGGCTCACGGGTGAGGCGGTGCCCGAGGCGCCGCGCAGCGACGTGCTCCCCGCCGACGACGAGAGCGTCGACGCCGATGCCCCCGACACCTCCGAGCCCCGGGTCGCGACCCCGCTGACCGCCGAGACCGGCTTCTGGCGTCTCAAGCGCCTGCACATCGAGGGCGACCAGGGTCCCGGCATGCTCCCCGGCGTCGGCCCTCGCCCGTTCAACACCGCACAGGCGGTCGAGACGCTCCGCAACTCCGCCGAGGGCTTCGACATCGAGGTGTCGATCGTGCACCCCACGGGTGTCAGCGAGCTCTACCTCGGTCAGGTGAAGGGCCCGCGCATCGACCTCGCCACCGACGCCGTGGTGCGCAGCCAGTCGGCCAAGGAGTACGCCGCGGCCACCCGCATCTACGGCCTGGTCGAGAACCATCTGCTCTGGGCGTGGGACATCGCCGCCCTCGGCCAAGACCTCCGCACCCACGCCTCGGCCCGGCTCGCGAAGGTCGACTGACGGCCGTGCCGGCTGCCCGCTCGCCCCTGCTCGACCTCCCCGGTGCCGTCGCCGGCGCGGGTGCCGACGACGCGGTGGCGGCCCACTACGGCAATCCCGTCGCCGAACAGCGGATGCTCGACGCCGCCCGCGGCGGACGCCCGGTTCCCGGGTCGGCAGCAGGCGCCGTCGTCGACCTCTCGCACCGCGGGGTCATCTCCGTCTCGGGTCCCGACCGCCTCAGCTGGCTCGACTCGGTGACCAGCCAGAGCATCCGTTCGCTCGCCGCAGGCGACTCGGCCGAGACCCTGCTGCTGTCGGCGAACGGGCGCATCGAGCACGCCATCCGGGTGCTCGACGACGGCGAGACGGCCTGGCTGCTGGTCGACGGGGAGGAGACCGCCGAGCTCGAGCAGTGGCTGCAGAAGATGCGGTTCATGCTGCGCGTCGAGATCGCCGACCGCAGCGCCGAGTTCGCCACGATGGGCTGGTTCGGCTCCTCGGTCGACGACCGCGAGCCGCCCGCGGCCCTGGCGGCTCTCGTCGCGCAGGGCGGGGGAGTGCCCCTCACTTGGAGCGACCCCTGGCCCGAGGTGGTGGCCGGCGGCGTGCAGTACGCCCCGGTCGACGAGCACCCCGGTGCCGACTGGTGGTGGCGGGAGTCGCTGGTGCTGCGGGACTCTCTCGGCGCTCTCGCCGATGCCGTGCGCGACGGTGAGCTCTCCGCCGCCGGGATCGCCGCGCTCGAGGCGCTGCGCATCGCCGCCTGGCGGCCGCGGCTCGCGACCGAGGTCGACGAGCGCACCATCCCGCACGAGCTCGACTGGATGCGCTCGGCCGTGCACCTCAGCAAGGGCTGCTACCGGGGCCAGGAGACGGTCGCGAAGGTGCACAACCTCGGCCACCCGCCCCGGCGCCTGGTCTTCCTGCACCTCGACGGCTCCGACGCCGTACTGCCGGCGCCCGGCGACGAGGTCGTTCCGGCGAGCGCGGCGAGCACCGCGGGCGACGGCGACGCCGTGGGTGTCGTCACCTCGGTGGGTGTGCACCACGAGTGGGGCCCCATCGCGCTCGCCGTGGTGAAGCGCCAGCTGCCCGAGGGCGACGCGCTCGTGGTGCGCACCGAGGGCGGCCAGGTCGCCGCGACCGCCGAGACGATCGTGTCGCCCGAGGCGGGGGCCGCCGTGGGCAGGGTTCCGCGGCTGCCGCGGCTCGGGGCGCGCACGCGCCGGAGCTGAACCGAGACACGACCACCGCGCCGGCGCACACCGTGCCGCTTCGAGATTCGGTAAATTAGAGACATGCAGATGCGAAAGCTCCTCCCCGTCACCGTCGTCGCCGCCTTCGCATTCGCGCTGGCCGGATGCACCGTCACCGGCCCCACCGAGAACTTCTCCGGCCTGCCCGAGCTCGAGCACGGCTCGACCGAGCACCCCGAAGACGGTGTCGACGGCATCCAGGCCTTCTGGCTGCAGGAGGGCTCGCAGATCGCCGTCTCCATCCCCGGCAGCTCGGGCTGCCCCATCATCGGCTCCGACATCAAGGTGCTGGAGCCCCGGGGCGAGGGCAACTCGGTCGAGATCGTGACCGTGCCCATCCCCGACGACACCATCTGCACGATGGACCTGGTGCCCCACACCTCGGTGTTCTGGACCCCGGCGAACATCACCACCACCGAGCCCGTGAGCATCCTGGTCGACGGCCAGGAGATCGAGCTCGAGACCAAGTAAGACCCGCTCAGGCGGGTCGCACCTCGTGCCACGGCACGGTGAGCTCGCCGAGGCGCAGCCTCTTCCTGGGGGTGGTGACGCTCCAGCCGGCCGCGGCCAGTGCGTCGACGGTCGCGACCCAGCGCTGCACCGGGCCGTAGGAGCCGAGCCCCGCGTTGTGCTGCCAGAAGCGGTCGAGGTCGGCGAGCAGCCGATGGATGCGCTCGCCCGGCACGTTGCGATGGATGAGCGCCTTCGGCAACCGTTCAGCCACGATCGACGGATGCTCGAGTCCGGCGAGGCGGAGCGAGACGGTGAACGACACGGGGCCCTGGGCCGTCACGCCCACCCAGCTGCCCACCCGGCCGACCTCGTTGCAGGTGCCCTCCACGAGCATCCCGCCCGGTTGCAGTCTCGACGTCATGAGCTCCCAGGCCCCCGCCACCTCCGACTCGTCGTACTGCCGCAGCACGTTGAAGGCACGGATGACCGCGGCCTTGCGCCCGGCGGGCAGCGGCACCTCGAAGCCACCCACGGTGAAGTCGACAGCTGCGTCGGCGGCGAAGGAGCTCCGCCCGTCGCGCACCTCCTTCAGCTGCGCCGTCGCCGTGGCGACGCGCTCGGGCGAGATCTCGAGGCCGGTGACGTGCACCTCGGGCCGTACCTTGGCCAGGCGTGCCTGCAGCTCGAACGCGGTGACCCCGCTGGCACCGTAGCCGAGGTCGACGACGAGCGGGTCTGCGGTGGTGCGCAGCACCGGGAGCGTGCCGATCCAGCGGTCGACGCGACGGAGCCGGTTGGTGTTCGTGGTTCCCCGAGTGACGGCGCCGATGGGCATGCCCTCATCCAATCACGGCGCGCGGCGGCCCATAGGATGAAGGCATGCCTACTGAGCCCTACACCCTCGTTCTGCTGCGCCACGGCAACAGCGACTGGAACCAGAAGAACCTGTTCACCGGATGGGTCGACGTGCAGCTCTCGGAGCAGGGCGTCGCCGAGGCCAAGCGTGCCGGCGAACTGCTCGCCGACTCCGGCGTGCTCCCCGATGTGCTGTACACCTCGCGCCTTACCCGCGCCATCCGCACCGCCGAGCTCGCCCTCGCCGAGGCCGACCGCTCGTGGATCGACGTGAAGCGCTCCTGGCGCCTCAACGAACGCCACTACGGCGCCCTGCAGGGGAAGGACAAGGCGCAGACCCTTGCCGAGTACGGCCCCGAGCAGTTCCAGACCTGGCGTCGCTCCTTCGACGTGCCGCCGCCCCCCATCGCCGACGACGACCCGTATTCGCAGGTGGGCGACCCGCGCTACGCCGACCTCGGCGACGCGGTGCCCCGCACCGAGTGCCTGAAAGACGTCATCGAGCGCATGCTGCCCTACTGGGAGAGCGACATCACGGGCGATCTCGCCCTCGGCAAGACCGTGCTCGTCACCGCCCACGGCAACTCGCTGCGCGCCCTGGTGAAGCACCTCGACGGCATCTCCGACGACGACATCGCCGAGCTCAACATCCCCACCGGCATCCCGCTGGTCTACAAGCTCGACGAGTCGTTCGTGCCGATCGCCCCGGCCGAGTACCTCGACCCCGAGGCCGCTGCCGCCGGCGCCGCCGCCGTCGCGGCCCAGGGCAACAAGAAGTAGCCCGCACGAGAAAGGCCCCGGCCCTCCGAACAGGAGGGGCCGGGGCTTTTCTCGTACCGCGAGGCGCGGCTCAGGCGTTGGTGGAGCCCACCCACTCGCCGGTGGCGAGGTACTGAACCTTCTTGGCGATGGAGACGGCGTGGTCGGCGAAGCGCTCGTGGTAGCGGCTGGCCAGCGTCACGTCGACGGTGTCGACGGCCTCGCCCTTCCAGGTCGCGGCGAGCACGGCGTCGAAGACGCTCACGTGCAGCTCGTCGATCTTGTCGTCGTCGTTGCGCATCTCCTCGGCGATGGCGAGGTCTTCGGTCTGCAGCACGACGGTGAGCTTCTTCGCGATCTCGACGTCGAGGCGGCCCATCTCGGCGAAGGTCTGGCGAAGGCTCTTCTTCACGACCTTGTCGGGGTAGCGGTAGCGGGCGAGCTGCGCGATGTGCTCGGCGATGTCGCCCATGCGCTCGAGCGAGGCGCTGACGCGTAGCGCGGTCACGACGATGCGCAGGTCGCGGGCGACGGGCTGCTGCAGGGCGAGGATGCTGATGGCCAGCTCGTCGAGGCTGGCGGCGAGGGCGTCGATCTTCGGGTCTTCGGCGATGACCGTCTCGGCGAGGGTCACGTTCGACTCGTTGAACGCGGTGGTCGCATTGGTGATCGCGACGGTGACGAGCTCGGAGATCTCGACGAGACGCTCCTGAACCTCGCGCAGTTCTTGCTGGAATACCTCACGCATGCGTGTGGGTCCTTTCTCGGGGTACGGCGTGCGCGTCGGCGATCGGTCGCGCACGCACGGAGTCACTGCCGCTCACGGCGGGCGACAGGTCAATCCTCTCAGGGGCTCGGTTAACGCGAGGTGCCCCGTAGTTGAACAGTCGGCGAAGCGACGGCGTTGCCGGGGCTCACGCCGGTTTCCACCGATCGCGGATCACTAGTGTAGTTGCTATGGAAACAGGCTGGTTGGTGCTGTTGTCTCTGGCACTCGGCCTTGTCATCGGGGCAGGATTCGTCATCCTCCTCCACGTGGCTGAACGGCGGGGAAACAACGCCGTCACGGTGGCGTCGACGGCCGTGCCCGACGGGGTCGACCAGGTGATCGACGCCGTCGAGTCGGCGGGCCTCGTGATCGACCCCTCGAACAACGTGGTGAAGGCGTCGTCGGCCGCTTACGGCTTCGGCCTGGTGGCGAACGGGATGCTGGTGCGCCAGGAGATCATCGACATGGTCGCCGAGGTACAGCGCGAGGGTGAACCCATCGTGCGCGAGGTGGTGATCGCCCGCGGCCCGTTCGGCGACGCGAACGTGCACCTCGACGTGCGCGCCGCGCGCCTCGGCAGCCGCTACACGCTCGTGCTCGCCGACGACGTCACCGAGTCGTACCGGCTCGAGGAGATGCGGCGCGACTTCATCGCCAACATCAGCCACGAGCTGAAGACCCCCATCGGCGCCATCGCGCTGCTCGCCGAGGCGCTCGAACCTGCCTCCGACGACCCCGAGCAGGTTCGCCGCTTCGCCAAGCGCATGGGCACCGAGGCAGCGCGGCTGTCGCAGATCACCCGCGAGATCATCGAGCTCTCGCGCCTGCAGGCCACCGACGTGCTCGCCGAGGCCAAGCGCGTCGACCTCGACGCCATCGTCTCCTCCGCCGTCGACCAGAACCACGTGGTGGCGGATGCGCGGGGCATGACGCTCGCCGTCGGCGGGTCGAAGCACGTGCACGTCGTCGGCGACGAGGCGCTGCTCACCCTCGCGGTGAACAACCTGGTCGCGAACGCCGTGCAGTACTCGCCCGACAACTCGCGCATCGGCATCGGGGTGCACCACGACGACGGAGTCGCGGAGGTGGTGGTGACCGATCAGGGCATCGGCATCCCCGAAGAAGACCTGCCCCGGGTGTTCGAGCGGTTCTTCCGCGTCGACCAGGCGCGCTCGCGCAACACCGGGGGCACGGGCCTCGGCCTCAGCATCGTGAAGCACATCGTGCAGAATCACGGCGGCGACATCAGGGCCTGGTCGCACATCGGCCAGGGCTCGACCTTCACGATCCGGCTGCCCGAGGCCGGCACGACCACTGCGGCACCGCAAGGAGAGAAACGATGACCCACATCCTGCTCGTCGAGGACGAGGCGGCGCTCAGCGAGCCGCTCAGCTACCTCTTGCGCCGAGAGGGCTACGGCGTCACTGTGGCTCCCGACGGGCCGAGCGCCCTCAGCGAGTTCGACCGCGGGGGCGTCGACATCATCCTGCTCGACCTCATGATCCCGGGGATCCCGGGCACCGAGGTGTGCCGCGAGATCCGCACCCGCTCCTCGGTGCCCATCATCATGCTCACCGCGAAGGACTCCGAGATCGACATCGTCGTGGGGCTCGAGCTCGGCGCCGACGACTACGTGACCAAGCCGTACTCCACGCGCGAGCTGCTGGCGCGCATCCGCGCGGTGATGCGACGTCAGCTCGAGGTGCTCGACGCGGCGGAGCCGATGCTCAAGGCCGGCCCGGTCTCGATGGACGTGGAGCGCCACACGGTCGCCGTGAACGGCACCGAGGTGAGTATGCCGCTGAAGGAATTCGAGCTGCTCGAGCTGCTGCTGCGGAATGCGGGGCGCGTGCTGACGCGGGGCCAGCTGATCGACCGGGTCTGGGGCTCCGACTACTTCGGCGACACCAAGACCCTCGACGTGCACATCAAGCGCATCCGCTCGAAAATCGAGACGACGCCGTCGGAGCCGACGCTGCTGGTGACGGTGCGCGGGCTCGGGTACCGCTTCGAGGGCTGAGGCCCTGGCCGGTGCCCGGCTCGCCGCCTCGGCTCAGCGCCTACTCGGCGGGGTCGGTGGTGGGCTCGGGCTCCGGCGTCGCGGCGGGGGTGGGAACCGGGACGGCCGTGGGGGTCGGCGTGATGATGACGGTGGGCGTCGGCGACGGGGTCGGGGCCAGCCCGCTGTACTCGGGCAGCGAGGTGTTCAGCACGGGCACCATGAGCTGCTTGCCCTCCTCGTCGCCGTACTGGAAGTAGACGGGGAAGAGGCTGCCGGGGGCCGAGACGTTGTCGAGCAGGATCTGCTCGCCGCCCTCGGCGCCGAAGCTTGTGATGGCGCCGTTGCCGGCGGCCGAGACCTTCTGGTTCACGCGCTCACCGGTGGCGCCGTCTTCGTACTGCACGAGCACCTGCTGGGTGGAGTCGCTGGTGTTCACGAACGACACCAGGAGGCTCGCCAGTTCGCCGTCTTCGCTGATGAGAGTGGCGTTGCGCACGGCCACCGCGCCGAGGTCGCCGTTCACTCCGTCGGAGGCCTCGATGATCTTGGTCGTGGCCTGCGGGGTGATGAACGCGCATCCTGCAGTACCGAAACCGACGAGTGCAACCACCAGAACGGATGCGGCGAACCGAGCTCTCACAGGACCCTCCAGAGTCGTAGACGCTTTGACGCTCAGCCTACAACGAGCCGCGCCGGGGGAGTGGGTAAGGGCACCCTTACCAGATTGCCCCTGTGGTATCCTTGAGGTCACGGAAGGACATCCATTCATGCTTTTTGAGGTTGGCGAGACCGTCGTTTACCCGCACCACGGAGCCGCGACGATCTCCGAGGTCAAGACCCGCGTGATCAAGGGCGAGGAGAAGATCTACCTCAAGCTCCGTGTCACCCAGGGCGACCTCACCATCGAGGTCCCCGCCGAGAACGTCGACCTGGTCGGCGTGCGCGACGTCATCGGCCGCGAGGGTCTCGACAAGGTGTTCGAGGTGCTCCGCGCACCCTTCACTGAAGAGCCGACGAACTGGTCGCGCCGCTACAAGGCGAACCTCGAGAAGCTGGCCTCGGGCGATGTCATCAAGGTGAGCGAGGTCGTGCGCGACCTGTGGCGCCGCGACCAAGACCGCGGCCTCTCGGCCGGTGAGAAGCGCATGCTGGCCAAGGCCCGGCAGATCCTCATCTCCGAGCTCGCGCTCGCCGAGAAGACCGACGAGGAGAAGGCCTCGCTGGTGCTCGACGAGGTTCTGGCCTCCTAACCGCACCCTCCTCCATGTCCCTCGAGCGGCCGACGGTCGCGGTGATCGTCGTGGCCGCGGGTTCGGGCACCCGTCTCGGGCGTGCCGAGCCGAAGGCCTTCGTGCCGATCTCGGGGCGCACCGTGCTCGAACGGTCGCTCGACGCCGTCGTGGCGCTGGCCTCCTCGGGCGAGCCCGTCGAACTCGTGGTGGTCGTGCCGGTCGCGCTGGTGTCCGAGGCGATGGAGCGTGTCTCGGCCTCGGCGCCGGGGCTCACGGTGTCGGTCGTCGCCGGCGGGGAGACCCGCCAGCGATCGGTCGCCGCCGGCTTGGCTGCGCTCGGCGACGGCGTCGACATCGTGCTCGTGCACGACGCCGCGCGGGCGTTCACCCCGGCGTCGGTGTTCGAGCGGGTGATCGCCGAGGTGCGCGCGACCGGTCATGGTGCCATTCCCGGGCTCCCGGTCACCGACACGGTGAAGCAGGTCGACGACGGACGGGTCGGCGCGACCGTCGACCGCTCGCGGCTCACCGCGGTGCAGACCCCGCAGGGCTTCCCGCGTGCCCAGCTCGTCGAGGCCTACGCCCTCGCCGCCGCCGACATGACCGACGACGCCGCCCTCGTGAGGGAGGCCGGGCATCCGGTCGCCGTCGTGCCGGGCGACGCGCGCTCGTTCAAGATCACCACGCCCGACGACCTCGACCGGGCCGACGACCTGCTCCGGAGGGCAGCGATGACGAGCATCCGCACCGGTGTCGGAGTCGACGCCCACGCCTTCGACGCCGAGGCCGAGCTCTGGCTCGCAGGACTGCACTGGCCGGGGGAGGCCGGGCTCGCCGGGCACAGCGACGGCGACGTGGTGAGCCACGCCATCTGCGACGCGCTGCTCGGCGCTGCCGGGCTCGGCGACCTCGGCTCCCGCTTCGGCACCGACGACCCCGAACTCGCCGGGGCGCACGGCGAGGTGTTCCTGCGCCGCACGCTCGAGGTGCTCACGGCCGCGGGCTACTCGGTGGGCAACGTGTCGGTGCAGCTCATCGGCAACCGCCCGCGCTTCGCCCCCCGCAAGGCCGAGGCGGAGGCCGTGCTCGGCGCCGTGCTCCGGGCCCCCGTGAGCGTCTCGGCCACCACCACCGACGGCCTCGGGTATGCCGGTCGGGGCGAGGGGCTCACGGCCATCGCCACCGCGCTCGTCACGGGCGGCCCGTCATCGGCGGAGCACAGCCCGTAAACTGTCGCAGTGACCATCCGACTGCATGACTCGAAGGAGCGCGCTCTGCGCGACTTCACGCCCCTCGTTCCCGGGCGGGTGGGCATCTACGTCTGCGGCCCCACCGTGCAGTCCTCCCCGCACATCGGGCACCTGCGTTCGGCCCTCGCCTACGACCTGCTGCGGCGCTGGCTGGCCTACAGCGGCTACACGGTCACCTTCGTGCGCAACGTCACCGACATCGACGACAAGATCCTGCTGAACGCCGACGGCACCGACGAGGAGTGGTGGGCGCTCGCCTACCGCGTCGAGCTCGAGTTCACCGCGGCCTACAACGCCATCGGCGTGCTCCCGCCCACCTACGAGCCGCGGGCGACGGCGTCGATCCCCGAGATGCAGGCCATCATCACCCGGCTCATCGAGTCGGGTCACGCCTACGCCACCGATGACGGCACCGGCGACGTCTACTTCGACACGGCGAGCTGGCCCGAGTACGGCGAGCTCACCCACCAGAAGCTCGACGACATGGAGCCCGCCACCGACTCCGACTCGCGCGGCAAGCGCGACGTGCGCGACTTCGCGCTGTGGAAGGGGCACAAGACCGGCGAGCCCGAGACCGCCGCCTGGGTGAGCCCCTGGGGCCGCGGCCGGCCGGGCTGGCACATCGAGTGCTCGGCCATGTCGACGAAATACCTCGGCACGCAGTTCGACATCCACGGCGGTGGGCTCGACCTGCGCTTCCCGCACCACGAGAACGAGCTCGCCCAGTCGCGCGCCGCGGGCGACGAGTTCGCGAACTACTGGCTGCACAACGGGCTGGTCTCGGTGACGGGGCAGAAGATGTCGAAGTCGCTCGGCAACTCCATCTTCGCCTCCGAGCTCATCGCCGCCGCCCGGCCCGTGGTGCTGCGCTACTACCTCGGCGCCGCCCACTACCGCTCGACCCTCGAGTACCACGACGGTGCGCTCGCGGAGGCCGAGGCCGCCGTGTCGCGCATCGAGGGGTTCCTCGAGCGCGCCCAGCGCAGGCTCGCCGACACGCGCTTCGCGGGCACCGAGGTGCTCGTCGTCCCCGACGAGTTCCGGGCGGCGATGGACGACGATCTCGCCGTGCCGCAGGCCGTCGCCGTCATCCACGAGACGGTGCGGCGCGGCAACGCGGCGCTCGACGACGAAGACCTCGCCGAGACGGCGGCGCTCTACGGCCAGGTGCTGGCCATGACCGACGTGCTCGGCTTCAACCCGCTCTCCCCGGAGTGGGCGGCCGGCGGCCGGCACGACGACGCCGAGGCGCGAGCACTCGCCGCCCTTGTCGAGCGCCTCATCGACGACCGGCAGACCGCGCGGGCGAACCGCGATTTCACCACAGCAGACCGCATCCGGGATGAACTCGGTCAGGCGGGTATCTCGATCGAAGACACGCCCTCGGGCGCGCACTGGAGTCTCGATGGCTAAATCAGGATCGGGCCGCCCCTCGCGGGCCGGCGCCGTACGCAAGTCGAGCAAGGGCCGCACCGTCGGCTCGGGCGGCCAGGGGCGCCAGGCGCTCGAGGGCAAGAAGCCGACGCCGAAGGCCGAAGACCGGCCGTACCACCCCGCCGGCAAGGCGAAGGCCGCGCGCGAGCGCTTCATCGCCGCGGGCGGCAAGGGCCGCCCCGGTGCGAAGTCGTCGAACGAGCGGGGTCAGGATGCGGGGCGTGCGTCGGCACCGGCACGTCGCGTGAAGAAGTCCGACGACAGCGAGATGGTCACCGGGCGCAACTCGGTGGTCGAGGCGTTGCGTGCGCGCATCCCCGCCACCGCCCTGTACATGGCGTTCCGGGTCGAGGTCGACGAGCGCGTCAAGGAGGCGCTGTCGATCGCGACCAAGCGCGGCATCCCCATCCTCGAGGTGATGCGGCCCGAGCTCGACCGCCTGTCGGGCCACGACGCGGTGCACCAGGGGCTCGCGCTCAAGGTGCCGCCCTACGAGTACGCCCACCCCGAGACGCTGCTCGACGAGGTGCTGCGGAAGAAGCAGACGCCGCTGTTCGTGGCGCTCGACGGCATCACCGATCCGCGCAACCTCGGGGCGATCATCCGTTCCACCGCCGCTTTCGGCGGCCACGGCGTGATCGTGCCGCAGCGGCGCTCGGTGGGGGTCACCGCCTCGGCGTGGAAGACCTCGGCGGGGGCTGCGGCGCACACGCCCGTCGCCATGGCCTCGAACCTCACCCAGACGCTCAAGGCCTTCAAGGCGGCCGGGGTGTTCGTGGTGGGGCTCGCGGGCGACGGAGACGTGTCGCTGCCCGGACTCGAGCTCGCCGACCGGCCGATCGTCGTGGTGGTGGGCAGCGAGGGCAAGGGGCTCTCGCGCCTGGTCACCGAGACCTGCGACGCCGTCGTGTCGATTCCGATCGCGTCGAGCACGGAGTCGCTGAACGCCGGCATCGCGGCCTCGGTGACGCTGTACGAGATCGCCAGGCAAAGGGCGCTCGACTAGACCGGTAGGACCAGCCCGGTCGGCTAGACCTTGAGTCGCCAGTCCTCGTCGGAGCCCTCGGTGTCGTCGGGGTCGACGACGACCTCTGCCTCCTCGAGCATCGGGATGGCCATCGTGATGGCGCCCGTCGGCGGGGCGATCATTGTCGCCTCGTCGCGCCGGTGCCGCAGCACCGTGTCGATGTAGGACGAGAGAGCTTCGGCGAGCGGAACGTCGCGGCTCTGGTCTTGGCTCATGAACCAGCGGTGCTCGAGCAGCTGGTGGAAGATCTCGGCCGGCTCCAGCTTGCCGCGGAGTTCGCGAGGGATGGCCCTGATCACCGGCTCGAACACCTTGGCGAGCCACTCGTGCGCCACCATCTCCTCGTCGAACCCCTTGCGGCCGTACTTCGCCGTGTAGGAGTCGAGGTCGTTGAGCAGGCGCCTCGCCTGGTTCTCCTGGGCGTCGAGCCCGGTGAGCCGGAGGAGCCTGCGCTGGTGGTGGCCCGCATCCACGACCTTGGGCTGGATGCGCACGGTCGTGCCGTCTTCGGTGGTGCGGATGGCGAGCTCTTCGATGTCGAAGCCGAGGTCGTTGAGGCGGTCGACGCGCTCGTTGATGCGCCAGCGCTCCGAGGAGTTGAACGACTCGGCGCCGGTGAGCTCCTTCCAGAGCGAGCGGTAGGCGGCGACGATGCCGTTCGACACCGTGATGGGGTCGAGCTCCTCGTCGACGCGGCCGCCGGCCTCGAGGTCCATCAGCTCGCCGGCGATGTTCACGCGGGCGATCTCGAGGTCGTTCTCGCGCTGGCCGTTCGAGAGGCCGCCCTCGTAGAGCTGGCCGGTCTCGGCGTCGACGAGGTAGGCGGCGAAGGCGCCGGCGTCGCGGCGGAAGAGGGTGTTCGAGAGCGACACGTCGCCCCAGAAGAAGCCGATGACGTGCAGGCGCACGAGCAGCACGGCGAGGGCGTCGACGAGACGCGTCGCGGTGTCGGGGCGCAGCATCTGCGAGAACAGGGCGCGGTAGGGCAGCGAGAACTTCAGGTGCCGGGTGACGAGCACCGAGCGCAGCCGGTCGCCCTCCTCGTCGCTGCGGTTCGTGATGACCGCGAGCGGGTCGACGCAGGGCACGTCGAGGCGCTGCAGGGTGCGCAGCATCTCGTACTCGCGCCGGGCCATCTCGTCGGTGGTCTCCTTCACGGCGATGACGTGACCGGAGAGGTGCGCGAAGCGCACGAGGTGGCGGGAGATGCCCTTGGGGAGCGCGGCGATGTACTCGTCGGGCCATTCGTCCAACGGCAACTGCCACGGCAGATCCAGCAGAGCCGGATCTGCCGTGGCAGAGGTGATGGTGAGGGAGGTCGTCACCGAATCAGCTGACGACGGCCTTGTTGCCGAGGCGGTCGCCCGACTCGAGGTCGAACAGGTGCACGTGGTTCGGGGCGGCGGTGAGGTACACCTTGTCGCCCACGAAGGGGTGCGAGCGGCCGTCGACGCGTGCGACGATGTCGGTGCGCTTGCCCTCGATCTCGGAGTGGCCGTAGAGGTAGCCGTCGGCGCCGAGCTCCTCGATGAGGTCGACGGTCACCTCGAGGCCCTCGCCGGCGGCGGTGGAGACGATGATGTCTTCGGGTCGCACGCCGATGGTGGCGCTCGTCGCGGTGGTCGAGGCGAGGGTCTCGCGGTCGACGGGCACGATCGAGGTGCCGAACTTGACACCCGTGTCGGCGAGGTCGGCGTGGAACAGGTTCATCGCGGGCGAGCCGATGAAGCCGGCGACGAACACGTTGTTCGGCTTCTCGTAGAGGTCGCGCGGCGAACCGACCTGCTGCAGCAGGCCGTCTTTCAGCACGGCGATGCGGTCGCCCATGGTGAGCGCCTCGGTCTGGTCGTGGGTGACGTAGACCGTGGTGACGCCGAGGCGGCGCTGGAGCGACGCGATCTGGGTGCGGGTCTGCACGCGGAGCTTGGCGTCGAGGTTCGACAGCGGCTCGTCCATGAGGAACACCTGGGGCTGACGCACGATGGCGCGGCCCATGGCGACGCGCTGACGCTGACCACCCGAGAGGGCCTTGGGCTTCCGGCTGAGGTAGGGCTCGAGGTCGAGCAGCTTGGCGGCCTCGAGCACGCGGCTGGCGCGCTCGTCTTTGCCGACGCCCGCGATCTTGAGCGCGAAGCCCATGTTCTCGGCCACCGTCATGTGCGGGTAGAGGGCGTAGTTCTGGAAGACCATCGCGATGTCACGGTCTTTCGGGGGGATGTCGGTGACGTCGCGGTCGCCGATGAGGATGCGGCCCTCGTTGACCTCTTCGAGGCCGGCGAGCATGCGCAGCGAGGTGGATTTTCCACAGCCCGAGGGGCCGACCAAGACGAGGAATTCCCCGTCGGCGACCTGGAGGTCGAGCTTGTCGACCGAGGCGCGGGTGGCGCCCGGGTAGATGCGAGACGCCTTGTCGAATGTGACAGATGCCATGGTTGTGTATCTCCTTCACCGGCAGGTACGTGCCGGACGATCCGTTGTGAATGGATGAAACCGGGCCTACTTCGTCGGAGACCCACCGTCGATTATGACACGCGAGCAGGTTCAGGATGCGCGCGGGCAACTCCCAGACGGGCTTCCTACTATCCTTGAGTGGTCGCCCAGAGCAGGCGGCCGATCTCGCACCGCGCATCCTGCGCTGTGAAACGACTTCTCACACGGAGCTACCACGCATGACCACAGGCGGATCCGACGACTCGCGTCTCAGCAAGAATCAGCGACGGGAGGCGGCCAGGGAGAAGGCGAAGCAGCTCCGTGAGCAGCAGCGCAAGAAAGAGGTGCGCAACCGCGTCATCCTCATCTCGTCGCTCGGTCTCGTGCTCGTGGCGATCGTGGTGGGGGTCACCCTCGTCATCACCTCGACGCTGAAGCCCGCCGGCCCCGGCCCGCTCAACATGGCCAGCGACGGCCTGGTCGTCGGCACCGGCCTCGTGGCCGAGACGACCCCCGCGCTCGCCGCCGGCGAAGACCCGGTGCCGACCGTCAACGACCCCACCTCGGGAGTCGTCGACATCCGCACCTACGTCGACTACATGTGCCCCTACTGCGGCCAGTTCGAGACCACCAACAACGCGCAGCTCACCGAGTGGATCAACTCGGGCGCCGCCACCGTCGAGGTGCACCCGCTGTCGATCCTCGACCGTGCCTCGCTCGGCACGAAGTACTCCACCCGCGCCGCCAACGCCGCGGCCTGCGTGGCGAACTACTCGCCCGACCAGTTCTGGGCCTTCAACGGCCTGCTGTTCCAGAACCAGCCCGAGGAGAACAGCGAGGGCCTCGACAACGCCGCGATCAAAGACTTCGCGAGCCAGGCCGGGGTCACCGACCTCGACGCCGTGAACACGTGCATCGACGACACCGAGTTCAAGGGCTGGGTCGCCGATGCGACCTCGCGCGCCCTGCAGGGCCCGCTCCCGGGCAGCGACGAGCCCAACGTGAGCGGCACCCCCACCGTGCTCGTGAACGGCCAGAAGTACACCGGCTCGCTCACCGACCCCGACGCGTTCTCGGCCTTCGTGGTGCAGGTCGCCGGCGAGGCCTACGACACCTCGACCGCCACCCCGACCCCCACCCCCGCGGGCTGACCCGCTCTTCACCATGTCGTCACGCCCCGGCCGCGCGCCGGGGCGTGACTATGATGAGGTGTTCCACCCCAGCCGGCCTGGCGCAATTGGTAGCGCACCGCTCTTGTAAAGCGGGGGTTACGGGTTCGAGTCCCGTGGCCGGCCCCATTCACGAGCTGATCTCGCGCAGCACCCATGCCCATCTCGCGCGGTGACCGCGAGCACATCGCGCGCGCCGGCACCACGGGCGTATCGACCGGCACTCACATGGCCGCACGCGGCGCCCCGTTCGGCTCGGCCTCCGCATCGGGAAGCAACGCCGCCCCTATCATCCCGGAGGAAGACATGGCCATCACCGAGGACGAGTTCGCCCGGCAGCACTGAGACGTCAGGCAGGTGTGTATTGGTAGGTCGCGGTGAAGACATCGGAGGTCGTTTCGATGGTGTCGCCGATCAGTGTTGCAGTCACAAAGATGTGCCGGACCCGGTGGTGTGCGCCGTGAGCGAGTACACCACAGAGGGAAGCAATCCTCCGCTTGCAACGGTGCCCGACCAGTTCATGATGAGTGTGCGGGTGGCGTACGTGTAGCTCACGGATGACCATCCTGCAGCTGAGGACGAGCCGCTCACGCCAGCGCCGCCGGGCTCGCCGGCGATGATGAGGCGCAGCGATCCGGTGAAGTCTCGGCCGGTGTTGTTCTGCACGTTGATCAGGACGCCGCCGAGCTGAGGAATGGCGCCCGGGATCTGGCTGACGAGGTCACCGGACGTGGGCACCCATAGGAGCCCGAAGCTCCCGGTAGAGGCTGCGGCTGCGGGGGCTGCTGCCGCGATCGCTACGACCGGCGTGGCCCAGATACCCGCCCGGAGCACGCTTCGTCTCTGTACTTCGTTCACGCGAGGAGCTTGTCACCGGCGGACGGGTGAAGCTATCCCCCTTTCGGTGGACTAGCGCTCCATTCAAATCATTGTCATCCTGTTGTCGCAGAATGGGGCTGGCCACACCAGGCTTCCACACGGCTCCAGCGGCCTCGGTCGTCCTCCTCGACGGCCGGGGCCGTCTTCTCTGCGAGGGGGGCGCTGATGGCTGAGGTATCGAGACGGTCTGTCGTGACTGCGGGAGTGTGGGCTGTTCCTGTTGTCGCGGTGGCCGTGGCTGCGTCGGCTGCGGCCGCGAGTGGTGCGGTTGCGCTCGAGGTCAGCCTCGAGGTGCGTCCGCTCACCGACATCAGGGTGGTGATTGTGCCGGTCACAGTGACTAACCCGTCGGCGGCTCCCGCGACGGTCACCTTGGTGCCGGCAATGAGCGGTGACAGTTTGCGCTTAGGTAGCATCCTGGGGACGACGTGGGTGCGTGTGGGAGAGCACATTTATCAGGCGGTCGTAGGCCCAGGTCAGTCTCTGGCGGGTGTCGTGTATGCCGTGCAGATCAGTGGTTCCTACTCGGCTCCGCTTCATCCTTACGTTCTCACGCTCACAGCGTCAGCGCCGGAACTCACATCCGGCATCGCGAGCCATTCGGGCACAGTCTGAACCCTCTGGGTCACTGCTCGGTGCCCAGGTGATCGCGCGGTACTGCGAATCCGCACAACGAGCGCACCCGCGGTGGTCGGTCGTCGGCGCTCGTGGCAGCCCAACCATCGGCTTCGCGATCGATCACCATCCACTATTCGGTGGATTGACAATCTAGGCAATTCCCTGGCACACTTCACGCATGAGCGAAGTGACGCGTCGTGGAGTCCTCCGGGCCGGAGTGTGGGGTGTGCCGGTGGTGGCCGTGGCTGTCGCCGCGCCCGCAGCTGCGGCCAGTGATCAGCCCCGCGTGGTCATGTGGTGGTCGCCTGTGGCCATCACGATCGGCAGAGCGGAAGCGAGACTCAACTTCATCAACGACAGCCTCGTGGATGTGAACCGGCTCACTGTGATGATCTCCGGTCTCACGGCTGGACTGAACCTCTCGTGGTCAGGCAACGACTGGCAGCTCGTCGCTTACGACCCTGCCGCAGGCACAGTGGTCTTTGCGAAGGTGGACCCACTGCCGCCGAGCGAGGCCGCAACTCTGTTTCTGACCTTCTCCTCGGAACAGTTGCCGCCGGGGACCTACTCGCTTCCCACCACTGTCTTATCTGGTGCGACCGCCTTTCCTGACGAGCTTGTGGTCAGGGCGGTCTAAGTTCGGCACAAGGTACGTGGGGTTGTCCTAGGGCGCGGGGACCTCATCTGCGGGTTCGAGTCCCGTGGCCGACCCTCTCGTCGTCCCGCCCTCGCCCCCCTCTTGCCCCCGCGCTCTCCATCGACAGGGGGATGTCCGGTCGAGGTGCGCCGTGCGACACTTGTCGAATGAGTGAGACGTCGAGGCGGTCTGTGCTTCAGGCCGGTGTCTGGTCCATCCCCGCGGTCGCGCTGGCGGTGGCGGCGCCCGCGGCGGCGGCGAGCGTGGCGGCACCGACCGTCACCATCACCGGAATCGTGCCGACGGGTGTACGAGATGTGCACGAACTCTCGATCAGGGTCGACGACATTCCGCCCGGCTCCAGCCTCGTCACCGGCCGAGTCACGTGGACGCCCTCCGGCGGCAGGACCATCGGGTCGAGCATCTTCCTTCCCGACTCCTCGGGCAACGCCTCGGTCACCCTCACCGAGTTCCCGCCCGGGGTGCTCTACCTCTTCACCGCATCCGTTTTCATCTCGGGCACCACCATCACCACCACCTACCCGTACACCTTCTGACCCTCGCCAACCGTCAGCTGCCCACGGGGTGCTGCTTGCCGGCGTCGGGGCCGAGTTCGGCCTCGAGGGCCAGGCGGAGGCGATGTGAGCGGAGGAGCAGTGAGACGCCGGTGCCGAGGAGGATGAGCATCGGGATGAGCGGCGCGAGCTGTCGCAGCAGGTCGGCGGTCGGGTCGAGAACGAGCAGCCGGATGATCACGAGGGTGGCCGAGAGGCCGAGTGCGCTGATGCCGAGGAGCCGGGCGCGGTTCACCGCATGGCGGCGCTGGATGGCGCTCTGGGCGACGGGTTCGCTGGGCATGCTCGGCGGTTATGGAGCGCCGGGGGCCGCGGTGGGGCGGGACTCGAGGGCGGTGAGGCGCTGTTCGAGGTAGGCGATGTAGTCGACGAGATAGGCGGTCTTGGCCTCGAGGCGGTCGAGGCGAGGGCTGATGTGCCCCTGGTTGTAGTGCAGCGGCACCTTGAGCGGATGCGTTTCGTCGATGGCTGCGATCGAGGCGTGGAGCACGCGAGGGTCGGGGGAAGGGCTCGTCATGCCGGTCAGTGTAGGCCGGGCGGGTCTGCGCCGCACGACCGCGCTCAGGCGGCGGGTGGGCGGCGTGCGACCCTGGGAGGTCGAGTGCGAGCTCCCCGCCAGGCGCGTTTGGGGTCGCGCTGGCGGGGAGCCGCGGGCCCGAGAGCATCGGCGCGAGTTGGGTGACTCGCGACGTCGATGCGGGCCATCACGACCGTAGACGTCATCGGGTCGGACCTAAGGGACGCTAGACGGGCTCTCCGGCCGCGGCAAGGGGTTTTCAGGAGACGGTCAGTGTGTTGCGGGGTCGACCTCAGTCGTCTTCAGCGGCGCCAGCGGCCCGCCGCGGCCGATCCGCTCGCCGGTGCGCCGGCGTCGGCGGAGGGCCCGGGCGTCGCCGGCTCGGGGATGATCGTGAGCTCGCCCCGGTCGGCTGCGGCGGCGAGAACACCGATCCACTCCCGGTTCACCCCACCCGCCTTGCCGCCGAGCGCGAAGCGGAGGGGAACGGCGGGGTGGAGCCACACGGTGGTGCGCCCGCTCCCGGCCGCGAGGGGGTGCTCCCACGACAGCGCGAAGCTCTCGGCGCGGCGCAGTTTCGTCATGATGACGGCCTGCAGATGGGCCAGCGTACGGTCGTCGAGCTCGAGCTGATGACCCTCGCCGTAGTAGAAGATACCCATCCGACAAGTATGGAGGCGACCACCGACATCCGTCGCCAGGGGGTGCCTGATCGGCCGAACGGGGAGACGCTGGACTGATGAAGCAGATCACATACGCGGGCGACTCCCTCCTCACCAGCGACGCGGTGGCGTCGGCACTGATCGAGCTCACCGCGTGCCTCGCCAAGAAGGGCATCGCCGAGGCCGTCTCCATCCCCGTCGTGAAGAACGGCACCGCGACAGATGCCGAGCTGGTGATCGGCGTGGGCAACGACGTGCTGGCGGTTCCTGCCGACCCCGACGAAGACGGTGACGGTGATGGGGTCGACATCGACGATGCCGTGTTCACCGCAGCCGCCGACGACCTCCGCGCCAAGCTCGACAGCCACTCGGGCACCTCTGCTGCCCAGTTCGCCCGGGCGTCGGACATCGACTCCTACCTCGACGACTACCCGGTTCACTAGCGCACCGGTGGCCGGATCTGCCCTTTCGGTCTACTGTCAGAAACGTCGAGGCAGACATGTTTGGGGGTCGGTCTCGATGAGATCGGGAGTGGGTGCCTCGGTGCCGCTCCCGTTTTCTCTGCACAGCCCGCTCTCTGCCCGGCCTGCGCAGGAGCCGCCAGCTCACCGCCGCCTCACCGGTTGCGCGAGCGCGAGCCCGTGGCACGCTGCGGCTGCGTCTTCGAGCTCGGTGAAGTAGCCCTCCCCGATGAGCTTGCGCGGCTCGTGGTAGGTGACGGCGCGCCAGCGCGACACCGGCTCCCCGTCGAGCACGACGTCGACCCAGCGGATGATCGCGAAGGTCGACGAGGTACCTGGAAGGGGGAAACGGAATTCGACCGGCAGGAGGGTCTGAACGGCTGACGCTGGCACACCTCAGACGGTAGCGCCGGCCTCCGACATCGCGCGTCGGCGGTCGACGCCGAGCGAGATCATGAGGACGGCGAACCCGACGGCCGCGAGGGCCACCCCGACGAGCGCGGGGGAGAGGTAGCCGAAGCCCGCGGCGATGACGAGACCGCCGAGGAACGCCCCGAGGCTGTTGCCGATGTTGAGCGCCGAGTGGTTGAGCGCCGCGGCGAACGACTGGGCGTCGTGCGAGACATCCATCAGCCTGGTCTGCACGGCCGGCGCGCACGACCCCGCGGCGGCACCCACGACGAACACGGTGACGAAGAGCCCTGGCCCGGTGTGGGCGAACAGGGCGAAGGCGAGCACCGCCACACCCACTGCGAGCACGCACACCGTGAGCGACCGGGTCACCGAGCGGTCGGTGAGCCAGCCGCTGACGAAGTTGCCGAGGGTCATGCCGATGCCGAACACCACGAGGGTCCACGGCACGACCGACTCCGCGAGCCCGGTGACCTCGGTGACGACGGGGGCGATGTAGGTGTACACGGCGAACACCCCGCCGAAGCCGATCGCGCCGACGCCGAGCGTGAGCCACACCTGCAGGCGCTTGAGCGCGCTCAGCTCGGTGCGCATCGTGGCTCGCGGGTCGCCCGGGCGGAACGGCACCGTCACCGCGATGGCGGCGAGCGTGACCGCGAAGATGACCGCCACCAGCAGGTAGGCGCTCCGCCATCCGAAGGTCTGCCCGAGGAAGGTGCCGAACGGCACGCCCACGACGTTCGCGATGGTGAGACCGCCGAGCACGAACGCGACGCCGCGGGCGCGGTTGCCCGGGCCCATGAGCGAGGCGGCCACGAGCGACGCGATGCCGAAGTACGCCCCGTGCGGCACCGCCGAGACGAAGCGCGCGGCCAGCACCAGCCCGAAGGTCGGCAGCACGGCCGAGAGCAGGTTGCCCAGCACGAACACCGACACGAGCGCGATCAGCAGCCGTTTGCGCGACCAGCGCGCGGCGAGGGCGGCGATCGTGGGCGCCCCCACCACCACGCCGAGGGCGTACGCCGAGACGAGATAGCCCGCCGAGGCGTTGGCGGCCTCGGGGTCGACGCCGTAGAGCTCGGGCAGCAGGTCTTGGGCGATGTTCGGCAGCAGCCCCATGGTGACGAACTCGGTGACGCCGATGCCGAAGCCGCCGAGGGCCAGGGCGATCAGCGCGAGCCGACGACGAACGGCGCCGACGCCCACGACCGCGGCGGGGCCGCGATCGGTGTCCTGCACCTCCGTCACAGCACGCTGAGGTGGTTCTCCACCTTGATGCGTCCCTTGGCGCGGGGCTTCCGGGCCCGCTCCGGCAGTCCGCCCACATAGAGCCAGCCGAGCAGTTCCTCGTTCTTGTCGAGCCCGTGCGCCTGACGCACCGCCTTCGTGCGGGTGAGCTCCCCGGTGCGCCAGAACACACCCCAGCCCTCGTCGTCGAGCACGAGCGAGAGGTGGTGGGCGACGCCCGAGGCGACCGCCTCCTGCTCCCACCGCGGCACCTTGCGGGTGGAGCGGAAGGATGCGACCACCGCGAGCAGCACCGGCGCGCGGTGCGTCTTCGACCGGAACTTGTCGACGTCCTTCCCCTTGGCGCCGTCGGCCTTCGCCAGCCCGGCCGCGACCCGGTCGCGTGCGTCGCCGCGGATCTCGATGACCCGCCACGGCTTCAGCCCGCTGTGGTCGGCGAGCTGCCCGGCCGCCTCGACGGCGCGAGCGATCTCGGCGTGACTCGGCGCAGCATCCGTCACCTTCGACGACGAGCGGCGGGCGAGCATCGCCTCACGAACCCCTGCCACCTGCTACTCCGCGGCTTCGAAGCTGAGCGAGATGGAGTTCATGCAGTACCGGTCGCCGGTGGGGGTCTGCGGGGCGTCGTCGAACAGGTGCCCGAGGTGCGAGCCGCAGTTCGAGCAGCGCACCTCGGTGCGCACCATGCCGAGCGAGCGGTCTTCGATGAGCTCCACCGCGTCGGAGCCGGTGGGGTCGTAGAAGCTCGGCCACCCGCAGTGCGAGTCGAACTTGGTGGTGCTGCGGAAGAGCTCCTGGCCGCAGGCCTTGCACGTGTACACGCCCTCGCGGTTCTCATCGAGCAGCTCACCCGTCCAGGGCCGCTCGGTGGCCGCCTGGCGGAGCACCGCGAACTCGTCGGCGGAGAGCTCCTCGCGCCATTCGTCGTCGGACTTGGATACCTCGTAGCTCACTGCTGCTCCCGGTTGATTCGCTCGGTCGATCGTCAATCATCTCAGTAAACTCCTCGGGTGACCGCGCATTCCCCCGTTCGCAAGACCTGGAGCGAACTCTCCACCGCCGAGCTCTACGGCATCGTGAAGCTCCGCACCGACGTCTTCTACCTCGAGCAGAAGGTCGACGAGGAGGAGCTCGACTGGCGCGACGCCGAGCCGGCCACCGTGCACTACTGGCTCACCGATGAGGCGGGCACCATCACCGCCTACCTCAGGGTGCTGACGGATGCGCAGCCGGAGCACCTCGACGCCCGTCACGCCATCGGCCGGGTCGTCACGCATCCGCTCCATCGCGGCAAGGGTCTCGCGCAGGTGCTGCTCACGGCCGCCGTGGAGGAGTTCGGGCACGAGGCGATGCTGTTGCACGCGCAGAGCTATGTCGCGGGGTTGTATGCGCGGGTCGGGTTCGAGGCGTTCGGCGAGGAGTACCTCGAGGCGGGCATTCCGCACCTGTCGATGTACCGGCCGGGGTCGGCGGCGCAGGCGTCGGCGGCCGGGTCGGCGGCCGGGTCGGCGGCGCAGGGCGATTCAGGCGCGGCATTCGGCTCCCGTTGAGGTGAGCGCCCCTAAGATATCGAGCACGCCGTACCCCGACGGCGCCCCGCCCCCGTGGAAGGAGGACGCCGTGCCCTCGAACATCGAGCAGCCCGTCCCTTCGGCGTCGAATCGGCCGCTCAGCGAACGCGATGCGCGCATCCTCGCCTTCGAGCGCAGCTGGTGGCGGCACGCGGGCGCCAAGGAGCAGGCCATCCGCAAGGAGTTCGGCCTCTCCTCCGCCCGGTACTATCAACTGCTCGGTGCGCTGATCGACTCTCCGGCCGCTCTCGCGCACGATCCGATGCTCATCAAGAGGCTTCAGAGGGTGAGGGAGGCGCGTCTGGCTGCCCGCAGCGCCCGGTTGCTCTCCCGCGACGACTAGGACCATCACCCCTCCATGGCTCACTTCACCCAGGACAGCTTCGACAGTCTGCCCGCCCATCCCGCACGCGTGGGAGCCCACCGCGGCCCCCGGCCGCGCGGGCGGGGGTGGGTCGTGCTGGCCTGGGCGGCGCTCGCGACGGTGCTGCTCGTCGGCGCCGGGGTCGTCTACCTCTCGGTGATCAACAACAACATCCAGTTCACGGATGCGTTCGGCGGCTCGTCGACGTCGACCGACGCCCCCGAGGCGGAGCCCACCGAGGCGGCGCCCGCGGTCACGCCCATCACCGACGGCACGTTGCCCGTCACCATCCTGAACGGCACCGAGGTGGTCGGCCTGGCCGGCCGGGTGGGCGAGTCGGCGGTGGCGAACGGGTGGAACATTGCCACCATGGCCAACGCGAGCACGAGCGACTTCGCGACCACCACGGTCTACTACGAAGACCCCGCCAACGAAGCGGCGGCGCTCGGCCTCGCCCAGCTGCTCGGGGGCGTGCCCACCGAGCTCTCCTCGAGCTTCCAGGGCGCGGCGCTCACCGTGGTGCTCGGCACCGACTACGCAGGGCCGGGGGCCGAAGCGCCGGTCGAGGAAGCTCCGGTCGACGACGGCACCGGCGTCGAGGGCTGACCCCTCCTCGGCCTTCCGCGTCGCGGCCTTTTATTACGCGCGTGTTTCCGTCGTGTTGAGTTGCGGCAACGATGTGGCCAATTCGCGCATCCGCCCGTTCCCGGCCGTTTCCGCTCGATTAGTATCTGGAAACAGTCGTGGCAACCACGTCACTTCTGCGGAAACACAGCACTTGGGAGTAACAATGGCGAACGGAACCGTCAAGTGGTTCAACGCTGAGAAGGGCTACGGCTTCATCACGGTCGACGGGGGCGGACAGGACGTGTTCGTGCACTACTCGGCGATCGACATGGCCGGGTACAAGGTTCTCGAAGAGGGTCAGCAGGTCGTGTTCGAGGTCGGCACCGGGTCGAAGGGTCCGCAGGCCGAGTCGGTGCGCCTGGCCTGAGCCGCTGGCTCGGCGACGGTAGTCTTTCGGGGTGAGAACACGACCCCGTACGCCTCTGCGCGCCGGGGGTCTCGCGGCGGTGCTGCTCGCCGCCGGCGCGCTCGCGGGCTGCGTCTTCGACGCGGCCGTGCCGCCGCCCGCGGTGACGCCGACGGGCGCGTTCGACGCCGATTACAGCGAGCCCGTTGCGCTCGTTCCCGCGCCCCTGCGCGGAACGCTGGTGGAACCGGGCGCCCTGCAGAATCCGTCGCTCGCGGCGAAGATCGACAATCACGAAGACGCGCGGCCGCAGATCGGCCTCGAGCAGGCCGACCTCGTGTTCGAGGAGCTCGTCGAGGGCGGGCTCACGCGCTATGTGGCGGTGTGGCAGTCAGACGTGCCCGAGCTCATCGGGCCGGTGCGCTCCATCCGCCCGATGGACCCCGACATCATCTCCCCGCTCGGCGGCATCGTCGCCTACTCGGGCGGCCAGGAGCAGTTCGTCGACATGATGCTCGCGACGCCGGTGTACAACGCCATCCACGGCGAGGCCGACACCCAGGAGACGTTCTACCGCATCGACGGCTACGACAGCCCCCACGACGTCGTGGTGAAGGCCTCCGAGCTGGTCGCCGAGCACGCGCAGCTCGCACCGCCCGCCCAGCAGTTCGCCTACTCAGCCGACGTGCTCTCCTCCTCGGCCGCGGTCGACGGCGAGCCGACGGCGACGCTGTCGCTCGTGTTCTCCGACTCCCGCTTCCCGTCGTGGCAGTGGGACGAGGCGTCGAGCTCGTTCCTGCGCTCGCAGGAGGGCGAGCCCGACCTCGGGTCGACGGGCGCGCAGCTCGCGGCGACCAATGTGGTGAGCCTCCTCGTCAACGAGGTGTACGACTACGACGAGGAGGTGCCGCGCGCCGTGCTCGTCACCTCGGGCGAGGGTTGGGCCTCCACCGGCGGGAAGACCGTGCACCTGCGCTGGTCGAAGGATGCTGCCGCCTCGCCCATCCGTCTCGTCGACGACGCCGGGGGGACGATCAGGCTGGCTCCCGGGAGTACCTGGGTGGAGCTGGTGCCTCGCGAGGCGGGGAGTGTGACGGTGACGGCGCCCGAGCCGGTCGTCGAGCCGGCGCCCGGCGATGCGGGCGACCCCGGTGACCCCGGCGACCCCGTCGGCTGAGCTGCGGCGTCACTTGCACTCGGCATCCCTGAGTGCCAGTATTGCTTTAGCACTCGTGAACTCTGAGTGCTAAAACACCTGAATCTTTGATGACGTCCAGGAGGGCGAGAAACACACATGGCAAAGATCATTGCTTTCGATGAAGAGGCCCGTCGCGGTCTCGAGCGCGGCCTCAACACGCTCGCCGACGCGGTCAAGGTGACCCTCGGCCCGCGCGGCCGCAACGTGGTGCTCGAGAAGAAGTGGGGCGCCCCCACGATCACCAACGACGGCGTGTCCATCGCCAAGGAGATCGAGCTCGACGACCCGTACGAGAAGATCGGCGCCGAGCTGGTCAAGGAGGTCGCCAAGAAGACCGACGACGTCGCGGGCGACGGCACCACCACCGCCACCGTTCTCGCTCAGGCGCTCGTCAAGGAGGGCCTCCGCAACGTGGCCGCCGGCGCCGACCCCATCAGCCTCAAAAAGGGCATCGAGAAGGCCGTCGCCGCCGTCTCGGCCGAGCTGATCAAGAACGCCAAGGAGATCGAGACCAAGGACGAGATCGCGGCCACCGCATCCATCTCCGCGGCCGACCCCGAGATCGGCGCCATCATCGCCGAGGCCATCGACAAGGTGGGCAAGGAAGGCGTCGTCACCGTCGAGGAGTCGAACACCTTCGGCACCGAGCTCGAGCTCACCGAGGGCATGCGCTTCGACAAGGGCTACCTGTCGGCTTACTTCGTCACCGACCCCGAGCGTCAGGAAGCGGTCTTCGAAGACCCCTACATCCTGATCGTGAACAGCAAGGTCTCGAACATCAAAGACCTGCTGCCCATCGTCGACAAGGTCATCCAGACCGGCAAGCAGCTCCTCATCATCGCGGAGGACGTCGACGGCGAGGCACTGGCCACGCTCGTCGTGAACAAGATCCGCGGCATCTTCAAGTCGGTCGCCGTCAAGGCTCCCGGCTTCGGCGACCGCCGCAAGGCCCAGCTGCAGGACATCGCCATCCTCACCGGTGGCCAGGTCATCTCCGAGGAGGTCGGCCTCAAGCTCGAGAACGTCACCCTCGACCTGCTCGGTCAGGCCCGTAAGGTCGTCATCACGAAGGACGAGACCACGATCGTCGAGGGTGCCGGTGACGCCGAGGCCATCGCCGGTCGCGTCGCGCAGATCCGCGCCGAGATCGAGAACACCGACAGCGACTACGACCGCGAGAAGCTCCAGGAGCGCCTCGCGAAGCTCGCCGGCGGTGTGGCGGTCATCAAGGCTGGTGCAGCCACCGAGGTCGAGCTCAAGGAGCGCAAGCACCGCATCGAAGACGCCGTGCGCAACGCCAAGGCCGCCGTCGAGGAGGGCATCGTCGCCGGTGGTGGCGTGGCGCTCATCCAGGCCGGCAAGACCGCGTTCGAGGGCCTGTCGCTCGAGGGCGACGAGGCGACCGGTGCGAACATCGTTCGCGTTGCGATCGAGGCGCCGCTGAAGCAGATCGCCTTCAACGCCGGCCAGGAGCCCGGTGTCGTCGCCGCCCGCGTGCGCGACCTCGAGTCGGGCTGGGGCCTCAACGCCGCCACCGGCGAGTACGTCGACCTGCTGGCTGCCGGCATCATCGACCCCGCCAAGGTGACCCGCTCGGCGCTGCAGAACGCCGCGTCGATCGCCGGCCTCTTCCTCACCACCGAGGCCGTCGTCGCCGACAAGCCCGAGAAGACCCCGGCCCCCGTCGGTGACCCCACGGGCGGCATGGACTTCTAGTCCCGGCTCCACCACCGCAAGGGCGGCCCCTCCGGGGGCCGCCCTTCTGCGTGCGCGGCCCCGGGCGCGCCGCTCGGGCCGTTCAGAATCGCAAACGTCGCGGCATCCGACCTCTTAGAGGGCGCGGATGCCGCGACGTTTGCGGTTTCGAACGGCGAGCGGGGCGGGATGCCCCGCGGTGCACGCGCCGCCCGCGCCGCGCCGCCCGCACCGCGCCGCCCGCACCGCGTCGCCCGCACCGCGCCCGGCGCCCGGGCGTTCAGAATCGCAAACGTCGCGGCATCCGCCTCCTCCATGGGGTCGGATGCCGCGACGTTTGCGGTTTCGAACGGGGGCGGGGCGGGGGTTACTCGGCGAGGGGGAGGGTGACGCGGAAGGTGGCGCCGCCGCCGAGGGTCTCGAGGGCCTCGACGGTGCCGTGGTGGGCGGCGATGATCGAGGAGACGATGGCGAGGCCGAGGCCCGAGCCGCCGGTCTCGCGGGTGCGCGAGGAGTCGGCGCGCCAGAAGCGCTGGAAGATCTTCTCGCGGATCTGCGGCGGGATGCCGTCTCCGTGGTCGATGATGTCGACGGTCGCGACGCGCCGCTCGGGGTCGACCTGCACCGAGAGCTCGATCGGGCTGTCGTCGTCGGTGAAGCGCAGCGCGTTGCCGATGAGGTTCGTCAGCACCTGGCGAATCTTGTTCTCCTCCGCCAAGACCACCGCCCGCAGCTCGGCGGGCTCGGGCTGCACCGCGACAGCGTCGAGCGCCCCCGTGCCGTCGACACCCGCCGTCAGCGGCACGACCTCGCCCGTCTCACCCGCGCCACCCGCGCCGGGCCCACTGCGCCCGCGCCGGCGCAGCCGCGCCAGCGTCGCCGCGAACGCGATCGGCCGCGTCGACGTCGAGATGGCCCGCTTGCCGTCGACCCCGGTGGGGGCAGCGGATGCGCCGGCCTCCGCATCCGGCCCCTCGAGAGGCGCGAACGTCACCGACGACGGGGCGTGCGGAGTGATGACCGAGATGACGCGGGCGGGACTGGCGGCACGAGCATCCATCGCCGCGTCCATGGTGAGGGGCACGAGGTCGATCAGCGCGAGCTGCAGCGGGCGGGTCTCGTCGAGGCGGGCGAGCTCGAGCAGGTCTTCGACGAGCGTGCCCATGCGGATCGCCTCCTTCTCGATGCGATCCATCGCCTGGGCGACGTCTTCGGGGGTCTGGAGCGCGCCCATCCGGTACAGCTCCGCGTAGCCGCGCACCGAGACCAGGGGCGTGCGCAGCTCGTGCGAGGCGTCGCCGACGAAGCGGCGCATCTGCTCGATGGTGCGGGCGCGGTCGGCGAAGGCGCTGTCGATGCGGGACAGCATGGTGTTGAGCGAGCGGTTGAGCCGCCCCACCTCGGTGTTGGGCATGCCGTCGGACATGCGCTGGCTGAAGTCGCCGCCGTCGGCGATCGCCGCCGCCGTGCGCTCCACTTCCCGCAGAGGCCCGAAGGTAGAGGTGACGAGCAGGCGCGTCATCATCGCGCCGAGGATGACGACGCCGACCCCGAAGGCGAGGAAGATCGACAGGTAGGTCGCCGTGGTCTTCTCGGTCTCGGCGAGAGACTTCGCGATGACGATGCTGCCGCTCGAGTCGTCGCCTCCGAACAGGATGACGGTCGACGCGACCGCGTGCCACTGCGTGCGCTGGTCGATCGAGTCGACGCTGAACACGCGCCCGTTGATCTCGCCCGAGGTTTCGATCGACAGGGAGACGTCGGGTCGGCCATCGACGTCTTGCTCACCCCAGTTGCTGATGATGAGGTTGCCCGAGGAGTCGAGCAGCCCCACGAAGTACTCCGTTGGGGCCGAGGTGATGTCGGAGATCTTGAACTGCTCGGTCGTCGCGTCGGGCCCGAGGAAGGGCGACGGGTCGCGCCCCGCCGCCTCGAGCTGCGAGTCGACCTGCTGCAGCAGATAGGTGCGCAGCACGATCATGGTGCCGACGCCCGAGACGACCAACCCGAAGGTGAGCATCAAGACCGTGACGCCCGTGATCTTGGTGCGCAGTGAGATGGCGTTCCACTGCTTCAGGATGGCGTTGTGCATGCTCCCGACAGGCTACGCCCTCTAGGCCTTTGAGACTTTGAGCATGTACCCGAAACCGCGCTTGGTCTGGATGAGCGACTCCTCGGTGTGCGCGTCGAGCTTGCGCCGCAGGTAGGAGATGTAGCTCTCGACGATGCCGGCGTCGCCGTTGAAGTCGTACTCCCACACGTGGTCGAGGATCTGCGCCTTCGACAGCACCCGGTTGGGGTTGAGCATGAGGTAGCGCAGCAGCTTGAACTCGGTGGGGGAGAGCTCGATGGCGGTGTCGCCGACGAAGACCTCGTGAGTGTCTTGATCCATGGTGAGGTCGCCGGCGCGGATGATCGCGTCTTCGTCGGCCTGCATGGTGCGCCGCAGGATGGCCTTGATACGCGCCACAATCTCGTCGAGCGAGAAGGGCTTCGTGACGTAATCGTCGCCGCCGACGGTGAGACCCGTGATCTTGTCTTCGGTGTCGTCTTTGGCGGTGAGGAAGAGGATGGGCGCGGTGTACCCGGCGGCACGCAGTCGCTTGGTGACGCCGAAGCCGTTCATGTCGGGAAGCATCACGTCGAGGATGATGAGGTCGGGCTCCTCCTCGAGCACGGCCGAGATGGTCTGGGCGCCGTTGCTCACGGCTCGCACCGCGAAGCCGGCAAAGCGCAGGCTCGTGGTGAGGAGGTCGCGGATGTTCGGTTCGTCGTCGACGATGAGGATGCGAGGGCCGGTCATGACGTTATTATCTGCAGGTTCGCTGGGCGCAACCTGGGAACAAGTCGGATGCTGTCAGGCCGATCTCTGAGATCGTGACGGTCGGGTGGGACGCGGCTCCAGCATCCGTCACCGTCAGCCGGCCGGGCGGCTCAGGCGGCCGGCACCTCCGCATCGAGGATGCTGTACGAGTACCCCTGCTCGGCGAGGAAGCGCTGGCGGTTCTGCGCGAAGTCCTGGTCGACGGTGTCGCGGGCGACCAGCGTGTAGAAGCTCGCCGTGAGCCCCGACTGCTTCGGGCGGAGCAGGCGGCCAAGGCGCTGCGCCTCCTCCTGTCGCGACCCGAACGAGCCGGAGACCTGGATGGCGACGCTCGCCTCCGGCAGGTCGATGGAGAAGTTCGCCACCTTCGACACCACGAGGATCTTCTCCTCCCCGTCGCGGAACGCCTGGAACAGCCGCTCCCGCTCGGGAACCGGGGTCGCACCCGTGATGCTCGGCGCGCCGAGCTCCTCCGAGAGCGCCTCGAGCTGGTCGAGGTACTGCCCGATGACGAGGATGCGCTCGCCCTTGTGCTGCTCGATCAGCCGCCGGGTGGCGTCGAGCTTCGCCGGAGCGGTGGCGGCGAGGCGGTAGCGTTCGTCGTCTCCGGCGGCGGCGTACTCCATCCGCTCCTCGAAGGGCAGGTCGACGCGCACCTCGAAGCACTCGGCGGGGGAGATGTAGCCCTGGGCCTCGATCTCCTTCCACGGGGCGTCGAACCGCTTGGGCCCGATGAGGCTGAACACGTCGGACTCGCGGCCGTCTTCGCGCACGAGCGTGGCGGTGAGGCCGAGCCGGCGGCGGGCCTGCAGGTCGGCAGTGAGCTTGAAGACCGGCGCCGGCAGCAGGTGCACCTCGTCGTAGACCACGAGCCCCCAGTCGAGGGCGTCGAGCAGTTCGAGGTGGGCGTAGCTGCCCTTCCGCTTCGACGTGAGGATCTGGTAGGTCGCGATGGTGACCGGCTTCACCTCTTTGACGAGGCCCGAGTATTCGCCGATCTCGTCTTCGGTGAGGCTCGTGCGCTTCAGCAGCTCGTCGCGCCACTGCCTGGCCGAGACCGTGTTGGTGACCAGGATGAGCGTGTTGGTCTTCACCGCCGCCATCGCGCCCGCACCGACGAGCGTCTTGCCCGCCCCGCAGGGGAGCACCACGACGCCGGAGCCGTGCTCGGCGAAGTGGTCGACGGCCTGCTGCTGGTAGTCGCGCAGGTGCCAGCCGCTCTCGTCGAGATCGATCTGGTGCGGCGTGCCTGGCGTGAAGCCGGCGAGGTCGTCGGCGGGCCAGCCGAGCTTGATGAGCTCCTGCTTCAGCTGCCCGCGCGCCCACGGCTCGATCACCTGCGAGCCGTCGTCGCGGCGCTCGATGAGGAGAGGAGCCACCTTCTTGGCGCGCATCACCTGGGTGAGCACCGCAGCATCCGTCGACTTCAGCAGCAGCGTGCCCTCGTCGTCGCGCTCGATGACGAGCTTGCCGTAGCGGCCGATGGTCTCGTCGATCTCGGCCGAGACAGAAGCGGGCACCGCGAACTTCGAGTACTCGGTGAGGGTGGCGTTGATCTCGGCGGCGGTGTGGCCGGCGGCGCGGGCGTTCCAGAGGCCGAGGCGCGTGATGCGGTAGGTGTGCACGTGCTCGGGCGCGCGTTCGAGCTCGGCGAAGACCGCGAGCGCGTGGCGGGCGGAGTCGGCTGCAGGATGCGCCACCTCGAGCAGCACGGTGCGGTCGCTTTGAACGATGAGAGGGCCGTCTGGCATAGCAGATCAGTCTACGTCGGGCTCGTCGGAGACGGGCGTGAGGGCCACGATGTTCGCCACGGGCACCGTTCGTTCGACGCCGGCGCGGAGGTCGAGGCAGCGGAGGCGTCCGTTCGCGACGCTCAGGGGAGTGACCTCGACGTCGCGCACGGAGTCGTCGGGGAAGCGCACCTCGATGCGGAGAGGGGTACGGGAGCGGATGGCCTGGTCGATCTGGCGCACCATCCACGCGGTGTCGTCGTCGAGGGCGCTCGCGGGGGCGGCGCGGAGGCGGCGGACGAGGTCGGTGACGGATGCGGGGGGTGAGGCGTGTGTGGGGTGGGTGCTCGCGGTTGCACCGGCGGGGTTGGTCGGAGCGGGGAGGACTTCGACGCGGTGGAGGAGCAGCCGCTCGCCGTGCTCGTCTTCGACGAGGGCCGGGTAGCGGGCGTCGGCGAGGGCCCAGAAGACGGCGGCGGGGGTGGCGCGGCTCGTGAGGTCGCCGTCGGGGGTGCGGCGGAGGGCGAGGGCGGCGAGGGACTGGTCGACGGCGAGGGAGTCGGCGAGGGCGGGGTCGGCGGCGCGGATGAGGGTGCGTGGGGGGAGTGTTTCGGTTGTCGGCGTCGCCGTCGGCGGCGTCGTCGTGGCTGTGGCGGGTTGGGTGCGCGGCTGTGGGGCGGGGAGCACGCGCAGCTGGCCGTGGCGGCGGTCGCCCTGTGTGAGGAGGTAGTCGAGCGACTGGGGGATGCCGGTGAGCGACAGTTCCGCCAGGAACTCCCGGGCGCCGGCGGCGGTCTCGCCCTCGGCGAGCGCACGGTCGATGCTCTGCGCGGTGATGCGGTAGCTCGACGCGACTCCGCGGTTCTCAAGCGGCGCCAGCCGCCGCAGCCGTGCGTCGAGCGCGGGCGCCAGCGGCCCGGGCGCGATCACCGACAGGTCGTGCTGCACGTACACCCGATCGACCTCGGCGGGGAAGAGCGGAGCGATCGCGCTGGCGGGTTCGGCGCTCGTCGACGAGTCGGCTTGCTCGACGGCATTGTCTGCGCGCGTCGGCTCGCTGGGTGCCGTGGTCTCGGCGGGCGGAGCTGCGCGGTGGGCGTCAGCGGCCGCTTTCTCCGCTGCCTCGTTTGCGGCGAGGGCGGCGGCGCCGAAGGCGCTCGACTGCTCGCCCACCACGAGGCCAAGGAATGCGGCGACCGCGTCGACCTCGCCGAGCGCCGCCACCATTGCGTCGTCGGCGGCGGGGTGCAGCTCGCGGAAGGCGCTCGCCGCCGCCCGCGGACCGGGCCAAGCGCGTGCCGCCTCGAGGGTGCGCCGCACCGGCCGGGGGAGTGTCGCCGTCCACGCCGACACGAGCCGCAGCCAGCGCCGCTCGGGCGCGAGCCGATGCCACTCGTCGAGGGCTTCGGTCGACAGCAGGCGATCCCCGTCCTCGCCGAGCAGGCCGGCGGCCTGGGCGAGCTCCACCACGATGGCGACCTCCTCCGGCTCCACAGCCAGCAGCGGCGCCAGCCGCTTCTCCTCCGCCACCGGAACACCCCCGCGCGCCTTCACCCGCAGCGCCGCGAGCCGCGCCTGATGCCCGAGCTCCGACACCGCGACCAGCGCCCCGAACGCACGCTCACCCGCAGCGAGGTCGACGGATGGTGTCGCGCTGCCCCCGCCTCGCGCATCCGTCACCTCTGTCGGCTCACCCTCGGCATCCGCCGCGTGGTGATGACCGCTGGGCCTGGTCGTTCCTGTGCCGCTCCGCGTATCCGTTGCCTCCGTCGGCTCAGCATCGATGTCCGGAGCGTGGGTGTGATCGCCGGGTTCCGCCGCGCCGTCCTTGAAGCCAGGCTGTCCGCCGGGCGTGGTGGCTTCGGCGCCGTGTGCATTCGTAGGGCCTGTTGGCTCTGATGCGGCGTCTCCCACCGCATCCAGGTCATCTGTCGACGTGGTCGACGGGGGAGCCTCCGCCAGCACACGGGCCGCTACATCACGCACGGCGGCGTAGACGTGCACCCGCGCATCCGCTTCTGACGGCGGGCTCACTAGCCCGAGCGCGGTCAGCTCGGCGAGGGGCGGCGACGACGACGCCGGCGTAGCGGAGACCGCGGTACCCGCGCCCCCCGCAGCCAGCCACCCGATCGTCGCCCGGTCGAACGGCCTCAGCGCGAGCGCCACCGAGACCGCGTCGAGCAACGCGTCGGCGAGGTCGAAGAAGTCGCGCGGCGAGGTGCCCGCGACCTCACGGGTCTGCAGGAGGGCGGCGAGGGCGTCGTCGCCCAGGGCGCCGAGGCTGCGGGCGAGCCGGAGCGTATCGCTCATCTACTCCCGCGGGCGTCGCGGAGGCGACGGCGCATGCTGAGCACGAGGAGCACGATCATGAGCACGAGGCCGATGGGCAGGCCGATCCACGGGATGAACGCGAGCATGCCCCAGAACGCGTTGTTCATGCCCTGCCCGCCGGTGGCGAGCCCTGCGATGAGCACGACGACCATGCAGATGAACGACAGCCCGATGACCGACACGATCATGACGGCGAGCGAGCGCTCGACGCGGCCTGGTGTGCTGGCTTCGGGTTCACTCACGACATCAAGGATACGGGCACCGGTAGGCTGGTACGTGGCCGCGAGCGGTATTCGCGCCGATTACCTGAGGAGAAACACGATGCCCACCGGCAAGGTCAAGTTCTACGACGAAGAGAAGGGCTTCGGCTTCATCAGTGCTGATGACGGCTCCGAGGTGTTCCTGCACGCGTCGGCCCTGCCCGCCGGCGCGGTGGTGAAGAGTGGCACGAAGCTCGAGTTCGGCATCGCCGACGGCAAGCGTGGTGCGCAGGCGCTCTCGGTGCGTGTGCTCGAGGCTCCGCCGAGCCTGGTGAAGATGGCGCGCAAGCCCGCCGACGACATGGCGATCATCGTCGAAGACCTCGTGAAGGTGCTCGACTCCATCGGCGGCAACCTCAAGCGCGGCCGCTACCCCGACAATGCCCACAGCCGCAAGATCGCCGCCCTGCTCCGCAAGGTCGCCGACGAGCTGGACGCGTAGTGCCGTCGCACGACCCCGCGTCTGAGTCTGCCTCTGCGTCAGCTTCGGTGGAGGGCGACGGGGTTCAGGATGCTGTGGCTGCGCCGGGTTCGGATGCTGCGGATGCGGTGACCGTGACCGGCATTGAAGCGGATGCTGCGGACGAGTCGTCTTTGAATTCATCCGTTGAGCCTGGTGAAGGTGCTGAACCAGCGTCGAACGACGGTGAGGCTGAAGCGGGTGCCGAGGCTGAGTCGGCCGACGAGGTTGGCGACGATGACGCGGCCGAGGCCGACGCGGCCGAGGTGACCGACGTCGAGGAGATCGTCGTCGAGGTGGAGGTGCTTGATCCGCCGAAGGTCGACGAGGTGCTGCTGGCAGCGGTCGAGCTCGCGCTGGCCGCGCTCTACGAGGTGACCCCTGCCGCGACCGTGGGGGAGATCGTCGGGCACGAGGCCGCCGAAGACCACGTGCTCAGCCTCCACTTCGCGACCAAGCTCGCCGGATACCCCGGCTGGCACTGGACCGTCACCCTCGCTCGCGTCGACGAGCAGTCCGAGCCGACTGTGCTCGAGGTCGAACTGCTCCCCGGGGATGACGCGCTCGTCGCGCCCGACTGGGTCCCGTGGTCGGAGCGCCTCGCCGAGTACCAACTCGCCCAAGAACTCGCCGCCGCCACCGCCCAGTCCGACGACGACGCCGACGGCAGCGACGATGACGAGTCGGATGACGACGACTCCGACGACGATGACGACGAGTCGGATGACGACGACTCCGACGACGACGATGACGAGTCGGATGACGACGACGAGTTCGGCGACGACGACCTCGTGCTCGACCTCGACGACCACGTCCTCGACGACGACGAACTCGCTTCCGCCGAAGCCGCCTCCACCGCCGACGCCGACGACTCGGATGAAGAGGACTCCGACGCCGACGAGGGTGACTCGGACGACGACGATGACTCGGGGGACGAGGATGACGCCGACGACGAGGATGACTCGGAAGACGACGGGTACGAGTCGGATGACGACGACCCGCACGCGGAAGGCTTCGCCGCCGGTCGCTGACGCCGCGGCGGAAGTCGCGCATCGCGCGGTGTTTCCCGCTCCTCACCTCGTCGAGGCCCGCAGACGTCGGCGGTACGGCTCGGGGGTGGAGACGTCCGCGGCATCCGGCGGTCGCCGCGGGAAGCCGCGCCGCTAAAGCGGGTCGCTCCACACCTCCGCGCGACCGAGCCGCCCACGGGCGGGGTACGCGTCAGGGTGGGAGAAGTCGGCGCGAAGCGCGGCATGCCCGCGCAAGCGCGCCCCGGCTCAGCCGAGCTGCTCGACGACGTGCTCGATCGAGGCGATGAGCTGGCGCACGTCGGAGGGCTCGATGGCGACGAAGGTGGCGACGCGCAGCTGGTTGCGGCCGAGCTTGCGGTACGGCTCGGTGTCGACGATGCCGTTTGCGCGCAGCGTCTTCGCCACGGCAGCGGCGTCGATGCTGTCGTCGAAGTCGATGGTGACGACCACCTGCGACCGGTGCGAGGGATCCGCGACGAACGGCTGAGCGTACGACACACCCTCAGCCCACTCGTACAGCGCCGACGACGACTCCGCCGTGCGCGCCGAGGCCCAGGAGAGCCCACCCTGCTCATTGATCCACGAGATCTGGTCATCCAGCATCAGCAGCGTCGCGAGCGCTGGCGTGTTCAGCGTCTGGTTCAGCCGCGAGTTGTCGACGGCGTTCTTCAGGCTCAAGAACTCCGGGATGTACCGCCCTGAAGCCGCCACCCTCTCCACCCGCTCGAGAGCAGCCGGCGAGAACAGCCCGAGCCACAACCCGCCGTCCGACGCGAAGTTCTTCTGCGGCGCGAAGTAGTACACATCCGCCTCAGCAGCGTCGAAGTCGATACCGCCAGCAGCGCTCGTCGCGTCGATGACCGTCAGCGCACCCTCGTCACCGAGCACCCGCGTCACCGGCGCCATCACGCCCGTGCTCGTCTCATTGTGCGGCCAGGCGTACACATCGACGCCCTCCAGCACCTCGATCTCGCCGCGCGTTCCCGCATCCGTCTTCACCACATGCGGAGCCTCGAGCCACGGCGCACCGGCAGCCGCGGCGAACTTCGACCCGAACTCGCCGAACGAGAGGTTCTCGGCACGCTTCTCGATGAGCCCGAAGGATGCAGCATCCCAGAACGCGGTCGACCCGCCGTTGCCGAGAACGACCTCATAGCCCTCCCGCAGCGAGAACAGCTGAGACAGCCCCGAGCGCACCGACCCGACGAGGTTCTTCACCGGCGCCTGCCGGTGGCTCGTGCCGAGGAGCGAGGCTCCGCGGGTGACGAGGTCTTCGAGCTGGGCGCCGCGCACCTTGGACGGCCCGCAGCCGAAACGGCCGTCGACGGGCAGGAGGGCGCTGGGGATGGTGATGTCGGGCATGCCCCCCATCGTATCGACGCGGCGAGACACCGCGAGCCCGTCTTCACGCCGAGCGCCCGGGTGTCACGCCGAAACAACTAGGCTGGTTTAGGTACGCCTCACCGGCTTAGGAGTATGCGCAGTGACTGATCTGATCGACACCACCGAGATGTATCTTCGAACGATCCTCGAGCTCGAGGAGGAGAACATCACGCCGCTGCGCGCGCGCATCTCGGAGCGGCTCGGCCACTCGGGCCCCACGGTGTCGCAGACGGTGGGTCGCATGGAGCGTGACGGCCTCGTCGTCGTCTCGGTCGACCGCCACCTCGAACTCACCGAGGTGGGCCGCAAGAAGGCGATCGCCGTCATGCGCAAGCACCGTCTAGCCGAGCGCCTGCTCTCCGACGTCATCGGCCTCGAGTGGGAGCTCGTGCACGATGAAGCATGCCGCTGGGAGCATGTGATGAGCGAGCAGGTGGAGCGCCGCATCCTCGACATGCTCGACCACCCCACCGAGTCGCCCTACGGCAACCCCATCCCGGGTCTCGACGCCTTCGGTGACGCGGCCTCGATCCCCTTCACGCGCGGCGTCGTCAACATCGTTACCCTGGTGCACGGCGCCGTCGGCCCGCAGACGAAGACCATCCGCCGCCTCGGTGAGCCCGCGCAGGTCGACCCCGAGCTGCTGCTGCAGCTGAAGGATGCTGGGGTCGTTCCCGGCAACACGGCCGCCTTCACGTCCGTCGGCTCCTACGTTCTAGTCGAGGTCGAAGGTTACGACGAGGGCCTCGAACTGCCGAACGAGGTCGCGAGCCACATATTCGTTGGGGTCTAGCCGCCTCACCGTCATTCGAGCGTTACGGAATTGTTAAAAACACCGCGCTCAGAAGTGACAAACGGGTATGCCTCCCGTATCCTCGAACGAGTCCGCAGGAACCCTGAAGCCTTCGGATGCGGGCCAAGACACCTCCTTCCCGTCTCTTGGTCATTGACGACGCACACAACTCGGTACGGACGGGAGACGGCTGCACCCGGCTGTCAGAGGTGCCGGAGGACTAGATCTTGGCCCCACTTGGTGAGTCGCTCGGTTCCGAGCACAACCCCGAAAGCTCATCCGCAGCATCCGACACCCCCGCGCAGCCCCTGAGCCGCCGCGAGCGTCGTGAGCTCGAAGCCCGCACCGGCCTGGTGCCCTCGGTTCCGCAGGCGCCCGCCGCCGCGAAGGAGTTGGCGACCGTGCCACGCGAGGCCGTCGAGGCCCCGAGCGCGTCGTCTGCGACGTCGACCGCCGTCGAGGTGCGACCCGAGGCCGGCGTTCCCGCCCGCCGCCTCCCCGCCGTGCGCCTCCCGCGCGTCAAGCGCCCCACGAAGCGCGGAGCGCTGAGCGCCGTCGTCATGACCGCCGCGGCAGCTCTCGTCGCCACCATGGCCCTTCCCGCCTACGCCTTCGGCGGTGGCGGCAACTTCGACAACGGCGTGGCCGCCGACGTGTCGCTCGCCGGCGAGCAGACCCTCGTGGTTCCCGACGCGTCTGCCGCGCTGGCCGTGAGCCGCGACAACTACAAGGCCCCCACCACCGAAGAGCTCGCCGCATCGCGCGCCGCTGCTGCAGCCGCCGTGGCCGCGACCGAGGCCGCCGCGCGTGCCGCGGCCGCCGCCGAGGCGAAGGAGAGCGCGAGCTCGTCGGGTGGCGGTGCCTTCACCGTGAACCCGCCGTCGGGCCCCTATAGCGGTGCCGCGATCGTGGAGTTCGCCGAGCAGTTCGTGGGCAAGGTTCCCTACGGCAGCGGCGCGAGCCCCGACACCAGCTTCGGCTGCGACGGTCTCACCCAGTACGTGTTCGGTCAGTTCGGCATCTACCTGCCGCGCACCGTGAGCAACCAGGCGGCGATGGGCATCCCCATCTCCCCGGCGGATGCGCAGGCCGGCGACCTCATCATCTGGCCCATCGGTCACGTCGGCATCTACGACGGTGCGGGTGGCTCGATCGACTCGCCCGACTGGGGTCGTTTCGTGGAGCACCGGCCGCTGTGGGGCAGCTACTACTTCGTGCGGATCGTCTGAGCCGGCCACAGCATCCGCTGGTCACGCGTGTAAACAGTGCGTGACGGACTCATGAATCGGCGTGCCACCTCTTCGTGGCACGCCGATTCTGTCGTAACCTGAGGCCCTGGTCGTTTTTCGAGATCTGGAGAGCCTGATGAACGGGAACAGGAGCACCCGCACCACGGGAAGCCTCCTGCTCATCGTGCGCAGGCACACGAGTGGGCTGAGTCAGAGCCAGATACCTGGGTCTGTGAGCAAGGCGCTGTCATCATGACGGCGCCTTTTTTGTTGCCTCCGCGTCTCCTGGGCTGTGCCTGAGTGGTGCATCCGTCGGCGAGCGATTCATCGAACACCTGGAAGCCGTCCAGGTGTGTTCGAAAGGGAGAGCATGCGAACACTGGTCCTCAACGCAGGGTATGAGCCCCTCGGCGTCGTCTCGTTCAAGCGGGCACTCGTGCTGGTGCTGAACGGGAAGGCGCGCATTCTCGCGCACGACGACGAGCATCCGGTCTTCGGCACCTCGGGTGCCTACGAGCGGCCGGCGGTGATTCTGCTGACGCGCTACGTGCGGGTTCCGATGAACCGCATGATGCCGGTGTCGAGGCGCGGAGTGCTGCGGCGCGACGGGCAGCGCTGCGGGTACTGCGGGGCGTCGGCCACCACGATTGACCACGTGCAGCCGCGCTCGCGCGGTGGGAAGGACACGTGGGAGAACCTCGTGGCGTGCTGCCTGCGGTGCAACAACGTGAAGGGCGATCGTACGCCGGCGGAGATGGGGTGGTCGCTGCGCTTCGCGCCGCGGATGCCGCATCAGGCGGGGTGGACGATCAAGGGGGCGGAGAAGGCGGAGCCGCAGTGGGAGGAGTTCTTGGCGGCGGCGTGAGGGGCTGGCACGGCGCGGCGTGGGCCGAGCTGGGCCGAATCGCCGGACTCTGCGGGCGATCCGCACGAACGACGGAACGTCACGCCGTCGACTGTGGCGTTCTCCGTCGATCCGAACTGAATGGTGCGCAGGCTGGCTCTGCGCATCGGTCTCGGTATAGTTGTGACATGAACGTGACCGAGGCTGCTGCGCAGCTCGGTGTGTCTCCGCGGCGCGTACGGGCTTTGATCGCCGACGGGCGCATCCGGGCGCATCGGGTCGGTGTCGGCTGGGAGATCGAGGGGCTCGCGCCGAGCAAGGAGCGTCGTGCGCTCTCGGTGCGATCCTGGCTGATGCTCGGCAGAGCCGTGCGGTCGCGCGCCCTGGTCGGACTCAGCGGCCACGATCGGATGCGCACGGCGGAGCGGATCCGCCGGCTTCGGGAGAGCGACAGGCCGTCGCGCCTTCTCGCGGACTGGCGTCCGGCGGATGCCCCGGCCGAGCTCTACCTGGACAGCCTTACGGCTAGGGCTAACCGGGCGGACGACGACTACATTCGAGCGGCGCTGCAGCGGGGGCCGGAATACTTGCGGAGCAGGGTCGACCTGGCTGAGGTAGTCGCTTCCGAACGAGCCATCCGGGGTGAGAGCCGTGAGGAACTGGCCGAGAGGGCTAGTGTCTCGGCTCGGCTTGTGAAGAGCATCGAGTCATCGCAGCCACTCACCTCTCCCGGTGAGGTTCGGCGAGTTCTGCGGGCGCTGGACATCGAGCCGACCGCCTTGCCCGACATGGTCCTGTCGTGAGTGGGCGGCTGGAGGCGTGGCTGGAAGGGCATCACGCCGGACAATTTGTTTTCGGTGACGGGCCGCCGCGCTTCGAGTACGACGCGGAGGCTCCGGCGACGCCTCTCTCGCTGTCACTACCTCGGGACGGCCGGGCCACGAAGCTTGCCCCGGCGAACTTTCTCGAAAACCTGCTCCCCGAGAACGAACGAACCCGTCAGCGGATGGCATCCGCCTATTCGGCGCGGAGCGCGAGTGCCTTCGACCTGCTCTCTGCTGCCGGTGGCGACGTGGCGGGAGGTCTCGTTCTCCTGCCGGAGGGCGGGAGCCCCTCGGTGGGTGCCGCGGAACTCAGTCCTGCCCTTCACCGCGATATCGCGGAGCGTGCAGCCGCGATCAAGCGGGACTCGAGCGAAACGGTGCCGCGCAGTGGTTCGGCGCGTTTCTCGTTGGCTGGGGCCCAGGGCAAGTTTGCGCTCGCCTGGGTCGAGCGTGACTGGTACTGGCCCAACGCCTCGGTTCCGTCGACGCACATCGTCAAGCCCGGGAGCCCGGAGCATCGGAACATTGAGGCTGCGGAGGCGGCGACGATCGAGCTCGCAGCGCTGGCGGGCGTCCGTGCTCCACAAGCGGAGGTGCTGCGGTTCGGCGATCAGACGTCGTACGTGATCGAACGATTCGACCGCGAAGCGGGCACCGGCGCGCTCTCACGACGTCTGCACGCCGAAGACATCGCTCAGAGCCTCGGCCTGCCGCCCGATCGAAAGTACGAGGTGTCCGTCGCCCAGGTGATGGCCCGGCTGAAGCCGGTCGATCACAACGGCACCCTCCGACGGAGCTTTCTCGCGCAGCTGGCGTTCACCGTTCTCGTCGGCGACTCGGATGCCCATGCAAAGAATTACTCCCTCTTGCTGCGGCCGAGCGGCATCGTGTTGTCGCCGATGTATGACGTGCTGCCGATGTTTCTTTACCCCGACGTCGACCAGAAGCTGGCGATGCCGATCGGCGGAGCGCGTTTCGCGCGGGAGGTGACGTCTCGTCATTGGGCTTCGCTGGCCCGAACGGTCGGCATGGACCCGGATGAGGTGGTCGGCGTGGTTCGCCGGGTCGCCGAGCGTGTGGCCGAGCACAACGACGAGGTGTGGAGCGGTGTCGATGCCGACCAGGCTGCCGAGGCCAGGGTCTACGTCGCGCGCAACATCGAGCGAGCGCTCTAGACTGGACGGGTCAGCCTCTGTAGCTCAATGGAAGAGCAGTTCCGTCCTAAGGAAAGGGTTGGGGGTTCGAGTCCCTCCAGGGGCACCATTTTGCAAGGCCTCAGATCCCTGTAATCACGCGGATCTGGGGCCTTTCACTTTCTCTCGAAGACGGCGTTTGCCCACACTTTGCCCACACTCGGTGGCCTGCGGTCTTAGTCGGACCAGGTGCGCTCCTCACGAACCCACGTGCCCGACGTCCGCTCGCCGGAAAGAATGGGGTCCAGGCACGTCCGTGTCTCGTCCAGTGAGGCGTCTAGTTCGTAGAGCTTGCTCGGGTACTCAGCAAACGTTCGTGCTTGGCGCGGAAACGCGATCCGCCACTCTTCGGCAGGTGCCTCCATGCGGCTCGGTAGTGTGATCCTCCGCTGACCCGCTTCGCGCTTGAGCACTTTCCGGAGGCGAGAGGCATCGATGGGGCCGGCGTCCAGCATTCGGATGATGTCGGCGAGGTCGCGGTAGCGGGTGGAGGGTGAGTCGCCGTCTCGCCCGTGCCGCTCGTACATCGCGCACACCTTGTCGGCCAGGTGGTTCTCGAGCGGTGTCGTCGGCACCGACGGCAGGTGGGAGAGAGTGTCGTGCTCGACTACCGCTCGGAGGGGCACCTGATCGATGGGAGCGTCGAGGTGACGCCTCTCGGTGAGGTCAACGGTGAACGTGTCGAAGACCTGGGCACCGAGAAGTGCCTGCACCCTCGCCTTCGCTGTCTTCGCGCCGTAGTCGTATGGGTCCGGCCCGGAGTACGGCGCGACTGAAACCACCACGAAAGTGAACGGATCCCGGTATGCGCCGGAATCGGCGAGTGACTGTAGCTCGGCGCGCACGTCGTCGGTCGAAGTCCACTCGCTCTCGCGGGCAAGGTCGATGTCTTGCGTGAAGCGTCCACCGCCGGTGCGGATGAGCAGTGCGTTCCCGCCGAGAAGGATCCAGGGTGGCTGCGGCTCCGGAGAGAACAACCTGCTCAGGAAGACCGTGAAGATGTACTGCTTGCGGATGACATCCGCGGTCACACCGCGCCGGCGCGCCTCGTTGTTCAGCTTGGCCTGAAGCGATCGGGCGAGGCTCGCCAGCTGCATCGTTGTTAGCGCCATGTTTTCCTTGCCGGTGTTGAAGTGCCTTATGAAGCGAGGCGCTCCTCGAGGAATGACAGGAGCGTCTTCGCGCCATCGGGCTCTGCGAGAAGCTTCAGGGCCTGCTTCCGAAATCGGGGTGAGTGTGTGACGGCCGTGCGAACTGCGCTGCTGAGCGCAGCTGCCACGTATCCGGGTGCGACCTCTGCGAGAAGCGCTCGCCCGGAGTCGAAACCGTAGCGTGTGGCATAGGGGGAGAGCGCCTGCGCGAGCTCTTCGACGTCGACATCCAGATTCTCGACCGCGGCGGACAGAACTCCGGTGAGGTGGTCGGAATCCAGCAACGACGCAGCGAGGTCGGCGGCTGTGCGCACCACTGTGGTTACCGGAAGCCCGTCGACCACGGTCACATCGTCGTCGCTCAACTCGGCGCGGTGGAATCGGAGGTCCGGCAGCGTGCTCTGGCGGCGCACCGGTGCAGTGAACTCGTGGGCCGCGGGAACGAGGTCACCAAGACCATGTACGACGGCCGCCGAGGCGCCGGAAACGACAACGTCGCCGTTCGCCGAGGCTGCCAGCCACGCCGCACGCAGGTCTTGTAGTCGGTCAGCGCCCGCCGAGGGCAGCGCATAAACGCCGTGGCGGACACGGAGAAGCTTCCCGGAGTCGCTAAGACGGGTCAGGTCTACGCCCGACAGGCCCGATTCGCGAGCCTGAGCGGTCGTCACGAGACCGCGCTGCGTCGAACCGAGCAGTTCGAGAACTTCCAAAGCATCAACAGCACGCATAGTTTCACCTCTTCATTCGTGCTTCTAATATTACATTCAAATGTTATTTTGTAAGTGGAGAAAAGGCGAACGATTCGCCACGGCGGTAGAGATATCGAGTCCCGCGGCACTCGCTTACGCCAGGTTGCTCGCCCAGGCTTTGCCGACGCTCGCCTCGCGTGCTGCGTCCTGCATCTTGGCGGCCACCATCTCGAGGTCGTCGTCGAACAGATCGCCGTAGGTGTCGAGGGTCATGGCGGCCGAGGCGTGGCCGAGCATCCGTTGCACCGCTTTTACGTTCGCGCCGCTGCTGATCGCGAGCGACGCGGCCGTGTGACGAAGGTCGTGCGGAGTGAGGCTGGGGAAGTCGGGGTTGGCCTGCTGCGCGCGGCGGACGGCGTTCACGAACCATCCGTCGACGGAGTCTGGTGACTTCATGTGGAAGGTGCCGCCACCGAACACGAGTTGCGTGGGCCCCTTGTCGGCGCACTGTTCGGCGAGTCCGGCGCTGAGCAGTTCCGGGTAGGGCACGGACCGGCGCTCGTGCCCATTGGTCGTGCCGAGGTGGATAACGGCACCAACCTTCACGGCGTTCTCCTCGACGTTCAGCCGGCGTCGGAGGAAGTTGATGTGCCGCACGCGCAGCGCGGTAGCCTCTCCCCATCGGATGCCGGTGTAGGCGAGGCAGAGCGCGAGCGTCGGATGCGCAGACGGGCCGGCGAGAGTGTGTACCTGGTCGTGACTGAGGTAGACACGATTCAGCTTTCCGGTCTTGCGGGGCAGCTTCACTCCGCGCGCTGGGTTGCGAGGGAGTCGACGGTCGGTCACGGCCATGTCGAGGATGCCGGCGAGGACGCCGTGCGCCCGGATCACCACGGAGGGCGATCGACGACCTGCCAGCTCGCTCACCCAGACCTGCACCTCTGAGGGAACGATGGTGGAGATTTCGCGGTGCCCCCATCGCTCTGCCACGTGCACGCCCCAGGCGACCTCAAGCGGCTTTGACGATGAGGGCTTGAGCACCAACTTCGAGCGCAGCCATAGCGGAGCGAGGTCCCCGACCGAGACGCGAGCCAGAGCGGGATCGATGTAGTCACCGGCGGCCTTCGACACCGTCACCGAAGCCAGGAACAGCTCGGCCTCGCGCTTGGTCTTGAAACCCCGCTTGTCCGTCTGGGTGTGAACTGGCTTCCGATACCGCACGCGGTATCGCTTGCCTTGCGAGGTGCTGTACGGGGTCACGCTGCCTGCCATCTCTAGCCACCTCAACCTTCTCCGCTACCAACGTCGCCAAGCGCTATCGTCTCCGTGGTTCGACGCCCTATCCCTCTGGTCAATTCTGTATTGGACGAGAGACATCTGTCTGGTGCCTGTAGGGGTCATGTTTCTGGCCCCCTGTAGGGCATGGAAGCAGCTTGCGTTCGCGACTCCGGATCGGACTTTCGCGTTTGGCTCCATGCTCGTGGGTATTCCATTGCCTATTCCTCGGGCGGGAATAGGTAATGGAACGGTGTGTCCCTCTTCTCGCCTGCGTCAACGCCACCCCCGCGCAGAGCGCGCTTCCCAACCTCCCCCAAACTTCGTCGCAATTTGACGGAGGTTGGGAAGTGAAGGGGTGGCGGTGGCGCAGGCGAGAACAGGGGCAAACACAGTGGAGCAATGAACAAAATAGAGAATCCTGACGATAGTGTCGGAGCACTATAGTTTCGCTCGGGGGAGCCAATCTGGTTGGCGATGTTTAGGGGGTTGTCGTGGCAGATGAAGAGTGGGAATCCGTCTCGCTGTTTGACGAACCTAGAACCGAGCACTACGCGACGGACAAGTACGGCCTTCCTGTAGGTAGGGCGACCATCGACGCTGGACCGAGCGCGAATGGCTAGTTCAACCGCGACCGCCTGGCTCGCTGACCTGACGTCGTTGTTCACGCCCACGTTGTCTCAGTTTGACGGAGCCAAGGCACACAGGGCGTCCATCGAGGCGCGTCTCGACTACGTGCTCGGGGTATACCGGATGTTCGAGATCGGTTCGCTCCGGCACGGCACTGGGGTCTGGCGCTATAGCGACGCTGACTACCTAGTTTTGCTCAAAGGGATCCAGCCGGCTTCGCCGCTAACCATGCTCACCAAGGTGAAGGACGCGTTGCAGGCGCGCTTCAAATCGACGACCATCACCATCCGACAACCTGCGGTGGTCTGCCACTTCTCTGACGGGGTCGTCGAAATCGTTCCTGGATACGTTGCCTCGGGCGGCGGTTACATGATCGCCGACCCGACGGGCGGCTGGATGAAGAGCTTTCCGGAAGATCACAACAGGTACGTCAACGAGATCAACGCGAAGCACAGCGGCGGTGGGGCGAAGAAACTTGCGCGACACCTCAAGATCTGGAAGTACCAGCGGAACGTACCTGTGTCGTCCTGCTATCTCGAGATGCGGGCGGCGAAGTTCCTGAGCGAAGAGGCGGCTTACGTTCCGATCATCGATCTGCACTATGCGCTCAAGCATCTCCAGAACATTGAACTCGCGTCAATGAACGACCCCACCGGACTCGGTTCTCGCTTTGGGTCGTGCTCGTCGGAGTCTACGAAGTCGGACGCTCTGTCCAAGCTTGATACGGCCGTCCAGCGTTCAGAGCGCGCGCTCGACCGCCACCTCGCGAACGACCACGACAAAGCGATCGAGCAGTTGAAGCTGCTCTTCAACCGGTGAAATGTGAATGACAGGCCAGGACTACACGCCGCCAACGAGCGCCTCGATCGCCACCCGGCAGAACGATGACGAAGCGCTGCGCCTCTTGCTCGCGCAACGCCGCCTCTACACGCGCGCGAAACGATGGCAAGGCGCGCGGTGGCTCGGCTTAGTCATCCTCGGAGTTGCTGCACCGTTCATCTCGATTCTCATCCCGGCCTCTGCGGTCGCAGCCGGCGCGATCACCGGCATCTGGCTGTTTGTGGGACGCACGTTCCTCACTGCCGCCGAAGTTCGGACGATGACGAAAGCGGCGGCCATCCAAGAAGAGCTGGATCTCTACATCTTCCAGATGCCGGAAACGATCGAGCGCGCTTCGCGGCCGACCATCGAAGACATCGAGCTACTTGTGCGCGACAAGGAGGAGCTACGCGCGGCTGCACGACGGGAGCGACTTGTCGATTGGTACGACGTCGATCCGAGCCACCCTGGCGCGGAGACCATCGCAATTGCGCAGCGTGCCAATGCTTCGTACACCGATCGACTCATCCGCACCGCTGTTACCGTCTGGGCGATCGTCACCGTGGTGTGGCTCGCCATGTTGCTCACCTGGAGCGCGCTCAGTGGTCTTGCCTTCGGTTTGATCCTCCTCGGCGTCCTCCTCCCTGTTCTGCCGGCCGCACTAGATGTCGCCGACTATCTGCGCAGCACTTGGCGCGCAGCCCAAGACCGCGCTGATCTTGCTCGCACTATCGAATCGCGACTTCAGGACAATAAGCCGATCATTGGGCAGGAACTCATCTCATGGCAGACCCAGCTCTACGACCTGAGGCGCACGACTCCACAGCTTCCCGACTGGCTATACAAGATCACGCGCAAGCGCAACGAGGCCGCGATGCACGCCGCTTCCAAACGACTCCGGAGGAGAGAGCGATGACGGTTACCACTGCACAGGCGTTCGCTAAGTTCCTCGAAGGCATCACCGCGACTGACTATCAAGAGACGAGTTTTGTACCTGCGCGCAAGAACTCCGTCGATAGGGACATGACAGCGGCATTCCCATCGACATCTGACATTCCCTACTCCAAAGGCATCCTGATGGGTTCGGCATCGAAGAACACGATCATTCGACCGCTCGACGACATCGACGTACTAGCGGTGTTCTCGAACGAGAAGCGTGCCTGGCAGGACAAGTACTGGAACGACTCGCAAGCGTTCATCTACCGAATCCGCCAGGCATACGCAGGCACGAAGATTCAGCAAGTCGGCACACGCGGCCAAGCGATCCGTGTGTTCTACAAGACAGGCGGACACGTTGATGTCGCGCCGGTCTTCTTCCGGGGCAACGATGTCTACCATCTGCCTGACGGGTCGGGTGGATGGATCCTGACTGCTCCGACCATCGCGAACACATGGTACGGCGACAAAAACAAGGCATTGAACTACCACCTGAGCGCGGTGGTGAGACTGGCGAAGGCCTGGAACCGTGCGCACTCGAAGCGGTTTCGTTCGTTCCACCTCGAGACTGTCGCTGCCTCTACGTTCAGCTCTCTGGGGGGTAACTACAGAGAAGCGCTCCAGAAGTTCTTCGAGTGGGCACCGAACAGGTTGTACGTGAACGATCCGGGCGGATACAGCGGAGACCTGAGTTCGTACCTCACGTCGACCGGCCGGCACAACCTGGTCGAAGGCCTCAATGCGGCCGCGGACCGAGCGCGGAAAGCCAACGAGGCGGAGGCTCGCGGCGACCACGCCGAGGCGAAGCGGCTATGGCGAATCGTCCTCGGAACGAGTTTCCCGAGCTAGTCAATGGTTCACAGTCCGGCCCCGAGGAGTCCTTCGATGAGCGCACCATACGTCTCGATCAAGCGACTGGTTGATAACTCGCTCGCCGCGATGCTCGCGGCCGTCGAGGTGTATAACAAGCCGCAGATGACCTATCGCGACGAAGTCACTGTCATGCTCATTGTCAACGCGTGGGAATTGGCTCTGAAGGCCACCCTGCGGCAGAAGAATCGATCGATCTTCTATCCGAAGAAGCGCGGCGAACGCTATCGGTCAATCGCGATCGACGACGCGCTTGGTCGTGTCACCGCCAGCAAGCTGTGGCCGGCGGACATCGATGGCCCTGCCGTCATGGCGAACGTCAAAGCACTAACCCAGTACCGAGATCGGGCGATCCATCTCTACAACGCGCAAGGTCTCGGTGCGGTAATCTACCCGTTCCTGCAGCAGAACATCCTGAACTACCGGGACTTGATGGTCGCCAAGTTCAAGAAGGACCTTGCCGCTTCAATGACGTGGCAGCTGCTGCCGCTCGGTGCGACGGCGCCAGCTGATGCTGTGCAGTTCATGAAGGTCGACAAGAACGCCACGATGGTTGCCGAAGTCGAGGACTTTATTACCGAGCTTCGTCACCTAATGGACGACGCCCATGCGGCAGGCGGCGACATGAGACGTGTGGCCACGGTCTACGACATCCACATGCAGTCGCAGAAGAAGATGAGCAGCGCGGATCTCGTGGTTGCAGTCTCGCCTACCGCTGACGGCCAGATTGCGATCCGCAAGACCGACCCCAACCAGACGCATCCGTTCAGTGCGACCAAGTTGCTCGAGAAGGTCAACGAGAAGCGCACCGGGCGCAAGCTGACGAGTCGTGATCACCAGGCGCTGTGCTGGCAGGATCAGCTCCGCGAGAATCCGAAGTACGCCTGGAAGCACACCATCGGTGCTTCGCATTCGTGGTCCGGGGAGACTGTCTCGTACATGGCCTCGCTGACCGACGAGCAGTACGACGGTGCCCGAAAGGGCTACAGCGCGAGCCTTCGCGGAACCACGAAGTGACCGGTCTGACGCTCGAACCGATCCTGCGCCATTCGGGGATCGACCTCGCCGATGCGCTTGTGATTCGTCACGCCTACGTCGAAGAGCACGAAGACAGCGGCCTCCGGGGCATTCATGCGGATTCGACCGACGCTGAGATCCTTGCGTACACCAACAACCAGTCTGCGAGCAGCCGGAACTTCCCTGCTACGCCGCCGCGCTTCTGGGTGGTGTTCGTACGAGAAGGCGGCGATCGGGCACGTCTGTGGTCTGTGATGGAGAACCTGGGCGAGGTGTCCAACGACGGTGTGCGCCGCGTATTTGAGCTCGTCGAGTCCGCGAGGATGTCCGATTTGCGGCGACGTTTGGTAATCGGCTGGCGGCTCCCGCGTCGCTGGTGGATGTACGGCGCTGCAGCGGCGAGTTATCCGGTGATAGAGATCGCCGATGCCGAGCCAGTTCCCTTCCCGGGTTTCGATCGTCTCGTTCTCGACTACTCGCGTCTTCAAGCAGTGATGCGCGAACACCGTTACGCATCGTGGCGGACCGCGCTTTCGTCCGTCGTTGGCATCTACCTCGTCACCGATACCCGCGATGGCCGTCACTACGTCGGCAAAGCGGACGGCGCCGAGAGCGTGAGGCAGCGATGGAGTGTTTACGCAACGAACGGTCACGGCGGGAACGTCGAACTGCGCGGGCTGGATCCGGCTACCTTCCGCTACTCGCTCCTGCGAGTCTTCGACCCTTCGACCCCGGCGCGAGAGATTGATGCTGCCGAGAGTCACTTCAAGGTCGCTCTCGACTCAAGACAGCACGGTCTCAATCGCAACTGAAGGTTGAGGACATCAACGACCGAGCCAAGCGCGGAGGGCAACGCCCTCCATTGGGCAAGACCCGAAGAGTGAGCGGGGAAGGTGCACAAGAAGGTGGGGTTCTCGGACCCGTCCCGTGCCCACATCTTGCCCACAATTGGTCTCAAAACAGCATGATTCAGGCTCATCGACGTGATCTAAGAACTGCGGAATCACGCGGAAGTTGCGAGTTGGTAAGGGCGTCGCGGACCCGCCTAGCGAGTTCGAGTCCCCCCAGGGGGCGATGAATCGTGCGGTCTGCCGCCACAGCGAGGTGGCGAACTTAGTTCCGACCAGATGCCCCAGAAGATGGGGTCAGGCCCGCAGGTCGGGCCAGTCGTGGGGGAGGAGCTCGTCGAGGGTGACGCCGAGGACCTGAGCGAGGGCCATGATGTTGCGGAGGGAGGGGTTGGCGGGGGTGCCGGGCATGGATTCGCCGCGTTCGAACTTTTGGTAGGTGTAGCGGCTGAGGCCGGCGGCGTAGGCGACTGCTTCCTGGCTCAGGCCTCGGGCGTGGCGGTGGCGTTCGAGTGAGTGGCCGAGTTCTCGGGCGAAGTCGGGCCATGATCCGTTCGGAGTGCGGCGGGGCATTCGATCAGCTTTGCCGCGATGGCATCTAGGAATGGCCTCGTGTATATGGCATGATGGTGCGACCGGTCGGCGCTGCGAGGGCATCCCAGCGCGTTTTTGGCGGAGGAAGGTGGGACGATGCTTGAGGTGGAGGTGCGGCGCCGTCATGTGCGTCGATGTCGACGGTGCGATCTTCGAGTCGCGAGCGTCGAGATGGTGGCTGGGTGGAACGCGTGCTCTGAGGACTGCGCCGAGGAGCTTTCGAGGCGCTTGCGCGACGCGGAGGGCTTCTATGCGGTGTGGCTCGCGGTGCAGTTCCGCCGACGGTAGCCTGCGAGGCGATATCGGTAGGGGTTAGCGGGTCGGTCGGGAATGCGCGCGGGCGTCGGCCCGCGCGATCGTGGTGGCTCCGCGGATAGGAGGGGGATCGCATCGGAGCAAAGCGGGAGCCCGGTGCTGGCGCGCGGGCATGCACCTTCGCCGCCGAGGCGCGAGCGCAGCGTCAGGGCGTGGGAGTGGGCTGCAGGCGAGTGGCGAGGATGTATGCGGGGACGGCGCAGGTGACGACGATCAGGTGCATGCACATCAGGGACACCACGGCGGCGAGGTTCGTGCCCGGGATGACGGGGGCTGCCAGGAGCAGGAGATCGGGGATGAGGGTGAGCGCCGTGACGACGGGCACGAGGAGGCGGAGCACGCGACGGGGGTGGCGCGCGCGGGTCGTGACGAGGCGCCAGCCGATCCAGCCGACCGCGACGCCGATTACGGTGAAGAGGGCCTGCGCCGGGAGGGAGAGCGGGCCGTAGCCTGCGGGGGCGCCGAGGGTGACGCCCACCCAGGCGATGGTGGCGTTCAGGGCCACCGCTACGAGCGCGGCTGCAGCGAGCAGTAGCACTGTGCCCACGACGGGGTGGAGTCGGGAATGCGTGTCTGCGGTCGTCATCATGTTTCCCATCAAGCCGGTGGCTGTAATTACGGGTCTAGATAGAACCGTTATACAGATACGGTACCGCTGAGAACCGTTAAGTACAATGGCCCCATGTCGACGGATGCGCTCACCGGCCCCGGGCGCCCCCGCGACCCCGAGGTGGAGCGCAGCATCCTCACCGCCACCCAAGACCTGCTCATCGAGCGCGGCTACGGCGGCACCACCATCGCGGCCGTGGCCGCGCGAGCTCGTTGCGGGAAGTCGGCGATCTACCGCCGGTGGGACACCAAGGCCGCCCTGGTGGTGGCGGCGGTCGCCGCGACCCAGCAGAAGCGCGAGGTGCCCGACACCGGAAACCTCCGCGACGACCTCCTCGCCGCCGCCTCGCACTTCGCCGACTCGGGCGACCGGGCCGCGCTCGTGCTGTCGCGCATCCTGAGCGAGATCGGGCGCGACCCCGAGCTGTACCAGGCGGCGCGGGAGAGCATCGGCGGCCCGCCGGTCGCCGTGCTCGTCGCTGTCATCGAGCGCTGGACCGAGCGGGGGGTGGTGCCGAGCGGCATCCCGGTCGAGCTCATCGCCGGGATCGTGCCAACGGCGGCGTTCGGGAGCGTGACGCTGCGCCAGCGCGCGCTGGAGTTGCAGAGCATCCGCGAGCTCGTCGACTTCGTGCTCCTCCCTGCCCTGGCCCGATAAGCGGCCAAGAACGCGAGAAACCAGACGAGCAAGACGCCGTCGTTGCGATTACATGAGATGTATGATGTACTAGCACTCGCCGTCAGAACGACGGCCCTGTCGTCAAGGACGCCGACCAGAAAAGGACGCGCAATGGCATCACAGCATCGACGCTCTCGTCTCGCACTCCGCACCATCGCTCTCGCCGCCGGCATGGCCGCGGTCGCCGCGCTCAGCGCCTGCTCCAGCGGCTCGGGCGGCGGAGGCGGCTCCGACTACGGCTTCAACGCCGTCGAGCAAGACGCGAACGCCCCCCTCACCGTGTGGGTCGACTCCTCGCGCGAGCCGATCGCCAAGGCGTTCCAGGCAGCGAACCCCGACCTCACCGTGAACATCGAGACCTACGACGGCTCGGCCGGCGGCAGCGACTCGTTCAAGACCAAGGTCGCCCTCTTCGACCAGTCGGGTTCGGGATGGCCCGACGTCGTGTTCTCGACGCAGCAGAACGACACCTCGTGGGCGAGCAAGTCGAACAACGGCGCCGAGCCGTTCGCCGCCGTGCTCAACCAGGGGCTCCTCTCCGACGACTTCCTCGACGGCTTCACCGACGGCGCACTCACCCCGATGACCGTCGACGACAAGGTCTACGGCGTGCGCAACGACCTCGCCCCCGTCGTCTACTGGTACAACGACACCCTCATGAAGGAGTTCGGCTACGAGGTGCCGACGACCTGGGAAGAGTACGTGGCGCTCAGCGACAAGGTCGCTGCCGAGCATCCGGGATACATCCTCGGCTCGGTGGGCGACTCGTTCCAGGGCCCTTACATCTACTACTGGGGTGCCGAGGCCCCCGTCTTCCAGACCGAGGGCGACACCTTCACCAGCGACTTCTCCGACCCCAACTCCGAGAAGGTCACCGAGATGCTCGACCACATGATCGAGAACGGCACGCTCGTGAACGACTCCGTCTTCGGGGCCGACTTCGTGACGAAGTACAGCGACAAGGTGCTCGGGATGCCCGGCCCGGCCTGGTACGCCGGCGCCCTCTTCCAGAACCCCGACAGCCTGAACTCCCCGGCCGGCACCATCGGCGCAGCGGCCCCGCTGAGCTGGGAGGGTGAAGACAAGGTCACCGGCAACGTGGGTGGCGGCGTCTGGTACGGCTCGAGCCACTCCGCGAACCTCGAGGGCGTGGCGAAGTTCCTCGAGTTCGTCACGAGCTCCGACGACGCCGTGAAGCTCACCTCCGGTCTCCCCGCCTACCAGTCGGCTGCCGACACCTGGCTCACCGACCAGGCGAGCTCGGGCTTCTTCGTCGGCGACTTCAAGTCGGCCATCTCGACCGCGGCGTCGAGCGTGTGGGACGGCTGGGGCTTCCCCTCCTTCAGCCCCGAGACCGCGTACGCTTCGGTGGTCATCCCCGGCATCGCGGCCGGCAAGACCATGGCCGACCTGGCGCCCGACCTGCAGAAGGAATACCTCAACCAGGCCCAGGTGCAGGGCTACACCGTCAAGTAGATCCGATCCTGTGGATGCTGCGGCATCCACCGCGACGAAGGACACTCTCATCACTACAACCGTCACCGCTCCCGCCGCCGCCGCGGCCTCCTCGGAGGCCCGGCGGGGGCGGGAGCCCTCGTCTTCCCGCCGCCGCCGGCTGGATCGCTCGCAGAGCCGCATCGGCACGGTGTTCGTCTCCGGCTACGTGCTGCTCCTGCTCGCCTTCGGCGTGTTCCCCACCCTCTACGCCGTCTTCCTGTCGTTCACCAAAGACGGGTCGTTCGCCGGGCTCGACAACTTCATCAAGGTCTTCAACGACTACCGGTTCCTCCCGGCCGTGGCGCACGTCGCCATCTACCTCGTCTTCTACCTCGCCTCACTGCTCATCTTCGTCGTGCTGCTCGCGCTCCTCGTGCACGGCCTCGGCCGCCGGTGGCTGTCGTCGAGCTACCGCTTCGTCTATTACATTCCCGGGGCGCTCGCCGGAGCATCCAGCGTCATGCTGTGGCTGTTCCTCCTCGACCCGAGCGTCAGCCCGGTCGCCTTCCTCCTCCGGGCCCTCGGCTTCGACACCTTCGTGCAGACCGTGTCGATCGACAACCTGCCGATCATCTTCACCGTCATCGCCTTCTGGACGGGTGCCGGCGGCTGGATCGTCATCATGTACGGCGCCCTCAACAACATCTCCGGCGACGTGCTCGAGGCCGCCCGCATCGACGGTGCCGGGCCCGTGAAGACCGCCCTCCACATCCAGATCCCCCTCATGCGCAAGTGGATCTCGTACATGGCGATCATGTCGCTCGCCGCCGGAACCCAGCTCTTCGTCGAGCCCCGCGTGCTGTCGCAGGCCTCGAAGGGCGTCGTGCCGCCCGACTACTCCATCAACCAGCTCGCCTACCTGTTCGCCTTCCGGCAGGGCGACTTCAACGGATCCGCCGCGATCTCGCTCCTGCTGCTCCTCGTCGCCGGCGCCCTGTCGGCCGTGTTCGTCTTCCGAGGGGGACTCTTTGAACGCGATTGATCTCGCCACCGCCACCCGCCGACGCACCCGGGTAGCCGTGTCTCCCGCGCAGTGGATCACGAGGGTGCTGGTCACCGTCGTGCTGCTGTTCTTCGTCGTCTTCTTCGCCGTCCCCATCCTGTGGCTCCTCCTGGCGCCCACGAAGACGGCGGGTCAGCTACTTCTGGATGCGCCGTTCAGCTTCGGCGGCTTCGACACCCTGGCCTCGAACTGGAACGAGCTGATGCAGTTCCAAGACGGCATCGTCTGGGTCTGGATCGGCAACTCGGTGCTCTACACCGGCGCGGCACTGGTGGTGACGCTGCTGGTCACCATCCCGGCGGGCTACGCCCTGGCCCTCACCGACTTCAAGCTGCGCAAGACACTGCTGGTCGTCACGCTGATCGTGATGCTCATTCCGAGCACCGCGCTCGTGCTGCCGATCTTCCTCGAGATGTCGGCGCTGAAGCTCGTCGGCAACCCGCTCGCCGTCATCCTCCCGTTCTCGTTTTTCCCGTTCGGGGTGTACCTCACCTACATCTACTTCTCGACGAGCGTGTCGAAAGACCTGCTCGACGCCGCCCGCATGGACGGCGCGGGGGAGTGGCGCGTGTTCGCCCGGATCGCGATGCCACTCGCGACACCCGTGATCGCCCTGGTCGGCTTCTTCAACCTGGTCGGCAACTGGAACAACTACTTCCTGCCGTTCGTCATGGCGCCCGGCCGCAAGTCGCCCATTCAGGTCGGTCTCGCCGAGCTGCTGTCAAACGTGCCGCTGTTCAACCCCACGAGCTCGGCCTCGGTGACGATCACGCTCCCCGTGCTGGCTCTGGCGACCGTGGTCTCGGTGGCTCCCGTGCTCGTGATCTTCCTGTTCTCGCAGCGATTCCTGGTGACCGGCATGACCGCGGGCGGGACGAAGGAATGACGGATGCACACGCTCCCGTCAGGCGGTTCGGGATGGCCGCGCGGCTTGCGCCCGAGAAGAGGGCTGAGTACCTGGCGCTGCACGCGAACGTGTGGCCGCAGGTGGAGGCGACGATCACCGAGTGCGGCATCCGGAACTTCACGATCTTCGTGCTGGATGACGTGATTCTCGGGTATTACGAGTACGTCGGAGACGACTACGAGGCCGATCAGGCACGGATGGCGGAAGACCCCGAGACGCAGAAGTGGTGGTCGTACACGGCGCCGTGCCAGCTGCCGTTCCGCGAGGGGTCAGGCGCGCCGAACTGGGAGCAGTTCGCCGAGGTGTGGCACCAGGACTGACGCGCGGCCGCGGCTGACGCGCGGCCGGGCACTCTGGGCTGGCGACTCGAGCCGCCAGCTTCGCCCGCGACCCCTCAGGGGTTGCGGGCAGTCGGCTGACGGCGGCGCAGCCAGGCGTCCATGATGTGCGCCCGCATCGCCGCCTCGGCCCCCGCCGCATCGCCGGCCTCGATCGCCTCCAGCACCTTGCGGTGCTCGTCGAGGGTCTTGGCGAAGGCGTCGCGCGACGGGTTCGCCGTGAACCGGGCGGATTCGCGCGCACGCGAGAACAGCGAACGCGTGATGCTCTCGGCGAGGGGGATGCGCGACTGCTGCATCACCACGACGTGGAAGAGCATGTCAGCGTCGTTGTACTCGACCTCGTGGTCGATGGTCTCCTCCATGCGCTCGAAGGCGCTGCGCAGCTCGTCGAGCTCGTCATCGGAGCGGCGTGCGGCCGTTGCCGCCGCCATCGCCCCCTCGAGCGAGCTCCTCACAATGGCGAGATCGTCGAGCACGCCGAGCGAGGCGTCGTTCTCGAGCATGACCTGCAGCACCACCGGGTCGAGCACGTTCCACGACTCGCGCGTGCGAACCGTCGTTCCGCTGCCCTGGACGACGGCGACCAGGCCCTTCTCCTCGATCCGTTTGACGGACTCGCGCACGACGGTGCGGCTCACGCCGAAGTGGGAACTGAGCTCCGTCTCGATCGGCAGCATCGTTCCCTCGGCGATCTCGCCGGTGACGATCGCGGTGACCAGGTCGTGCACGACGGCGACGCCCAGTCGCGAGACCGGCGTGCGTGCGGCGGCACGATCGAAGACCCGCGACGAGCTGCCGGTCGCCCGAAGATCATTCATCTCAACATTCTAGATGCTGAGGGGTGCCGGCGTTGAGTCGGCCTCAGGCGCGTCTGCCGTGAGCATCAGGCCCGCGCGGACGGGGCGTACGTGAGGGCCGGCGGCCTGCATCCAATCGCCTTGTTCGCGAGCGGACTCGATGGCCGCCTCGTCGATGCGCAGGCCGGCACCGGGGGCGTCGCCCAGCACGATGCCCCCGTCGACGAACTCCTCGTCGACGACGACCCCGAAGGGCGCCGCGAGATCTTGCACCTCGGCCGTCAGGTGGTTCGGCACCGAGGCGGCGGCATGGGTGACGGCGGGGTTGCTCGTCAGGCCGACCGGGCTGATCGGTAGGTCGCGCGCGTGCGCGGCGTAGGCCAGTCGGATGAAGTGGGTGATTCCCCACACGGCGCCCGACTGCACGATGTCGACACCGCCGAGGTCGAACAGGCTGCGGAACTGCTCGAGACCCGTGAGGTTCTCGCCCGTGGCGACCGCCGCGTTCACGGCCCGCGAGAGGCGGGCGTGGCCGTGGGCATCCCAGCGGCGCAGCGGCTCCTCGATCCAGGTGAGATCGACCTCGGCTTCGACGGCGCTGACGTATCGCACCGCCTGCTTGAGGTTCCACGACTCGTTCGCGTCGAGCATGAGGGCGGGGCGTGCCGTGTTGCGGGCGAGGGCGCCCCGCACGATGTCGAGCCGGCGCAAATCGGTCTCGACGTCGCGCCCGCCCTTGAGCTTGCCGCTCGTGAAACCGCGGTCGGCCATCGACTCGTAGAAGTCCGCCAGCCGCTCGTCGCTCAGCGCGATGTCGAGACCGGATGCGTAGCCGGGCACGAAGCGGTCGGTGGCTCCGAGTAGGCGCCAGAGCGGTTCGCCGACCAGCTTCGCCTTGATGTCCCAGAGTGCGGCGTCGAAGGTGGCGACGCCGCCGAAGGTGGCACCGTTGTGGCCTGCCTTGAAGACGTGGGCGAGCATCCGGTCGTAGAGGGCGGAGACGCCGCGGGGGTCTTGGCCCTCGAGGGCGGGGAAGATACGCGCCAGGTCGTGGTCGGAGCCGAGCGCGACGCCCTCGACGCCCTCGTCGGTCTCGATGATGACGACCGGAACCTCGGTGATGCCGGATGCGATGAAGCCGTTGACGTCGCCCACCGGTCGCCCCCAGTCACGGTGGGTGCGAACGGTTCGGTAGCCCGTGATTTTCATATCGTCCTTGACATCGGTGAAGCGGATTCAGGATAGAGCATACATCATATGAACGATGAACCACCAGCTCGCGTCAGCGACCGAGCCAGCCCCCGTCGACGGGGATTACGATGCCGTCGACGTAGTCGGACGCGGGCGACGCGAGGAACACCGTCGCGCCGGCGAGATCGCTCGCCTCGCCCCAGCGGCCCGCCGGGATGCGCGCCAGGATCGCCTCCGACCGCTCGGCGTCGGCGCGGAGGGCTTCGGTGTTGTCTGTGGCGATGTAGCCGGGGGCGATCGCGTTCACGTTGACGCCCCGCACCGACCACTCGTTCGACAGAGCCTTCGTGAGGCCCGCGATTCCCGATTTCGCCGCCGTGTAGCCCGGTACGTTGATGCCGCCCTGAAAGCTCAGCAGCGAGGCCGTGAAGATGATCTTGCCGCGGCCCCGCGCCAGCATCTGCGGCACCACGGCCTGAGTGAGCGCGAATTGGCTGGTGAGGTTCACCTGCAGCACGCGGTCCCAGGAGGAGAGCGGATGCTCGGCCGCCGGCGCCCGTTCGATGACCCCGGCATTGTTCACCAGGATGTCGACCCGGCGGCTCGCCAGGGTCTGACCCAGCTCGGACACGGCATCGGGGTCGGCGAAGTCGCAGGCGATGCCCTCGAAGCGGCGGCCGGCGCCCAGCACCGCGCTCTCGATCTCGCTGCCCGAGGCGGGCTGGGAGGCGCTCACTCCGATGATGTCGGCACCGGCCTCGGCGAGGGCGAGGGCCATGGCGAAGCCGATGCCGCGCCGTGCCCCGGTGACCACGGCGGTGGTTCCGGTGAGGTCGAACAGGCCGCTCATCGGGTGCCCGCCACGTCGACGAGGATCTTCATCGCCCTTCCCGACTCCAGGTCGGCGAAGGCTTCGGCGGTCTTCTCGAGCGGGACGACGCGTGTGATCAGCCGCTCGGCGGGGATCACCCCGTCGGCGATCAGCTGCACGGCCGTCTCGAAGTCGGCCCGCTGGTAGACGCGGGCGCCCAGGATGCGCAGCTCGCGCCAGAAGACGCGCTGCAGGTCGATCGGGCGCGGCGTGGGGTGGATGGCGACGACCACGAGGGTGCCGCGCACCTTCGCCAGGTCGGTGGCCCCGAGCACGGCGGCGGCCGCGCCCGACACCTCGAACACCACGTCGGCGCCGGCCCCGTCGGTCCACTCCTCGACGGCCTCGCGCTGGTCGTGTTCGCGCGGGTCGAGGGTGGAGAAGCCGAGCGCGGCGATCTGCGCGCGCCGCTTCTCGTCGAGCTCGATGACGAGCACCTCGGCGCCGGCGTGCCGGGCCACGGTCGCGATGAGCAGCCCGATCGGGCCGCCGCCGATGACGACGGCCCGGTCGCCCGGCTGCAGCTCGCTCCGGCGCACGTCGTGCACCGCGACGGCGACGGGCTCGATGAGCGCGGCGTGGTCGAGCGGGGTGCCGGTAGGGATGCGCACGAGGGTGCGCTCGGGCACGTTCCACAGTTGCTGCAGCGCGCCGGGGGAGTCGATGCCGATGAAGTCGAGGTTCTGGCAGATGTGCTCGTTGCCCGCTCGGCAGGCGGGGCAGGTGCCGTCCCAGTCGAGGGGCATGACGGTGACGACGTCGCCCACGGCCCAGTCGGTGACGCCCTCGCCGACCGCGGCGACGGTGCCGCTCATCTCGTGACCGAAGACGAGCGGGGTGCTCACCCGCGCATCCATGTTGCCGTGGACGATGTGGAGGTCGGTGCCGCAGAGGCCGGTGTAGGCGACCGCCACCTGCACCTCGCCCGGGGCGGGCGGGGTGGTGGGGAGGTCGACGCGGATGAGCTCGCGGTTGCCGGTGTAGACGAGGCCGTTCATGCGGTCGTCCTTTCGCTGGTGGGGTCGTCAGGGGTGGCGGCGGGGGTGTCGTCGTGGGCCTCGTCGGCCGGGGCGGGCGCCAGGCCATAGAACGCGGTGGCGGATGCGGAGAGCACTGCTGCGCGTTCGGCAGGGCTCCAGCCGCCGAGGATCTCGAGGAGGGCCTCGTGCACCCGCCGGTGGCCGCCGGCCAGTTCGGCGATGGGCCAGTCGCTGCCGTAGAGGAGGCGGTCGGCGCCGAAGATCTCGGCGGCGTCGTCGACGAAGGGGCGGATGTCGTCGACGCTCCAGGTGCGCATGTCGCCGACGGCGGGGTAGAGACCCGAGAGCTTCGCGTGCACCAGCGGATTCGCGGCGGCGGTGGCGAGAAGCTGTCGCCAGGTGGTGCGCTGCTCCGGGGTGCCGCCGATCGGCGGCTTGCCCAGGTGGTCGATGACGATGCGCAGCTCGGGGTGGCGCTCGAGCAGGGAGGGGATCTCGGCCAGGGCATCGGGCGATGCCGTGACGAAGTCGAGCGTCAGCCCCCCTTCTTCGAGAAGTGTCAGCGACGCATCCTGTTGCTCGCCCGCCAGCCAGCCGGGCTCGCGATCGTGGATGAGATTGCGGATGCCCACGATGAGGGGGTCGGCGGCGAAGTCGGGGAGCGCGGCTTCGACCGCGGCGGGGTCGTCGAGCGGCAGCCAGGCGACGATGCCCGCGACTCGCGCAGGGTGCTTCGCCGCTTCGGCGCGCATCACCTCGGTGTCGGCGGCGTTGTCGGCGGCCTGCACGAGCACGACACGGTCGGCGCCGGCGCTGTCGAGCGCGCCCGCGATGTCGTCGAGGAGCAGGGTTCGATCGATCGGGTGCAGCGCGTCGGTGAGCCAGGGGTAGGGTGCTCGGGTCGGGTTCCACACGTGCAGATGCGCGTCGATGATCATGCCGACTCCAGTTCTCGCCAGGCCTCGGCGGGGATGGGGGTGTCGTACCGGTCGAGGGTGCTCGTCACCTGCGCGGCCGTGCGCATGCCGATGACGACGGATGCGACGGCGTCGTCGCGGAGGGGGTACTGCACCGCGGCGTCGGGCAGGGTGACGCCGTGGCGCGTGCAGATCTCGGCGAGGTGCCGGGCGCGTTCGATCACGCTCGCGGGGGCGGGCCCGTAGTCGTAGGTGGCGTCGTCGGGCACCTCGGCACGGCTGAGCAGCCCCGAGTTGTAGACGGCGGCGGAGACGATGGCGACGCCGCGATCGAAGGCGAGGGGCAGGAGGCGCTCCTCGGCCGAGCGGTCGAAGAGGGTGTGGCGGCCGGCGACCATGACGACGTCGACGTCGCATCGCTCGACGAAGCGGGCGAGCATCTCGACCTGGTTCATGCCGGCGCCGATCGCGCCGACGACCCCCTCGTCGCGGAGCTCCATGAGCGCTCCGACGCCCGTCGTCGAGGCCTGCTCCCAGTGCTCGTCGGGGTCGTGGAGGTAGACGATGTCGACGCGGTCCATGCCGAGTCGGTCGAGGCTCGCCTCGAGCGAGCGCAGCACGCCGTCGCGAGAGAAGTCCCAGGCGCGCCGGTAGTCCGCGGGCACGGCGAAGCCGTCGTCGTCGAGCTCGCCGGCGGCGGCGCGCTCGGGGGTGGGGGCGAGCAGCCGGCCGACCTTGGTCGAGATGACGAGTTCGTCGCGCGGGCGACCGCGCAGCGCGGCACCGAGTCGACGCTCCGACAGCCCGAGGCCGTAGTGCGGGGCCGTGTCGAAGTAGCGGATGCCGCCCTCCCACGCCGCATCGACGGCGGCCGCCGCCTCCTCGTCGCTGGTCTCCCGATAGAGGTTGCCGAGCTGCGCAGCCCCGAACCCCACCTCCGACACGGCAAGCCCGCCCAGCACCCTCTGCAGCATCAAACCTCCTCGTTCGCCAATCATCATACATAATATGTGAGCGCACGGAAGGCGCCCGCGCCGCGTCAGGGCGGGCGCTGTTCGTAGGCGCCGTAGCGGTTGAGGGCTGCGGGGACGTGGGTGGTGGGGAGGGGGTAGCGGACGGCGTGGTCGGCGGCTTCGAGGGTGAGGAAGCGGCCGATGAGGAGGCGCTTGGCCGGGTCGATGTCGAAGGTGACGACGCGGTAGTGCTCGAGGGTGGTGCCGGGGTGGAGGCGGCGCACGAGGGCGGCGGGATAGCGCGGGTTGTCGCGGATGAGCACCCACTCGTCTCGACCTATTCGTATGGGCCCGTCGCCGAGCATTCTGCCCCTCCCGTGAGAAGCACGCCGGCCCGCGCACCTCGATGGTAGGCGCAGCCACCGACGACAGCAAAGCGGGCCGCCGAAGGTGATCTGACCAGCGGATGGCGCGGGTGATAGGTTAGGTGAGGCTTGCCTAGCATGGCGGCTGTCGACTGAAAGGCATCATGTCCACCGAGACCCAGACCCGTTCGCCGTACGTGCTCACGCTCGCCGAGGTGCGCGGGGTCGAACGGGTGTCGCCCGCGTACGTGCGGGTGACGTTCGGGGGAGTGGAGCTCGACGAGCTCGGCACGCCGGGCGAGGTGTTCGACTCGCGGATCAAGATCGTCTTCCCGCCCGAGTCGGGCGTGCTCGCGCCGATCGACCGCGCCTCCGACGACTGGTGGGGCGCCTACCTCGCCGTGCCCGAAGACGAGCGCGGGTCGATGCGCACCTACTCCATCCGCGAACTGCGCGTCACCGACGAGGGCACCGAGGTGGACGTCGACTTCGTGCTGCACCTCGCTCCCGGGCTCAGTGGCCCGGCGTCGCGGTGGGCGGATGCGGCGACGGTCGGCGACTCGGTGATGATCGTCGGTCCGCGGCGCGGCTGCTCCGACCACGGGGGCATCGAGTGGGAGCCGCGCGAGGCCGGCACGGTGCTGCTCGCGGGCGACGAGACGGCGGCGCCGGCGATCGCCCGCATCCTCGAAGACTCGCCGAGCGAGCTGCGCGGCATCGCGTTCATCGAGGTGCCGTCGGCCGCCGACGAGCTGCCGATCGCCGCTCCTGCCGGGTTCGAGGTGCGCTGGCTCGCGCGCGGCGAGGAGCCGCACGGCTCGCGCCTCATTCCGACCGTGCTCGACCACCTCGGCGACACGGATGCGGGCGACATCGCCGTGACCGACATCGAGGGCGAAGACACCGTGTGGGAGACGCCCGACTACTCCGGGCTCGGCGAGGAGATCGCGCCCGCCGAGGCGCCCGCGAGCGACTGCTACTACTGGATCGCCGGCGAGAGCGGCGTCGTCACCACCCTCCGCCGCCACCTCGTGAAAGACCTCGGTGTCGACCGCGCCCAGGTCGCCTTCATGGGCTACTGGCGCCGCGGCGTCGCGATGCGCGGCTGAGCGGCCGCGCCGGCGCGCCGGGCGCACGCGACGCGCGGCGGCCGCCGCAGCTCAGCGCGTGAGCGTGCAGCGGTCGCGCCGGCTCACCGCCCCATCGTCACGATCGCCCGCCCCGAGATCTCGCCGCGGTCGAGCGCCGCGTACGCCTCACCCACCTCCTCCAGCGAGTAGCGCCGCGTCACCGCGCGGTCGACGTCGTACCCGCCCGAGGCGGCCATCTCGACGACCTTCGGCAGGTCGCGCCGCGTGCGGGCCCCGAACGACCCCATGATCACCTGGCCCCGCCGCACGAGCGGTGTGATCGGCACGGCGGCCGCCGCAGCCCCCGCGGCGATGCCCACCGCGACCATCCGCCCGCCCTCTCGCAGGAGCGACACCGCGAGCTCGAAGGTCTGCGGCCGGCCGAGCGCCTCGAACGCGACGCTCACCCCTTTACCGCCGGTGACCTCGCGCACGCGCGCAACTGCATCCTCCCGGGTCGAGTTGACGACCACGTCGGCCCCGAGCTCCCGCGCCGCGGCGAGCTTGGTGTCGTCGACGTCGATCGCGATGATGGGCGACGCCCCGAGGTGCTTGCCGACCTGGATGAGGCTCGACCCGACCCCTCCCACCGCGACGATCGCCATCGACTCCCCGGCGACGATCTCCGACTTCGCCACGGCGCCGTAGGCGGTGAACGCCGCGCAGCCGAGCACGGCAGCCTCCTCGAAGCTCAGACCCGACGGCAGCGGCGCCAGTGCCGACAGCGGAACGATCGCGTACTCGGCCAGACCGCCCATCGAGTACATCGACAGCCGGCTCCCGTCAGACCGGTGGAGTCGCGTCGTGCCGTCGAAGAGGTTGCCCTTCAGCCGGTTCTCGCCGAAGAACGCCTCGCACATGTCGTCGCGGCCCGCCCGGCACATCTCGCACTCCGTGCACGGCATGATGAACGCTCCGACGACACGCTGCCCGGGTGTCAGCGCGGTCTCGCTCCCCGCCCCGATCTCGACGATCGTGCCGCTGACCTCGTGCCCCATCACGGCGGGCGGCGGGAACGCCACCTCCGCCTTCATGACGTGCAGGTCGGTGTGGCACACCCCGCACGCGGCGACCTCGATGAGGGCCTCGCCCCGCTGCGGCACCGGCACCGGAATCGACTCGACCACGACGTCGGGCGAGCCGCCGTTCCAGATCGCCGCCCGCATCGTCGCGGGCACCCCCGGTCGATCCGCGCCCGACACTTCGCGATTCATTTCGCCCCGATCTTCGACAGCAACGCCTGGAGCGCATGACGATACCCGAACCACCCCGCCCCGGCGAAGTACACCGTCGCGATCTCGGCGAACACGTCGTGCCGCCGCCACTCCTCCCGCGCGTGCACGTTGGAGAGATGGATGATCGCCACCGGCACCCCGCACTCGTTCAGCGCATCCCGCAGCGACAAGCCGTAGTTCGTGAGCCCGGCCGGGTTGCACACCACTCCGTCGATCTCGCCCTCGACCGACTGCAGCCAGTCGATCATCGCCCCCTCGTGGTTCGACTGGAAGTGCACCAGCTCCACCCCGATCTCACCGGCGAGCACATCGAGGTCGGCGACGATGTCGGGCAGCGTCACCGTGCCGTAGACCTCCGGTTTGCGCACGCCGAGGCGGTTGAGATTGGGCCCCTGCAGCACGGCGATCTTCATGACATGTCCTTTCCAGACGGTGAGAGGGCGGCAGAGCGGATGCCCGCCACGAGTTCCGCAGGCCGCTCGGCCGCGAAGAAGTCGGCCGAGTAGGCGACGCCCGCTGCCCCGGCGTGCGCGCCCTCGGCCACACGCCGCACAGCGTGGTCGGCCGAGATCGGCGGGGTCGAGGCCAGCAGCACGGGCACGCCGGCAGACCCGATCACCCGGTCGACGTCGCCCTCGGCGGGCTGCTCCACCTTCACCGCGTCGGCGCCGAGCTCTTCGGCGGTGCGGATTCCCCAGATCAGGTGTGCCGCATCCCGCTCCTGGCCCTCCGCGTTCGTGCCGCGGATGAGTGGCTCCAGGATGCACGCCAGCCCCACGGCGTGCGCCTCACGAACCGCGCGGGCTGCACGATCGACGTAGTCGGCCTCGACCCGCGGGTCGCCGTGGCCGAGAAGGCAGTAGTGGATGACGGCATCCGCTCCGCTCGCCGCAGCCTCTGCGGCGGTCGACACCGTGACCCCGACACCGTCGGTGACCGGGCTGAGCTGGGCCCCACGCCATTGGCTGCACCAGTCGAGGCGCACCACCAGGGCGAGTTCGGGCCGCGCGGCGAGTGTCTCGGCGAAGGTCGGGACGGCCGCCTGGGTGAGGAGGATGCCGTCGACGTCGAGCTCCGCGAACGGCCGGAGCTCGTCCAGCCTCCGCGTGGCAGCCGGAGGGCCGATCTGCAGCCCGACGTCGGCGCAGACGAACACCGAGAAGGAGTCGCTCCTCAGCAGCCGACGTCGCCGCCGCACCGCTGGAAGCGATCCGGCCACGCTCACGCCCGCGCCCCGTGCAGCGCGCCCGTGGGCACCTCCGCGTCGCGCACCACCGCGTTCCGCAACACCCCGATGCCCTCGATGTACGCCTCCACCACGTCGCCGTCGCGGAGGAACACCGGAGGGGTGCGGGTGAACCCGACACCGGCCGGTGTTCCAGTGGCGATGACGTCACCGGGCTCGATCGGCCAGAACTGCGAGAGATGACTGATCAGCTCGGCGACCCCGAAGATCATCTCGTCGGTCGAGGAGTTCTGCAGTGTCTCCCCGTTCACCCGGAGGCCGATCCGCAGCCCGCGCGCGTCGCCCAGCTCGTCGGCCGTCACGAGCGCGGGCCCCATCGGCCCGAAGGTCGGGAACGACTTCGCCGTCATCCACTGGCTCGTGCGGGCCTGCCAGTCTCGGGCGCTCACGTCGTTCATCACGGTGTAGCCGGCCACCGCGCGCAGTGCCTCCTGCGGTGTGACGTCGAACACGCGTCGGCCGATCACGACGGCCAGCTCAGCCTCGTAGTCCACCTCGTCAGACGACTCCGGCAGCGTGATCGCGGTGCCGCCGGCCACCACCGACGAGCGGTGCTTCGCGAACACCACCGGCTGGGTCGGGATGGGCGCCCCGGTCTCGGTGGCGTGGTCGCGGTAGTTGAGGCCGATGCAGATGACCGAGCGCGGGTGCGGCACCGGCGCGAGCACCTCGAAGTCGCCGATGGGCCGCCAGTCCTCCGGCGCCGCTTCGGCCTGCACGGCCTTCAGCCGCTCGGCCCAGAACTGCCAGTCGTCGAGGAGGTCGTTCATCGACACCGGAACCGTCGAGCCGGTGCCCGCGCCGTTGCCAGCCGCGATGACGGGGAGCACGAGCTCGGTGCCGTCGTCGGCGCTGGTCACCAGAGCCGCCGCGGCGAATCCGGTTCGATCGATCGAGATGAGTCTCATGATGCCTTCTTCGTCGTGGCGTGGTCGGTGACGCCCAGCAGGCGCCGGATCTCGCGGCTCACCCGATCGACCTCGGGATGCTCGTCGTCGTCGAGCAGCCGCGGCCGGGGGCGCGTCATCTCGTACTCGGCGAGGATCTGGCCGGGTCGCCGCGACATGACGATCACGCGATCGGAGAGCAGGGTCGCCTCCTGGATGGAGTGGGTGATGAACAGCACGGTGGGCCGCCGCTGCATCCACAGGTCTTGCAGGTCGTAGCACATCTGCTCCCGGGTGAGGGCGTCGAGTGCCCCGAACGGCTCGTCCATCATGATGAGCGGAGGCTCGTGCAGCAGAGCGCGGCAGATGCCGACCCGCTGCTGCATGCCGCCGGAGAGCTCGTGGGGGCGACGGTTCTCGAAGCCGCTGAGCCCCACCTGCGCGAGGAGGGACTTCGCCTTCTCGGTCGCCTGCTGCTTGGGCATCGAGCGCATCTCGGCCTGCAGCAGCACGTTCGACAGCACCGAGCGCCAGTCCATCAGCAGGGGGTTCTGGAAGACGATGCCCAGGTCGCTGTGCGGCTTGGTGATGGGTGCCCCGCCGATCGTCACTCCACCGGCGCTCGGGCGGATGAGGCCGGCGACCGCCTTGAGCAGTGTCGACTTTCCGCATCCCGACGGCCCGACGACCGAGACGAACTCGCCCGCCCCGATGGAGAGGTCGATCGGGCCCAGGGCGTGCACCGGCCCCCCGCTCGTCTCGTACTCGATCTCGAGCCCCCTCACGTCGATGGGAGTGCCGGCTCCGGGGGAGGGGCGGAGTGGGTTCGTGGTGTCCACCGTGCTCATCGTGGGCTCGCTCACTTGATGTAGTCGTTGGTGTAATAGGCGTCGAGCGAATCGGCCGGGCTGAGACCCGCGTAGGTCGACAGGATGTCTTCTGTCGCGGCCCAGTCGCCCTCGTCGCTCTGGCAGATGGGCGAGCCCTCCGTGGCCTCGGTGTGCAGCAGCGGCACGGCAGCGGTGATCTGGGTGAGGGCGAGCTCGCGGTCGAAGCTCGGCACCCCGGCGACGAAGTCGTCGGCCGCCTTCTCGGGGTTGTCGACCACGAACTGCGCCGACTCCTGGGTGGCCGCGATGAAACGCGTGAGCAGGTCTTCGTTCTCGGCCGCCCAGTCCTTGTTCACCACGATGCCCATGCTGAGCGTGTCGACCCCGAGATCGGAGAAGGCGAGGTAGTCCATCTTCTCGCCGGAGCTCTGCTCGATCGCCGGCAGCTGCAGCGTGTAGTAGCCGAGGAACGCGTCGGATGCGCCGGTGAGTACCGAACTCTGTTTCGCCGCCGGGTCGGCGAGACCGACCATGTTCACGTCGCTGTCTTGCAGGTCGTTGGCGGCGAGCACGGCCGGGAAGATCTGCGACAGGGAGTCGCCCGGGGTCACCGCGATCGTCTTGCCCTTGAGGTCGTCGATGCCGGTGATGCCCGCCGAGGCGGGGAAGATCGCCGACATCGGATTGCGCTGGGCGAGCACGCACACCGCCTGCACGGGGAGGCCCTTGCTCACGCCGCCCATCATCGTTCCTGAATCGACCAGCCCGACCGGATCGCTTCCCGAGGCCACCAGCTGCAGCGTCGACGCCGAACCGGTGCCCTCCTGGGGCTGCAGCTCGATGCCGTGCTCGGCGTAGATGCCCTCTTCCATGCCGGCGAAGAACCAGGGGTGATCGGCGGCCTCGAAGGTCCAGTTGAGGCGGATGGGGAGCACGTCGAGCTCGCCGCTTCCGCTGGTGGCGGGCGAGTCGGCGGGCGTGGTGCCGGAACAGGCGGCGAGGGCCAGTGCTGCGGAGCCGGCGAGCACGAGCGACGCCAGCCGGGCGGGTTTCTTGTTCACGGATCTCTCCTTTGAGATGTGTGCTGCAGGATGGGGTGGTGCGGACGGGGTGGATCAGACGGCGGGCCCGGTGGTGACGGTGCCCTCCGAGCGCTGCGAGACGTGCCAGGGGATGACGAGCCGTTCCACCAGGGAGACGGCGTAGTAGAGCACGAGACCGAGCACCGTCAGGATGGCGATCGCTGCGAACAGCAGGGGCGTGTCGAGGTTGGCGTTCGCGCGCAGGAGCAGGTACCCGAGCCCCTGGGTGGCGCCGACGAACTCGCCCACCACCGCGCCGACGACCGCGAGCGTGATGGCCACCTTCACGCCGGCGAAGACGTGGGGGAGCGCGGCGGGCAGCCGCACCTTGCGGAAGATCGACCAGGTGCCGCCGCCCATCGAGCGCACGAGGCTCGCCATGTCGGGGTTCGACGAACGCAACCCGGTCATCGTGTCGAGCAGGATTGGGAAGAAGCAGATCAAGAAGGTGACGAGCACCTTCGGCAGGATGCCGAACCCGAACCACACCACGAACAGCGGCGCCAGCGCGATCTTCGGCACGGTCTGCAGCAGCACGATGAAGGGGTACACGATCGTCTCGAACCAGCGGAACGACACCAGCAGCATGGCCACCGGGATGCTCACGAGCACGGCGATGCTGAAGCCGGCGAGCACCTCGCCCGTCGTGACGAGCGTGGCCGTCCAGAGCTCGTCGCGGTTCGTCCAGAGCGACTCCGCCGCGTCGACCGGCGTGGGCAGGATGTAGGTGGGCAGGTCGAACAGCACGGCGACGAGCTGCCAGACCAGCAGCACGAACAGCCCGACGGCCGCGGTGATGACCCAGCGGTAGTTCTTCGACCAGGCGCCTCTGCGACGCGGCGGTGACGTGGTGACGGGGGAGTCCCCGTCGTCGGCGAGCTGCGTGGCAGCGGTGGCGGTGTTCGTCATCGCGGCAGCCTCAGAACTCGCCGTCGCGCTGCTGGAACTTCGTGGGCTTGCCGATGGTGGGGCCGGATGCGGCGACCCAGTCGCCGACCCGCTCGATCATCTGCGCCAGCGTCGTGGAGGGGAAACCGAACTCGGTCTGCAGCGACGAGCCGTCCATCACGTAGGCCGTTCCGGTCTCGACCCCGTCGAACACCGGCCGGGTTCCGAAGCGCTCGCCGAACCTCTCGGCGAGCCAGCGGATCGACACGATCTCGGGGCCGGTGATGTTGAGCCGGCGGGGAGGCGTCGAGGCCAGGTGCAGCGAACGGATGGCGTACTCCGCGACATCGCGCTGCCAGATGACGCTGGCGTGCCCCATGGCGAGCGGGATGGGCGTGCCGTCGTGCACGGCCTGGGCGATCTCCTGCAGTACGCCGTACCGGGTCTCGATCGAGTAACCGAGACGGAAGATCAGCAGCGGTGTTCCGTTCTTCAGCGAGAAGTGCTCGAAGATGCGTTCCCGACCGAGGCACGACATGGCGTACTCGCCGATCGGCCCCGACGCATCCGACTCCCGGGAGCCGCCGGTGGAGACGTCGGCGAGGGGGTAGGTGACGAGGGTGGAGAACGCCACGATGCGCGAGTCGCGGAACCGCTCGGCCACCCGGCCGGGCAGGTAGGAGTTCATCATCCAGGTGTGGTGCTCGTTGCCGGTGGTGCCGAACTTGTTGCCGGCCATGAAGATGACGTTCCGGGCCTCGGGCAGTCCGTCGAGCTCGAGGTCGTCGGTGAGGTCGGCGGGCACCACGTCGACGCCGTAGCTCTCGAGCGACTCGCGCGCGGCCGGGTCGCTGAAGCGGGCGACACCGAAGACCTTCTTGTCGACGCCCGCCTCCTCGATGGCACGGCGGGCCATGATGGCCACGCTGGGGCCGACCTTGCCTCCGACGCCCAGCACCATGATGTCGCCGTCGAGCCGGCCGATGTCGTCGATGAGTGCGGGGGTGGGAACCGTGAGGTCCGCTTCGATCTGCTGAATTGCCGTCATGGGCTTCTCCCGGTGTCTCGAGTGACTGCTCTGTCACTCCTCCACGCTTCCAGGTGGACCTTCCCAAATCGACGGGATGATTCCCAAGATCTCCTCTATGGTTTTGTGATGGTCTCCCAATCGTTTCGCTACGCACCCAACATCGAACTGCTCACCGCCCGAGCCGTCGACCTCATGTGGGACATCTACGAGGGGTACTCCGACGACGTCTTCGACAAGAAGGAGCTCATCCCCTCGGTGGCGAAGAACATCGACCTCGGGGTGCGCGTGCTGCGGCGCGGGAGCCCGCCGACCCGTGCGGAGTTGCTGCCGGGGCGCGACCTCGGAGGGCGCCGGGCGAGTCAGGGAGTGCCGCTCGAGTCGGTCATCCAGGCCTACCGGTCGACGGAGCGCACCATCATCCTCGACCTCTTCTCGGGGTCGCAGGCCTGGCCGGTCGAGCTCACCAGCCACTACGCCGATCTCATCATCAGCACCTTCGACCTGCTCACCCAGGAGATGATCAACTCCTATCGCGAGACCGCTTCGGCGATCGAGGCCGCTCAGCGCCGGGTCGAGAACGAGCTCGTGACCGCCATCGCGAACGGTGCAGTGCCCGCGGCGAGCGACCTCGACCGCTGGACGCACACGCTGAGGATCGAGCAGCAGGGGCCGTGGTTCTCGTTCGCGATCGGGAGCGTCCGCAACGCCGACCACGTCGAGGTGCTGCGCCTGCGCCAGCGGATCGCGGCGGCGGTGCAGGCCTACGTCATCGGCCCCGTGCTGTTCGGCGACATGGGCAGGCTGACGGTCGCGCTCGCCCGGCCTCGAGGGCGTGTGAACGACATTCCGCAGCTGCTCGCCCGGGTTCTCGAGGGTTTCGAGTCGGCCGCCGGGTACGCGATCGGGGTCGGAGGGGTGAGTGCCGATCTCGTCGCCGCGCAGGAGTCGTGCGAGGAGGCGAGGGATGCGGTGGCGGCCGCCCTCGGAGGGGTTCGCCCCGGCCGGGTGGTGCAGTTCGACGACGTTCTCGTCGAGGTGCTGCTGGCGCGGGAACCGGAGCTCGCCTCCCGGCTCGTCGAGAGCCGTCTCGGGGCGCTCCGCGAGCATCCGCACCTCATCGACACCCTCGAGGCCCTCGTCACCTGCAATCACTCCCAGGCCGCGGTGGCGAAGGCGCTGTTCGTGCACCCCAACACGGTGACCTATCGCATCAAGCGCATCCAGGAGCTCACCGGCTTCGACCCTCTCTCGATGGCGCACTTCTCCCAGATGGCGACGGCGTTGATGTGGCGGCGGATGGAGCGCGCCACCTCTTGACGCTGGGGCGGGCTCCGATTAGCGTGCCTCCGTATCCACTTTGTTTCTGCAACACAGTGAAACAACCGGCACAATTCAATGAGGAGTCCCGTGCGCATCCATCGAAATACGCCTCCTGTCCCTGATCGACACGTCTCCCGGCGAAGCCTGCTGCTGGGCACTCTCGTCGGCGCCACCGCGGTCGGCGCGGTCACCACCGCGGGGCAGGGCGTGCTGCCCGCCATCGGCACCGTGCCCGCCGCGAGCGGGCTGTTCGACCCGGCCCTGAACGGCCAGCACCCCCGCATCATCCTGGGCAGCCGGGTCTCGATGGCCGAACTGCAACGTCGTGCCGCGGCGCCGGCCTACGCCGGATTCGTGAACTCGATGCTCGGCTACGCGACGGCCCGCGCGGCGCTGCCGACCCTGACGGGCGCGGGGAACGACCAGCAGTGGCAGTCGGTGTACTGGGGTCTGCCGGAGCTCGCGATGTCGTACCTCATCACCGGCGACAGCGCCTACGCCACGAAGGTGCGCAACTGGACGCTCTACGTCGCCGACCCCGCCAACTTCCCCGACTGGGGAGTCGAGAACGGTGGGTCGATGTCGAACGCCGTGGGCCTCATCGGCGTCTCCCTCGCCTACGACTGGTGCTTCGAGCTGTTCTCGGAGGCGGAGCGCACGATGATCCGCGACAAGCTCGCCCTGCAGGCCGACCGTCTCATCGCGCAGTTCTCCAACACCGGCATCGCGAACGACGCCTACTGGAAGAACGATCCGCAGCCCAACCACCGGCACTTCCGCATCGACGGCGTGGTCGTCGCCGCTGCCGCCATTCATGGCGACGGTGCCGCCGACAGCTCCGAGAGCGACGACTACCGGCTGGAGTTCGGCCGCAGCCAGCTGCGTCAGGTGCTCAGCTGGATCTCGCCCGACGGGTCGCAGCACGAGAGCATCACCTACGCGACCTACGGCAACGAGCACCTGGTGCGCGCCGTCGATGTGCTGGAATCGGTCGGCAGCGGCGACCTGTGGGCGGAGCCCGAGATCCCGGGCATGGGGGCGTTCAAGATCGACGTGTCGCTGCCCAAGAACGTCGGGCAGTTCTCCTACGGCGACACCGACGGGTCGCTTTACTACTTCAACCCCTACCTTTGGCACATCGCCTCGAAGTACCAGGACTCGCAGCTGCAGGAGTTCCTGCAGCGGGTGTACCAATCAGGGCCCGCAGGCGTGAGCTCGTTCTTCTACAACGCCTGGAACCTGCTCTGGCACGACGACTCGCTGGCCGCCGCGGGGCTCGACGACCGGCAGACCACCCGGCTCTACCCCGACCTCGGCGTGCTCGCGTCGCGCTCCGACTGGAGCGACACCGGCGTCTCCCTGCACGTCAAGGCGGGGGTGATGGGCGGCGTTCGCCTCAACGAGTGGCGCGACCGGCTGGGCCCGAACTCCCGATACATCAACGTCGCCCACGACCATCCCGACGGCGGCCACTTCAGCCTCTCGTTCGGCGGCGCGATCTTCGGAGCCTACGCACCCTACGGCGCCTACCTCACGAAGCAGACCAACGCGGTCGTGGCGGGCTCCGACGTGGGTCAGGCCGGGGAACGGGCGTCGGGGTTCACGCAGCCGTACGCCGACATGCGTGGCCGGGCGAGCATCCCCGCCCTCAACGCGATCGGGGCCGACACCGTGGTCGTCGCCGACACCACGGGTCTCTACGCGGCCCCGAGCACCTCGGGCATCACGCGGGCCCGGCGCACGATCGCCTACGTCGACCGGCAGGCAGCGATCGTGCTCGACGACGTGACGGTCTCGTCGGCCCGCAACATCCACTCGCTGTTCCACAGCAAGGGCACGGTCTCGGCCGTCACCGGGGGGAGCGACATCGCCCAGACGGTCGGGTCGTCGACGGTCACCGCGCGATACCTGCAGTCGTCGCCCGACGCCGGCGCGACGTGCACCAACGGCGCCGGCCTGCTGCCGGAGCTCGGCACGACCTGGCGCACCACGGTGCCCGGCGCGAGCTCGGCGCGCATCGCGACGGCGCTGGTGCCGCAGCGCACGGCCGCCGACGCCGCGACGCTGAGCTCGGCCGCGAGCGGCAGCCAGTTCAGCGCCGAGCTCGCCCGGCCGAACCGGCTCGACACGGTGGCCATCGCGACGACGAGCGACGGATACGGCGCGCTCTCGGTCGCCGGAGCCTCCGGCAACGGCAGGGCGCTGCTGGTGCGCAGCGAGGGTTCGACGCCCGTGCCCACGACGCTGACGGCCGTCGACGCGACGTTCGTGGAGTTCGCCGGCGCCCGGGTCGAGGTGAACGGCGGGCGACGCAATCTCCGGCTCGCGACGAACGGCACGACGATCACCGTGCAGGTCGACGCCGTGACTCCGGGAGCGACCCCTGCCGCCAACCTCACGCTCGGGCTCCTCGACCCCGGTGCGTTCAGTGTGACGGTCGACGGCGAGCTGCGCGACTACTACACGGTGGGGTCGAACGGGCGCATCACGGTGAACCTCGAGCCGACGGCGGCGCACACGCTCATCTACGACCTGCCCTGAGGCGGGAGGTCGGAAGCCGAGTCGGCGGGTCTGCTCGAGGAGCAGGCCCGCCGGTCTCAGGCGAGAACGGGCAGCATGCGGTGGTCGATCGCTCCTTCGAGCGGCTCGCCGTGCGCGTACCGCCGGAGCTCCTCCACCATGAAGGCGCCGAGGGATGCGACCTCGGTGCCCTGCACGCCGGCAGCGTGCGGAGTGCAGAACACGTTGGGCAGCCGCAGCAGCAGGTCGCCCGGCGGCAGCGGCTCGGGGTCGGTGACGTCGAGTACGGCGTCGATGCGGCCGCTCGCGCACTCGAGGCGAAGTGCGTCGTGGTCGACGAGGGCCCCGCGGGCCGTGTTGACGAGCGTGGCGCCGTCTTTCATCAGCGCGAGGCGCCGTGCATCCATCATGCGGCGGGTTGCGGCGACATCCGGAGCGTGCAGCGACACGATGTCGCTCTGGGCGCACAGCTCGTCGAGCTCCACCTGCCGGGCGCCGAGCCCGGCGATGACGGCGGGATCGACCACGGGGTCGTACACCGAGACGTCCCAGTCGTCGGCGACGAGGCGCTCGATGACGCCACGCCCGATGGCCGACGCCCCGACGATGCCCACCGTCGTGCCCGGGCGGCCGCGACGACCGCGCACGGGCACGAACGACCCCTCGCGGTAGGTCTGCGCGAGCGGGAAGACGCGGTGCGCGGCGAGTGTGATCACGGCGACCGTGTACTCGACGACGGGCTGCGCACCGAGCGCCGCGGCCGAGGTGACCACGAGACCCGAGCGCCAGCCGGCGTCGTGCACCGTGCCCTTGATCGAGCCCGCCGCGTGGAAGACGGCGCGGAGTCGGGGTGCCCGGGCGAGTAGGGCTTCGTCGACGGGCAGGGCGCCCCAGCTCGTGACCAGCACCTCGGCCTCGTCGAGGCGCTCGGCGACCGGATCGTCGAGGCTTGCCAGCGGTCGGGGGTCGAGGAGCTCCACGACCTGCTCGAGCTCGGCGCGCAGGTCGGGTGGGAACACCTCGCACACGACGTCGGCCCACATCGACAGGAGGGCCTTGGGTCGCCCGGCGCTCATGCCGCGCACCTCGCGCGAACCCACTCCAGGGCCCGCCACGCCTGGTGGGCGCCGCCGCCCTCGTGGCCGTTGTAGGGGTAGACGGCGATCTCCTTGTCCGACCCCCGGTACCGGTTGAAGGCGGCGAAGACGGTGCGCGGCGCGCAGACCGAGTCGGCCAGCGCGACGGAAAACAGCGCCGGGGCCTCGGCGAGGGTGACGAGGTTCGCCACGTCGAAGTAGGAGAGGGTGTCGAGCACGGTGCGTTCCTGCTCACGGTTGACCATGAGGTACTGGAGCACCTCGCCGTAGCCCGAGGAGTAATCGGAGGTGAGCGCGAGCGCCTCGGGGAAGTCGCACAGGAACGGGACGTCGGTGACCACACCCGCGAGGTCGCCGAGCAGGCCGGCGGCCGCGAGCGCGATACCGCCGCCCTGGCTGACCCCACCCGCGAAGACGCGACTCGTCTCCACGTCGGGGATGCTCCGCATGGCCTCGACGGCCCGCACGGCGTCGACGAAGACCCGGCGGTAATAGTAGGTGGCGGGCGAGGAGATGCCGCGGGTGACCCAGCCAGCGGTCTCGGGGCCGGTGCCACCGTGCGGATCGGGGGTGGCGCCGGCCGTCCACGCGCCGCCCTGCCCTCGGGTGTCGACGGCGAGGTGCGCGAACCCCGCCTGCGGCCAGAGGCGCGGTTCGTGCGGGAGCCCGCGCCCGCCGCGATACCCGTGGAACTCCACGAACCCCGGCAGGGGCTCGTTCGCGGAGTGGGTGGGCAGCCGCAGCCACGCCCGGATGCGGTCGCCGCCGAACCCTGCGAAGGAGACGTCGAACACGCGGAGACCTGGGAACCCGAGCGCGACCTCCTCCCGCTCGACGTCGAGCGGCAGCTCACGGGCCCGGGCGAGAGTGTCGCCCCAGAACGACTCGAAGTCGGCGGGCAGCGTCAGCTCGGGGGAGTGCTCGCGGAGGCGCTCGAGGGGAAGGTCGAAGAGCATGGGGTCGGTCCTCGGGTGTCGATGGGTCAGATCGCCGGTACGACGATCGACTGCGGAAGGTCGGTGGCGGAGAAACCCACCCGGGCGGTGAACTCGCCGGGCTCGATCTGCCAGGCGTGTTCCTCCTCAGACCAGTGGGCGAACTGCCGGCGGGCCAGACGGATGCGCACCTCGGCGCGCGCACCGGCCTCGAGTTCGATCGACGCGAACCCGCCGAGCCAGAAAGGTGGTCTCGCCACGGTGGAGTCGGGTCGCGAGAGGTAGACCTGGATGACCTGGCGGCCGCGACGCGGGCCCGTGTTGGCGACCCGCGCGACGACGGTGGTCGAGGTGCCGTCGACGCCGTCGGGGGTGCGGCCGGTGCCGGTGCCGGTGCCGGTGCCGGTGTCGGCGAAGAGGTCGGTGTCGAGGTCGCCTGGTTCGACGAAGACCTCGCCGAGACTCCACGAGGTGTAGCCCAGTCCGTGCCCGAAGGCGAAGGCAGGTTCGCTCGTGCCGAGCGCCCAGGCCCGGTGACCGATCAGCGACCCCTCCTCGTACCAGAGCGTTCCGTCGGTGGGTACGACGTTCTGCACGGGTGCATCGGCGAGGCGTTCCGGCCAGGTCGTCGGCAGTCGTCCGCCCGGTTCCGCGCGACCGGTCAGCAACGACGCGACGCCGTCGCCGAACTCCTGACCGCCGAACCAGGTCAGCAGCACCGCGCCGACCCGGGAACGCCAGGGCAGCTCGACGGGCGCACCCGCACTGACGACCACCACCGTGCGGGGGTTCGCCGCCGCGACCGCCTCGACGAGGGCGTCGTGCTCGGGAGGCAACGACAGGTCGGTGCGGTCGCGGCCCTCGGTCTCGATCCGCGCATCCGTGCCGACGAAGACGACCGCCACATCGGCGGCCGCGGCCGCCGCGACCGCTGCCTCCAGCGCGTCGGCGGCAGCTGCGAGGTCGGCGGGGAAGAGGCGACCGATGCGCACGTCGAGGATGCGCAGCTCGAGGTCGGCGGGGGCGTGGGCCGTGACCTCGACGCGGAGGGCCCGCCCCGCCACCGCCTCGACGGTGACCGCCACTCGTTTCTCGTGGGGTTCGGCGTCGACACGGGCGCCGTCGACCGTGAGGGAGCCGCCGGCGGGCAGCTCGACCGAGACCTCGACCGGGCCGTCGCGGTGGAACAGGGCGTCGAACTCCGCCGTCATCGCGCTGGCGGCGGTCGGCAGGTCACCGAGCCAGATCAGGCGCGAGGCGGAGCGCAGCTCGTCGCTCAGCACCCGTCCCGCCGCATCCCAGAGGCGCACCTGCAGTGCGCCGACCGTGCCGTCGGGCGCCATGAGCTCGTCGGGCCCGAACGCCTCGGGGTGGTCGGGGACCACCCCCGCGTGCTCCGTGACCTCGAGGGCGGGGATCGCCCTGAGCGCGTCCGCCGGGGTGCCGACGTGATCGGGCACCACCGCGGCGCTGCCACCGCCCTGGGTGCGTGGTCGCACGGCACCCGGGCCGATCACCGCGACCCGGAGCGGCGACCCACCCACCCCGAGGGGGAGGATGCCGTCGTTCGTGAGCAGCACCGACCCCCGCTCGAGGAGGTTCCTGGCCGTCTCGACACCCGTGGCCTCGGAGCCTGCGACGGAGACCCGGTGGTCGGCTCCGAGCGCGCCCACGCGCTGGGCGAGCGTCAGCAGCCGCCGCACCTTCTCGTCGAGGGTGTCGAGCGGCACCTCACCCGTCTGCACGGCGGCGAGCAGCGCGTCGTCCCACACCCCGCCCGGTTGCCCGTCGGAGCCGGGCATGGCGAGATCCTGACCGGCCGACGCCGCGTCGAGCGACCGCACCGCCGACCAGTCCGACACCACCACGCCGTCGAACCCCCACTCCGAGCGGAGCGGGTCGCGCAGCAGCCCGTGCTCGGTCATGCGCACGCCGTCGACCGAGTTGTAGGCGCTCATCACCGTCCAGACGCCGGCGGCCACCGCATCCTCGAACGGGCGCAGGTAAAGCTCGCGCAGGGGCGCCTCGTCGACCTCGACCGAGACGGTCATGCGCTCGGTCTCGGAGTCGTTCAGCACGTAGTGCTTGGCGCAGGCGCCGACGCCCCGGTCTTGCAGTCCCGCGATGTAGCGCACCGCGAGGGCGGAGGTGAGGAGGGGGTCTTCCGAGAACGACTCGAACGACCGCCCGCCGAGCGGCGTGCGGTGCAGGTTCACGGTCGGCCCGAGCACGACGTCGACACCGTGACGAGCGGCCTCGACGGCCAGCTGGGCGCCGACCTGGTAGGCCAGCGAGGGGTCCCAGCTCGCAGCAAGGGCGCCCGCCGAGGGGAGGTTGAGCGAGGGCTGCCGTTCGTCCATCGAGGGGCCGCGCACCCCGGCCGGGCCGTCGGAGAGCACGATCGGGCGGAGGCCAATGCGCGGCACGGCCTCGGTGGTCCAGAAGCCGCTTCCGCTGACCAGTGCGACCTTCTCCTCGGTCGTGAGGGCCGCGACCGCCTCGTCGATGGTGCGAACGGATGCGCGCGGCTGCAGCGGAAAGCGCTCCAGCCAGGAATCGGCGGCCGCCAGGGCCTCTGCGAGCGGGGGGAGCTCGGGGTGCCAGCGCAGCTCCCACTCGAGGCCGAGATACCCATCGTACCCGCGTGCGTCGAGCTGGAGCAGCACCTCTTCGAGCGGCAGCGTGCCCGTGCCCGGGAGAACGGGAAGCGGTTCGCGGCGGCCCACGACGTCCTTGATCTGCACGTGGCGGAGCCAGGGGGCCAGGAGTGCGGCGGTCGTGCTGACCGGCTCGCCGGCAGCCCACGGGTGCGCGATGTCCCAGATGGCGCCGACGCGCTCGTCGTCGACCGCGTCGAGCACGCGGGCGACCGCGAGGCCGGTGGAGTGGCTGTCATGGGTCTCGAGCCAGATGTCGACCCCCGCGTGGCCGGCGGCGGCCCGGAGGCGGCGCACCATCGCCGCGTCGCTGTCGTCTGGCAGGCGGTCGTCGCCGCCGGCGAACACGCGGATGGCGCCGAAACCCAGGTCGCGAGCGAGTTCGGCTTCGGCGCGCAAGGCGGCCAGCACCTGCGAGTCGTCGGAGCCGGGGCCGGCGAGGGTGACGTAGGTCGCGAGGCACACCCTCTCCAGGTCGCCGAGCGCGGCGGAGACGGCGGCCCGCTCCGACCGATCGAGACCGGGGTGCACCTCGGTGTCGTCGCTCGATCGCAACTCGAGCGCGTTCCAGCCCGATGCCGCCGCCAGCTCGGCGACTTCGGCGATGCCCGCGGTGGGACAGCCCAGGGTGGAGAATGCACGCCGTCGTGTCATGAATCGGATCCTCAGGAGTGTGGTTGCAGCGATGTGGCGCCATGGTGAAACGCTATAGAGACACTACAGAAACAAAGGGTAGAAACAAAGCGCAACACCTGGATTCGTCGGGCAGAGCGGAACCCCGTGCGCGACCGCAGCCGCGCCGGACGGGGAGCGTGGGTGGGGGCGGTGCCCGTCGGAGTCGCGAGTGGCCCGAGCGGTGCCGGGGCGGCGCGAAGCCTAGGCCCGGGGCGGCGCCACGGAGTCGCGCACCACGACGTGGGTGCCGAGCTCGACCGAGGAACCGGGCATGCCTGCGAGCGGCTTCTCCACGGCGAGGCGGGCCGCCTCCCAGCCGAGGTCGAAGACCGGCAGGTGCACGGTGGTGAGGTTGGGGCGCACCTGGAGGGCGACCTCGTTGTCGTCGTAGCCGACCACCGAGATGTCTTCCGGCACGTCGACACCGGCGTCGTGCAGGGCCCGCACCACCTCGACGGCGTGGAAGTCGCTGTTCGTGACGACGCCCGTCACCTCGGGGTGCTCCTCGAGCAGTCGCCGGGTGTTGGAGTAGGTGGGGTCGGTGATGCGGATGCGCCGGCTGCTGCTCGGCTGGAACTCTTCCGTGTAGGCCACCTCGAGTTCTAGGCCGAGCGTGCCGAGCGCGCGGCGTACACCGCGCAGGCGGCCCTCGGTGGTGGAGTGGTTGCGTTGCCCGCCCACCCACGCGATGCGCCGGTGCCCCTTGGAGGCGAGGTAGCTCGCGATGGCGAAGGCGCCGCCCTCGTTGTCGTAGCCGACGTCGAGGGTGCCGGGGTGCGCTCCGATGCCGGGGCGCGCGCAGAGCACCAGCCGGGCGTCGACCTCGCCCAGCATGGTGAGGTAGTCGCCGATGCGCCCGGCGTAGTCGTCGGTGCGCTGCATGCCGCCGACGAAGACGAGTGCGTCGAGCTCGCGCTGGCGGGCGGCCAGGCGCACGATGTCCCGCTCGCGGTCGAGGTCGCCCTCGGTGGGGAAGATGGTGCAGATGCGACCGTTCTCCGCCGCGGCTGCATCGATGCCGGCGGTGACGCCCGAGACCAGCGACGACCGCACATCCGACACGATCACCCCGATGGTGCGGGTGGCCTCGCGCCGGCGGGTGCGCGATTCGGAGTAGCCGAGCTCCCGCATCGCCTCGACCACCTTCTCGCGGGTCGCGCCCGAGATCGGGTAGCTGCCCGAGAGTACGCGGGAGGCGGTCGACAGGGAGACCCCGGCGAGGGCGGCGACCTCGCGGAGATTCGCTCGGCGTGCCGGGTTCTCGGCGGCGGCTTCGTTCATCGCGACCTCCTCACGCACTCCATCCCACCGACACTAGCTCAGCCGATTCTCGGCGGCGTCACCCCTTGATGCCGTTCGCCATGCCGACGCTGCGGAGGAACTGGCGCTGGAAGATGAGGAAGAGCACGATCGGCACGAGCAGCGACAGGAACAGCGCCGCCATCATCGCCGAGTACTCCAGCGAGGGTTCCACCCGCGGCAGCGCCACCGAGATGGGCTGCACGTTCGGGTCGGGCAGCACGAGCAGCGGCCACAGGTACTCCTTGTACGCCGACACGCAGCTGAGCAGCGCGAGCACGCTGATGATGGGCCGCGACAGCGGGATGACGATCGACCAGAGCACCCGCACCGGCCCCGCCCCGTCGATGCGGGCGGCCTCGATGAGCTCCCGGGGGATGGAGTCGAAGAACCGCTTGGCCAGCACGAGCGAGAAGGCGCTGGCGCCGGCCGGCAGCCACACCGCCCACATCGAGTTGAGCAGGCTGATGCCGAGCCCCGGCAGGTCGAGCACGGTGAGGTAGAGCGGCACCAGGGAGATGACACCCGGGATGAACAGGGTGGCCAGCACCGCCCAGTACACCACCGCCCCCCAGCGCGGCCGCAGGATCGACAGGCAGTAGGCGCCGGTGATGCAGACCACGAGCGTGACCGCCGCGCTGCCGAGTGCCAGCCAGAGGGTGTTGAGAAGGTACTTGTAGATGCCGAGCTCGTTCCAGACCACGGCGTAGTTGGAGAAGTCGATTCCCGACGGCCACCAGCCGAGGGGGTCGCGGATGAGGTCGCCGGTGGTCGAGATCGACGCCTTGGCCAGCCAGATCATGGGGAACACCGCCGCGACGACGAGGCCCACGAAGACCAGGACCTGGACGATCCGCAGCGTCCACCGCACGGTCGGGTTGTTGCGGTCGCCCCACGAGACCGCCGACCTCGCCTCCTCGTCGTCGGGCTTGGGGGTGCGTCGCCAGAAACCCCGGTCACGCACGGGTGCCGCGGCCTCCTCGCGGATGTCGAGGTCAGTCATTGTCGCTCCATCTCCGGGTGGCGAACTGGTACGCGATCGAGATCAGCGCCAGTGCGAGCGCCAGCAGAACGCTGAGCGCCGCAGCTGCGCCGTAGTTGGAGTTCACGAAGCCGTACTGGTAGATCATCATCAGCACCGTGATCGAGGCGTTGTTCGGCCCGCCGCCGGTGAGCAGCTTGGGCTCGTTGAACACCTGCAGGGTGCCGATGATCTGCAGCAGGAGCAGGATCAGCACGATTCCCCGGATCTGGGGGAGCGTGACGTGCCAGATGCGCCGCCAGACCCCCGCGCCGTCGAGTTCGGCCGCCTCGTAGAGCTCGGGTCGCACGCCGCCGAGAGCGGCGAGGTAGATGATGACCGCGGTACCGGCCCCGGCCCAGGTGCTGGCCACCACCATCGAGGGGATGACCATCTGCTCGGAGTTCAGCCACGCGAAGGGGCCCAGCCCGACGGTGCCCAGGATCGAGTTGAGCAGGCCCTCCTCGCCCGGCAGGTACATGACCTTCCAGAGCAGGATGCCGACGACGGGAGGGATGACCACCGGCAGGTAGGCGAGGGCGCTGTACAGGCCCTTGCGTCGCCGCAGCTCGGCCATCACCACCGCCAGGGCGAGCGGGAGCGGCGCGCCGATGAGGAGCGACAGCCCGGTGAAGAGCACGGTGTTGGCGACCGCCTTGGGCAGCACGGGGTCGGTCAGCACGAATTCGAAGTTCGACCAGCCCACCCAGGTGGTGGTGAGGAAGTTCGTCTTCTGCAACGACAGCACGACTCCGCTGACGATGGGGCCCCAGGCGAAGTACGCGAAGATGATCACGAGCGGGGCGCCGAAGACGATGGCCCAGATGCCGCCGCCCTTCACCCAGCGCGAGAAGCGCATGCGGAGGGAACGACGGGGTGCCGCCCCGACCCCCAAGTCCTTGAAGGCTCGGGAGCCGGAGGCGGCTGTGCGTTGCTGCATCATGAGTTGCTGAGTGCTCCGGTCATCCCTGCGAGATGATGCGATCGATGCGCGACGAGGCGTCGGAGACGAGAGTCTCGATGTCGGCGTTCTCGTCGGTCAGCGCCTGCTGCACCGTGGGAGCGAGATCGGCGTAGACCTCCTGCGCGCGGGTGGCGGGCTCGGGCACCAGCGGGATCACCGACAGGGAGTCGGTGTAGCCGGTGAAGTGCGCGGGGTCGACGTTGATGTAGTCGGCGATCCACTCTCGGTACTGCTCGTACGCCTCGGGGCTGAGCGGAGACAGGCCCGGAAGCCCCACCACTCCGCCGTCGGCGACGACGGCCTGCGCATTCGCCACGGCCGTCTCCTCGTCGGTGAACTTGCCGAAGTAGTAGTAGTCGACCCACTCGGCGGCCGCGGTGAGCTGTTCCGGCGTCGACTTCGGGTTGAACATCTGCACGTTGCCCGAGAGTAGGGCGCCCTCCTCGCCGCCGGCCTGCGGAACGTGGGTGGCCCCGATCGTCGACAGGTCGATCTCGTAGACGTTGTTCAGCCACTCATAGGTCTGCACAGGGGCGATGAACATGCCGGCGCGGTTCGCGGCGTACTCCTGCATGAGCGTCTTCAGGCTGAACAGCACCGTCGAGCCCATCGACTTGTCGGTCCAGTACATGTCGTGAACGGTCTTCAGGGCGTCGACACCCTCGGGGCTGTCGAGCGTCACCTCGCCCCCGGTGGGGTCTTCGACGGTGCCGCCGTGGGAGTACACGGTGGCGGTGTAGATCCAGCCGCCCTGGCCCTCCTCCGTCATCTGCAGGTAGCCCGGCGCGCCGGTCTTCTCGGTGATGGTCTTGGCGGCCTCGCGCACCTCGTCCCAGGTGGCCGGCGGGTCGTCGGGGTCGAGCCCGGCCTGCTCGAACAGCTGGCGGTTGTAGATGAGGCCGAGTGCGTCGACCGAGGTCGGGATGCCGTAGATGTTGCCCGCGTCGTCTTGCGCCTGCTTCAGCGTGTCGGGGTTCACGCGCTCGACGATGCCGAGCGGCTCGACGATGCCCGTGATGTCGGCGACCTGGCCGTTGTCGATCACCTGCTGCGTGTTGGTGAAGGGCACCGACATGACGGTCGGCATGGTGCCTCCGGCCACAAGGGCCGAGAAGGAGCCGTTGTCCCAGCGCGTCTCGCTGGTCTCGATGGTCACGTTCGGGTGGGCCTCCTCGAAGGAGTCGACAGCGTCGAGGAAGCCCTTGCGGGCGGCCTCGGCCTGCGTGCTCGGCAGATCGCCGACCGTGATGGTGACGGGTGCGTCAGGGTCGACCTGTGGGGTGGCGGGGGCGCTCGCGGTGCAGCCTGCTGCGGCCAGCGCGAGCGCGCCGACCGCGACGGCGGCGATGCCGTGTCGAATTCGGAGCTTCATCGTTGAGTCTCATTCTCTCTTGGGCACTGTCTCGTGGGAGTGCGGAGATCACGAGTGACCCCCGACGATTGGCGATGCTAGTTGAACTATTTCAAATGTGCAAGGATGGACGCAGCACGAACCGGATGCACCAGGAGAGCGGGAAGATGGCCGAAGAAACACCGATGTCGATCGCCGATGTCGCCAAGCGCGCCCGAGTCTCCGTCGGCACCGTCTCCAACGCTTTGAACCATCCTGAACGGGTTTCGAACGCCACGCTGCGCCGCGTCCGTACTGCGATCGACGAGCTGGGCTGGACGCCCTCGGGGCGTGCCCGCAAGGCGCCGGGGCGTCTGGAGACCATGGGGGTGGTGCTGGTCGATGCGTCGTCATCGCGCGCCGCCGTGCTCGAGGGCATTCAGGAGCGCATCCGTCGCACCGACGTCGAAGCGTTGACGGCCTTCACCGACGGAGACGGGGAGCGGGTGCGCGGCGCGCTCAACGCCTTCGAGCGGCTCGGCATGCACAGCGTCATCCTCGAATCGGGGGAGGGTACCGACCAGCTGGCCGAAGCGCTCACCTCTCGTGGCACGACCGTGGTGATCGCCGGTGCTACCGGCTCGCCACGACTGTCCTCGGCCGCCGTCGACGACGAGAGCGCGAGCCGGCTGGCGATCGAGCACCTCCTGGCGGGCGGGCGCCGGCGCATCGTGCTCGCGCACGACGGTCGCGAAGCAGGCCGGTCGGCCGATCGGGCCGCTGCCGCGAGGGCGACCGTGACCGAGGCCGGGCTCGACCCCGACGCGGTGCTGATCGAACAGCTCCTGCCGGGTGCGGGCGCGGCGGGCGGGCGTGCGGCGAGCGAGTTCCTGCTTGACCGGCGGGTGCTCTTCGACGCCTTGGTCTTCCCCGACGACGCCTCGGCCATCGGCGCCTGGCAGAACCTCGACGGCCACGGCCGGGCGGTGCCCGACGACGTCGCCGTCGTCGGATGCGGCGATTCCGCCGAGAGCTCGGCGGTCGGCATCACGAGCGTCCGTCTCCCGCTGCACGCCGTCGGTTACCACTGCGCCGACATGCTGCTCGCCCAGCGCCGCGACCCCCGCTCCGCCCGCGTGAGGCAGACCCTCCCCGTCGACCTCGTGATCCGGAAGTCCTCGCGATGACACTGAACCCGCTCCTCCGTGAGACGCTGGCCGGGGTCGTCGACTGGGACGACTACGAACGCGTCCTCGCCACCCTCACCGAAGGCTACCGTCCTCCGCCCGTCACGGTGGAGCACCGATCCGTGATCGGCCCCGGCGGCCTCGTCGCCCTCCGGCTGTACCGTGCCGAGGGGGCCGGGGAACGGATGCCCGGTCTGCTGTGGGTGCACGGCGGCGGCTTCACCGGCGGCTCGGTCGACATGCCGGAGGCCGATGTCGTCGCCCGCGAGCTCGCCCACCGGGCGGGTGCTCTGGTGGTCACCGTCGACTACCGGCTCGCCGGCCCCGGCACGCTCTTCCCCGCCCCGCTCGACGACGTGCAGGCCGCGTGGACGTGGTTCGTCGAGCACGCCGAGGCCGTCGGGGCCGACCCTCGCCGGCTGCAGCTCGGCGGGTGCTCCGCCGGCGGGAACCTGGCGGTCGCCGCCGCCCGCCGCCAGGTCGACTCCGGGCTCGCGAGCCCGGCCGGGCTGCTGATCGGATACCCCACCCTGCACTTCCCGACACCGGCCAGCGTGGGGCTCGGGGCCGAGGAGCTGCCGGAGATCCTGCGGTTCACGCCCGAGCACAATCTGAGCATCCTGCAGGGCTATCTCGGCCGCATCCACGACATCCCGGCCGAGGTCATGCCCGGGCTCGGCTCGGTCGAGGGCCTCCCGCCCACCCATCTCGCGCTCAGCGGGGTCGACGAACTCCGGGCCTCCGGCGAGCTGTTCGCCCGGCAACTGCGATCCGTGGGCGTCGATGTCGTGGTCGACGTCGCGGAGGGGCTTCCGCACGGGCACCTGAACATCCCGCCCGTGCCCGCCCTGCCGGAGATCGACCGGAGCCTCTCCCTTCTCGCGGAGGCCCTCCGGGCGGGGGCGGCGGCATGAGCTGGACGGCTCGGTTCATCTCGCCGCAGGACGACAGCCGGGCGGCGCCGCTGTTCCGGCGGGAGATCGAACTGCCGACGGATCACGGGGAGGTGGCGTCGGCGTCGCTCCGGCTGTCGGCGCACGGGGTCTGCGAGGCGAGCATCAACGGGAGGCCGGTCTCCGACGAGCTGCTCACCCCGGGGTGGACGAGCTACGAGTGGCGCACCCGCTTCACCGAGCACGACGTGACCGAGCTGGTGCAGGGCGCGGCGATCGCCATCGGCATCCGCGTGGGCAACGGCTGGTATCGCGGTCGCCTGGGCTGGGAGGGTGGGCGCGCGTTCTACGGGAGTCGGCTCGCCGCGATCGCCGAGCTGCGCATCCGCTTCTCCGACGGTCACGAGCACCTCGTCGTCACCGACTCGCAGTGGCGAACCTCGACCGGGGAGACCACCGACGACGATCTCTACGACGGTCAGCGCATCGACGCGCGGCGTGCGCAACCGGGCTGGGACTCGGCCGGCTTCGACGACTCGGGGTGGGAGCCGGCGGAGGAGATCGCCTCCGACACCGCGCGGCTCGTCGCTTCGGCGGTTCCGCCGGTGAGGCGACTCCGCGAGGTCGCGCCCGTCTCGGTCGGGCTCGGCCCGAGCGGGCGGGTGATCGTCGACTTCGGGGAGAACCTGGTTGGCTGGGTGCGGGTGACCGCCACCGGCGCGGCGGGTGCGCGCATCACCATCAGGCACGCCGAGGTGCTCGAGGAAGGCGAGCCGGCGATGAGGCCGCTGCGCTCCGCCCGCGCGACCGACGAGTACACGCTGAGCGGAGGCCTGGACGTCTTTGAGCCCACGTTCACCTTCCACGGCTTCCGCTACGTCGAGGTCGAGGGGTGGCCCGGCGACGACTACACGCGTCTCACCGCCGTCGTCGTCGGCTCCGACCTGCACCGCATCGGGCGGTTCGCCTGCTCCGACCCCGACCTCACCCGTCTGCACGAGAACGTGGTGCGGAGCATGCAGGGCAACTTCCTCGCCCTGCCCACCGACTGCCCGCAACGCGACGAGAGGCTCGGCTGGACCGGAGACATCGCCGTCTTCGCGCCGACGGCGGCGTTCCTGTTCGACGCGCAGGCGTTCCTCGCCGACTGGCTCCGCGACCTCGCCCTCGAGCAGCGGGCCCACGGTGGAGTCGTGCCCTACGTCGTACCCGACCTGTTCCGCCACACCGGAGTCCCTGCCGCCCTCGAGCCCTTCGACGCGACGGCGATCTGGGGCGATGCCGCCGCCTGGGTGCCGTGGGCACTGTGGCAGGCCTACGGCGACCCCGAGATGCTGCGCGAGGCCTACCCGTCGATGGCGGCGCACGCCCGCCGGGTGCGCTCGCTGCTCTCGGCCGACGGGGTGTGGCACACCGGGTTCCAGTTCGGTGACTGGCTCGACCCGACGGCGCCGCCCGACGACCCCATGGCGGCGGCGGCCGACCCCGGAGTTGTCGCGACGGCGTCGGCCTACCGCACCGCCCGCATCCTCGCCGACACCGCCGCCGTGCTCGGGTATCCCGACGACCTGGTGGAGTTCGAGGCGCTCGCCGCCTCGCTCCGCGCCGCATTCCGATCGGTGTACGTGGGTAGCGGAACGATCCGCAGCGACAGCGTCACGGTGTACGCGCTCGCGATCGTGTTCGGCCTCGTGGCGGAGGAGGACCTGCGCTGGGCGGGCGACCGCCTTTCCGAACTCGTGGCCGCCGCCGGTCACCGCATCTCGACCGGCTTCGCCGGCACCCCGTTCGTGCTCGACGCCCTCACCCGCACCGGGCACACGGACGCGGCGTACACCCTGCTCCTCCAGCCGGAGTGCCCGTCGTGGCTCTACTCGGTGCGGATGGGGGCGACGACGATCTGGGAGCGGTGGGACAGCATGCTCCCCGACGGCACCGTGAACCCCGGCGAGATGACGAGCTTCAACCACTACGCGCTCGGTGCCGTCGCCGACTGGATGCACCGGTCGATCGGCGGCCTGGCCCCCGCCGAACCCGGTTACCGACGCATTCTCGTCGAGCCGCGCCTCGACGGACGGCTCGGCTGGGCGAAGGCCTCCCTCGAGACGCCGCTCGGGCGCGCCTCGGTGCGCTGGGAGCTCGAGGGTGAGCAGAGCGACCGGGTGCGCCTCGCCGTGGTGGTGCCTCCGGGGTCGTCGGCGCTCGTCCGCCTCGGTGGGATCGAGCGCGAGCTGCCCGCCGGTTCCCACGATCTGACACTTCCCCGGCCGGTCGGGCGATGAGCGTTCGACCTCGGGAACCCCGGCATCACCCCGCGCCGCTCGCGATCTTCGACCTCGACGGAACGCTCATCGACTCGGGCGCGAACATCCTCGCCGGCCTCCGCGCGACCTTCGCGGAGATCGGCCTGCCCGTGCCCGATGACTCCGAGCTCGTGCACTACATCGGGCCGCCCGTGCGCCACTCGTTCCTCGCGCGGGCCGGCCTCGACCACGCTGCCGCCGAGGAGGCCGGGCGACTCTACGGGCGCATCTCAGACGAGCACTTCCGCGACGGGGTGACGGTGTACTCGGGTGTTCCCGAAGCCCTGGATGCGCTGGCCGCGCGGGGTGCGCTGCTCGCCATCGCGACATCGAAGCCCGAACCTCAGGCCCTCGCCCTGCTCGCCGAGCACGGCCTGCTCGACCGATTCGCCCTGGTGGTGGGGTTCGAGCCGACCGGCCAGCGCGAATCGAAGGCGGCGATCATCAGCGAGGTGCTCCGGCGCGCCGACGTCGACACCGACGCCCGCGGCGACACCGACGGGCACCGGTTCGTCGCGGTGATGGTGGGCGATAGGGAGCACGACCTCGACGGCGCCGAGGCCAACGGCATCGCCTCGGCGTGGGTGGCGTGGGGCTACGGCCAGGCGCACGAGGGCGCCGCAGCGACACGCATCGTGCCGAGGGTCGATGAGCTCGCGGAAGCCGTCGCCGACCTGCTCGGCGTCTGACCCCGGCGCGGATGCCATTCACCTCCGATCCCGACCGGCCGCGCAATATTAGCGTTCACATTAGGGCCACCGCGGGGCGAGCGCTAGTACCAATCCGGTAACGAACATCCGCGAGAATTCGCGATTGTGAAGGCTCACATTTTGTGTCAAGCTTCTGCCCCAGCGGCACCGACGTGGTTGCCGCACCCGGCACCAGACGCAGCACCGAAGCGGCCGGGAGGTTGAACAGAGAGGTTCATCACGATGAAGAAGAAGTTCATCGGACTCGCGGCGGCCGGGGCCATGCTCCTCACCCTCGCGGGCTGCGCCGGCGGGGGAGACGCCGGCACCGCGGGCTCCGACGGCCCCAAGCCCGTCGACGAGCTCGTCGTCGGTTTCGCCCAGGTGGGCGCCGAGAGCGGCTGGCGCACCGCCAACACCACCGACATCCAGTCGGCGTTCAAAGACGCCGGCATCGAGCTCAAGTTCTCCGACGCGCAGCAGAAGCAGGAGAACCAGATCAAGGCCATCCGCTCCTACATCCAGCAAGGTGTCGACGTCATCGCGTTCTCGCCCGTCGTCGAGACCGGGTGGGACGCCGTGCTCAACGAGGCCAAGGCCGCGAACATCCCGGTGGTGCTCACCGACCGTGCCGTCGACTCGCAAGACGACTCGCTCTACGTCAGCTTCCTCGGCTCCGACTTCGTCGAAGAGGGCAAGAAGGCGGGCGACTGGGTGGTCGAGGAGTACAAGGACTCCACCGACCCGGTGAAGATCATCCAGCTCGAGGGCACCACGGGCGCCGCCCCCGCCATCGACCGCGCCGAGGGCTTCGCCGACGTCATCGGCGGCGACGACAAGTTCGAGATCGTCGCCAGCCAGACCGGCGACTTCACCCGCGCCGGCGGCAAGCAGGTCACCGAGGCGCTGCTGAAGTCGAACCCCGACGTCGACCTCATCTACGCCCACAACGACGACATGGCCCTCGGCGCCATCGAGGCGATCGAAGCGGCGGGCCTGAAGCCCGGCGAAGACATCAAGATCGTCAGCGTCGACGCGGTGAAAGACGGCATGCAGGCGCTCGCCGATGGCAAGATCAACTTCATCGTGGAGTGCTCGCCGCTGCTCGGCAAGCAGCTCGTCGACATCGTCGAGCAGATCAACAACGGTGAGACCCCCGAGAAGCGCATCATCACGGAGGAGACCACCTTCGACCAGGAGCAGGCCACGGCGGCCCTGCCCGACCGGCAGTACTAGCAGCATCAGGTGACGGATGCGCGGTGCACTCCGCGCATCCGTCACCCCCTGCAAGACCCACCAGACACGCAGCACCCCCTTCCCTCGAACAAGCCCTTCCCTCGAAGAAGAGAGAACCATGACCGCACCCGTCGTCGAGATGACCGGAATCTCGATCTCGTTCCCCGGTGTGAAGGCGCTCGACGGCGTCGACTTCCGCATGTTCCCCGGCGAGGTGCACTCGCTCATGGGAGAGAACGGCGCCGGCAAGTCCACCATCATCAAGGCCCTCACGGGGGTGTACCAGATCGACAGCGGCTCCATCGTCGTCGACGGGCAGCCCGTGTCGTTCAGCGGGCCCGCCGCCGCGCAGGCCGCCGGCATCGCCACCGTGTATCAGGAGGTGAACCTGCTGCCGAACCTCTCGGTGGCCGAGAACATCCTGCTCGGGCGCGAGCCCCGCCGCTTCGGCTCGATCGACGGGCGCGCGATGCGCCGCCGGGCCGCGGTGCTGCTCGAGGGCCTCGGCCTCGACATCGAGCCCGGGTCGCTGCTCGGCTCGCACTCGCTCGCCGTGCAGCAGCTCGTGGCCATCGCCCGGGCCATCGACATCGACGCGAAGGTGCTCATTCTCGACGAGCCCACGTCGAGCCTCGACGCCGACGAGGTGGCCGAGCTGTTCCGGGTCATCCGCTCGCTCCGCGACTCCGGCGTCGCCATCCTCTTCGTCTCGCACTTCCTCGATCAGATCTACGAGATCACCGACCGGCTCACGGTGCTCCGCAACGGGCGACTGGTGGGGGAGTACCTCACCGAGGAACTGCTGCGCATCGACCTCGTGCAGAAGATGATCGGCAAGGAGCTCACCGTCCTCGACGAGATCGGGCGCCGCTCCCACACGGCGGAGGGCGTGGTGGAGGCCGACCGGCCCGCCGACTTCGTGCGCGCCGAGGGGTTGGGGCGGAAGGGCGCGATCGAACCGTTCGACCTCGTGATCGGGGAGGGCGAGGTCGTCGGCCTCGCCGGCCTCCTCGGCTCCGGGCGCACCGAGCTCGCGCGCATCCTCGGCGGCATCGACCGCTCCGACAGCGGGCGCCTCGAGATCACCGGCTCCGGCACGAAGCTGCGTACGCCTCGCCAGGCCATCGGCCGCCGCATCGCCTACTCCTCCGAAGACCGGCGCGGCGAGGGCATCATCAATGAGCTCACCGTGCGCGACAACATCGTGCTCGCACTGCAGGCCGACCGCGGCTGGTTCCGGCCCATCCCGAAGAAGCGGCAGGAGGAGCTCGCCCAGAGCTACATCCAGGCCCTCAACATCCGCCCCGCCAACGCCGACGCGCTCGTGCGGAACCTCTCCGGGGGCAACCAGCAGAAGGTGCTCCTCGCGCGCTGGCTGGCGATCGCACCCCGGCTGCTCATCCTCGACGAGCCCACGCGCGGCATCGATATCGGGGCCAAGGCCGAGATCCAGAAGCTCATCTACACGCTCGCCGAGAACGGCATGAGCGTGGTGTTCATTTCGGCCGAGCTGGAAGAGGTGCTGCGACTGTCGCACCGTGTGGCCGTGCTGCGCGACCGGCGCCTCGTCGCCGACATCGAGAACGACGGCATCACCGTCGACGCCCTGCTCGCGCTCATCGCCGACGGCTCGGTGGCCGACGACCCCGTCGCAGGGGACTCCGTCGCCGACGATGCCACGGATGCGCCCCCGGCCACCGCAGGCAAGACCACCACCCCGCCCCTCCAGACCACGGGAGACCCACGATGAACGCCCTCCTCCTCCGCATCGTGTCGAGCCGGCTGTTCTGGCCGGTCGTCATGCTGCTCGTGCTGGTGGCGATCAACGTCATCGCCTTCCCCGGCTTCCTCACCATCACCGTGAAAGACGGGCACCTGTTCGGCTCGGTCATCGACATCCTGCGCAACGGCGCGCCGACGCTCATCATCGCGGTGGGCATGACGCTCGTCATCGCGACGAGGGGCATCGACCTCTCGGTCGGCGCCGTCGCCGCCATCTCGGGAGCCGTCGCCTGCTCGATCCTCCTCGGCTCCTCCGACCCCGGCTCCTTCGGCACAGTCGCCGTCGCCGTCGTGGTGGCCCTGCTGATCGCACTCGTGCTGGGCGTCTGGAACGGGTTCCTGGTGTCGGTGATCGGCATCCAGCCCATCATCGCCACCCTCATCCTCATGACGGCGGGGCGAGGCGTGGCCATGCTCATCACCGAGGGGCAGATCCTCACCGTCGACAGCGCGCCGTTCAAGGCGCTCGGCTCGGGCTTCTGGTTCGGGCTGCCCGTCGCTGTGGTCATCGGCGCAGGCATCTTCGCGCTCGCCGCGCTGCTCACCCGGCGCACCGCGCTCGGCATGCTCATCGAGTCGGTCGGCATCAACCCCGAGGCCAGCCGCCAGGCCGGCGTGCGGGCGCGCGGCCTGCTGTTCACCGTGTACACCTTCTGCGCGCTGTCGGCCGGCATCGCCGGCCTCATCCTCACCGCCAACCAGACGGCGGCGGATGCGAACAACACCGGCCTGTTCATCGAGCTCGACGCCATCCTCGCGGTGGTGATCGGCGGCACCTCGCTCGCCGGGGGCCGCTACTCGCTCGCGGGCACGCTGATCGGGGCGCTCGTCATCCAGACCCTCGTCACCACGGTCTACACGGTGGGCATCCCTCCCATCATCACCATGGTGTTCAAGGCCGCCGTGGTCACCGCCGTGTGCCTCCTCCAGTCGCCCGCCACCAATGCCGCGTTCGCGCGGATGCGTCAGCGCGTCGCCGCGCGAAGCGCCCGAGTCAAGGAAGCAGCAGCATCGTGACGTCGACCCTTGAACGACCCACCACCGGTGCGCCCGCGGGGCGCAGCGGCATCCGTTCCCCCCGCCGCCCGCTCGACCGCGTGCGCGACCTGCTCACGAGCCCCAAGTCGGGCCCGGTGCTCGTCACCGCCGTGCTGTTCGTCGCGGTGTTCGTGGCGGGCGGCATCCGCTACAAGGGGTTCTTCTCGGGGCAGGTGTTCCTCAACCTGTTCGTCGACAACTCCTACCTCATCGTGCTCGCCGTCGGCATGACCTTCGTCATCCTCACCGGGGGCATCGACCTCTCGGTGGGAGCCGTGGTGGCGCTGTCGACGATGATCGCGGCGAGTCTGCTGCAGACCGGGTGGTCGCCCGGGGCGGTGATCCCGCTCATCCTGGTGCTGACGAGTGTGCTGGGGCTGCTCGTGGGGCTCATGATCCACATCTTCAAGGTGCAGCCGTTCATCGCGACCCTCGCCGCCATGTTCCTCGCCCGGGGCCTCTGCTACGTCATCTCGAAAGACTCGATCTCGATCACCGAGCCCGCGTTCGTGGCGCTCGCCGTGACGCGCATCCCGCTCGGCGGCGGGCTCAGCATCACGCCGAGCGTCGTGATCGCCCTCGTCGTCGTGGTCGTCGCCGTGTGGGTGCTCGGCTTCACGCGCTTCGGCCGCACCGTCTACGCCATCGGCGGCAGCGAGCAGTCGGGCATGCTGATGGGGCTGCCGGTGGCGCGCACCAAGGTGATCGTCTACGTGGTGAGCGGCTTCTGCTCCGGCCTCGCGGGCGTGCTGTTCTCCTTCTACACGCTCTCGGGCTACCCGCTCACGGCCATCGGCACCGAGCTCGACGCCATCGCGGCTGTCGTCATCGGCGGCACGCTGCTCACGGGCGGCTACGGGTTCGTGCTCGGGTCGGTGCTCGGGGTGCTGGTGCTCGGGGTGATCCAGACCATCATCACCTTCGAGGGAACGCTCTCGTCGTGGTGGACCAAGATCTTCATCGGGGCGCTGCTCCTCGTCTTCATCATTCTGCAGAAGGTGCTCACGGCGCGGCGACGGTGAGCGAAAGGCCCGCGATAATACGAAGACGCGCCCACCCCGCGCCCAGACGCGCCATCCCGCGCCGACACCGCGCCCACCCCGCGCCGATGAGGACCCTCCGTGACTGAAGACGACAAGGCGCGAGCCGCCACGATCTTCGATGTGGCGCGCCTCGCGGGGGTCTCGCACCAGACGGTGTCGCGGGTGCTCAACGACCTGCCGAACGTGCGGCCGGCCACCCGGCAACGCGTCGAGAACGCCATCCGTCAGCTGCGCTACGTGCCCTCGCCCGCGGCGCGCGCCATGGTGACGAGGCGCTCGCGCACCATCGGGCTCATCACCACCGGGTCGGCCGACTTCGGGCCCTCGTCGACGGCGCTGCACTTCAACGAGACGGCGAGGGATGCGCGCTACGCCGTCATCACCGCCGGCCTCCTCGAGGCGGATGCGGCGCACGTGCGCAGTGCGGCCGAGCTGCTGGTGCGGCAGAACGTCGAGGCGATCGTGCTCATCGTGCAGGAGCGGGCGGCGGTGGAGGGCATCACCGGGGTCGACCTCGGGGTGCCGGTGGTGGCCGTGTCGTCAGAAGACCGCGGGGCGCCGCACCGCGTCGCGCTCGACCAGTACGCGGGGGCGCGCGCCGCCGTCGACCACCTGGTGGGGCTCGGGCACCGCGACATCAGGCACATCGCGGGCCCGGCGGGGTCGATGGATGCTGCGGAACGGATGCGCGGATGGTTCGGCGGCCTCGCCGCCCACGGCCTGGTGAGCCGCGAGCCGCTCATCGGCGACTGGACTCCGGCGAGCGGGTACGCCCACGGCGTGCGGCTCGCGTCGGAGGGGTCGGCGACGGCGGTGTTCGTGGCGAATGACCAGATGGCGCTCGGCCTCATCAGGGCCTACACCGAGGCGGGGCTGCGGGTTCCCGACGACCTCAGCGTCGTGGGCTTCGACGACATCCCCGAGGCGGCGTTCTTCTCGCCGCCGCTCACCACCGTGCGGCAGGACTTCACCGTGCTCGGGCGGGCGGCGATGGAGGCGGTGCTCGGCGTGCTGGGGGAGCGCGAGGGCGGGGCGCCGGAGGCGCTCGCCGCCGCCGGGCTCGGGGTGTCGCTCGTCGTGCGGTCGAGCTCGGCTGCGCCGGCGGCGGCTCCTCCGCCCGCCGCCGGCGCCTCACCTGCTCAGGCCTCCGAGATCTCCTCCACGGTCTCGCCCGTCTCGGCGGCGGAGAGGGAGAGGGCGACGTCGGCCTGACTGATGATGCCGACGAGCTCGTGCCCGTCGATCACCGGCAGCCGGCGCACCTGATACTCCTGCATCACCCGGGGCGCCTCCCGCACGTCGTCGTCGGCGCCGACGGTCACCGGCTTGCCGTCGGCGAGCTCGCCCACCGTGGTGGCGCCGGGGTCGCGCCCCTCGGCCACCACCCTCACCACGATGTCGCGGTCGGTGATCATGCCGGCCAGCCTGCCGTCGTCACCGCAGATGGGGAGTGCCCCCACGTCGAGGTCGCGCATCAGCATGGCGGCCTCGGCCACGGTCTGACCGACCCCGGCGCACTGCGGGTCGGGGGTCATGATGTCGCGTGCGGCAGTCATCTCGCGCCCCCTACTTCGTGCTCAGCTTGTCTTTGATGACGCCCGCGGCCTTGTCGACGATGTTCGGCTTGGCATCGGTGCCGAAGAAGCGCGGGTCGGGCTGCGTCGGCGGCGGCATCGGCACCGTGTTCTGCGGCCCGTCGAGGTAGCTGAACTCGCCCTTGCCGTCGGGCGTGGGGCCCGAGGCCCAGCTTCCTTCGGCTGCGGCCTGCCCGTCGGAGAGGTTGATGTACTGGTACGCCACGTCGCGCTGCTCCTGCGACAGCGGGAAGTTGCTCGGCACGGGCAGGTCTTCCTTCCCCTCGGCGCGCAGCTCGGCGGCGGCGGCGATCCACTGGTTCTGGTGCATCGTGTCGCGGGCGAGCAGGAACGACAGCAGGTCGCGCACTCCGTGGTCGTCGGTCATGTTGTAGAGGCGGGCCACCTGCAGCCGGCCCTGCATCTCGGCGTTGGCGTTCGCCGTGAAGTCGGCGAGCAGGTTGCCGCTCGCGGTGACGTACGACCCCTGCCACGGGTTGCCGTTGCTGTCGACCGGCCGCACACCCGCTCCGGCCACGATCGCCGACTGCACGTCGGTGCCCCCGATCACGGCGCCCAGCACGGGGTCGGCGGCGATCGCCGCCTCCGACTGCTCCACGGGCGCCTTCTCGAGCAGCTGCGCGATCATCACCGCGATCATCTCGACGTGCCCGAACTCCTCGGCGCCGATGCCGAACAGGAGGTCTCGGTACTTGCCCGGCTCGTGAGCATTCCAGGCCTGGAACCCGTACTGCATGGCGACGGTGATCTCTCCGTACTGACCGCCGAGCACCTCTTGGAAGCGCCTCGCGAACACCGCATCCGGCTTCGTCGGTGTCGCCTTGAACTGCATCTCCTGCTTGTGGAAGAACACGTCTCGCTCCGATTCTCTTGCTCTGTCGTCTCTGCCCGACGGGGTGCTCCCCGCCGCAGCTCGCACACTCGCGAACCTACGGATGCGCATCAGGCCGGCGAGGGGCTGGACACCCCGCCCGCCGAGGCGTACACGCGCGAGGCCGCCGCCGCCCCCGCCCGGATGCGCCGTGCCGCGAGCGCGGCGAACCGCCCGCCGTGTCAACCCCCGAGCGCATGCGCCTCCACCGGCCGAGCGTGGGCACAGGCACCGAGGTGGAGGAGACCGCATGGGCACGAAGGCGATCACCGTCGCACTGGGCATGACCGGAGTGCCGGCCACCGCATCCGTCTGGGGGCTTGTGCGACGGTCGCGGCGACCGCACGGCGACGGGCGTGCCGGTCGCGGCTCGTCGGGACGGGCGGAGTGATCGGGGTTCTGCCGACGGTGTCGGTGGTGATCCCGGTGAAGGACGACGCGGAGCGGTTGCGGGTGTGCCTGGCGGCGCTCGGGCGGCAGGCGGTGACGCCGCTCGAGGTGGTCGTCGTCGACAACGGGTCGAGCGACGGCGGCGCCGCGACGGCGGCGGTCGCCGCCGCGGGCGGTGCGCGGCTCGTGCGGGAGGAGCGGCCCGGCATCCCGGCCGCGGCGGCGGCCGGGTACGACGCGGCCGTCGGCGAGGTGATCGCGCGGCTCGACGCCGACAGCATCCCGGGGCCGGGGTGGGTGAGGGAGGTCGCGCGGGCCGTCGCCTCGCGCCCGGCGGTGGGCGCGGTGACGGGCGGTGCCGAGTTCTCAGGTGGCCCGTGGGGGCTGCGCCGCGTCGGCGCGGCGGCGTACCTCGCGGCGTACCACGTGGCGCTGGGGCCGGCGCTCGGGCATCCGCCTCTGTTCGGGTCGAATCTCGCGATGCGGCGCACGGCGTGGGAGGCGGTGCGGTTCGCGGTGCACCGCGGCGACGCCGAGCTGCACGACGACCTCGACCTGTCGTTCCACCTCGGGCGGCTCGTCGGCGTGGCGTACGCGCCCGGCATCACGGTGCGGATCTCGCACCGCCCGCTCACCGATGCCGCGTCGCTGCGGCGCCGCTTCGCGCGCGGCTTCCGCACCGTGTTCACCCACTGGCCAGCCGAGCTGCCCTGGCACCGCTGGCGGGCGGTCGTGGCCCGTAGGCGCGCAGCCCGCGGTCGAATCGTGTTGGACAGGCGGTGCGAGGCCGACTAGTGTTGCACAGCCCGGCCACCCCCGGCCGGCACACGACACCCCGTTGACCTGGAGAGGACTGAGCCGTGAGCTATCTGCGCCGTCTCAGCACCCGTTCCTCCGGCGTTCGTTCGACCGAGCAGCAGAAGCAGCTCCGAGAACTGAACCCTCTCCAGCACCTCGCGTAACGCGGCCGTCTTTACACGCCCCGAGACCGTGAGGATCCCGGGGCGTTCGTCGTCTCCCCACCCCTCGTGGCGGTGACGTGTCGAATCCCCGGGTGCCCCCATCCGTTGGATTCCACACAGATAGAAAGATGATGAAAGAGATCTCCACGCGCCTGCTCAGCTGGGCCAGCATCCTCGATGCGAAGGCCGAAGCGCAGGCGCGCACTACCTCGACGATGCCGTTCGTGTTCCCGCACGTCGCGCTGATGCCCGACGCCCACCTCGGGCTCGGGGCGACCGTCGGGTCGGTCATCCCCACCCTCGGGGCCGTGATGCCCGCGGCGGTGGGCGTCGACATCGGATGCGGCATGATCGCCGTGCGCACCAAGTTCCGCCTCGACGACGCCAGCGGCGAGGGGCGGGAGCTGCGGGTGCTGCGTGAGCAGATCGAGCGGGCCATCCCCGTCTCGGCCGGCGCGCACAACAACCGCATCGTCGCCACCGCCCAGCCGCGAGTCGCGGAGCTCGAGGCGCTCGCCGAGGAGGCGGGCTTCGACCCCGCCCAGGCGCTCGGCCGGTGGCGCGAGCAGCTCGGCACGCTCGGCAGCGGCAACCACTTCATCGAGGTGAGCGTCGACGAGTCGGATCGGCTGTGGCTGTTCCTGCACTCCGGTAGCCGCGGCGTCGGCAACCGCATCGCGCAGCGCCACATCAAGGTCGCCCAGAAGGCGATGGCGAAATGGTGGATCGAGCTGCCCGACCCCGACCTCGCCTACCTCGTCGAGGGCACGCCCGAGTTCGACCGGTACATCGCCGAACTGCGGTGGGCGCAGCACTACGCGCTGCTCAACCGCGAGGAGATGATGGACCGCGTTGCCCGCCAGTTCGGTGACTGGATGGGCGCATCCGTCATCGAGGAGGAGCGCATCAACTGCCACCACAACTTCACCCAGAAGGAAACCCACTGGGGCAAGAGCGTGTGGCTGTCGAGGAAGGGTGCGATCTCGGCGCGGGCCGGTGAGCTCGGGCTCATTCCCGGATCGATGGGTACGGCGTCGTACGTGGTGGAGGGGCTCGGCAACGCGGCGGCGCTGCACTCCTCGCCGCACGGCGCGGGGCGTGAGTACTCGAGGAGCGCCGCCCGCAAGACGTTCACTCACGAACAGTTGCGGGAGGCGATGGCGGGCATCGAGTACCGCGACACCGACGCGTTCCTCGATGAGATCCCGGCGGCGTACAAGCCGATCGACCAGATCATGGCCGACGCCGCCGACCTCGTCACCATCCGCCACCGCCTCCGCCAGCTCGTCAACGTGAAGGGCGACTGAGTTCGCGGCCCGCCGGGGTGGGTGCCGCTCCGCGGCCCCGCCCCCGGCGTCGCTGGCGCGACGGCGGGCGGGGCGCGCAGGGGTCAGCGCATGGTGTCCCAGAGGGGTTTGAGGCGCATGAGTTGTTCGTCGCGCCAGCGGACTCGGTCGGGCCACGACTCGAGGGGGAGGGCGGCGCGGCGCTGGGCGACGGCGGTGGCGACGAGGTCGGGGGTCCAGGGGTCGTGCTGGCCGCGTTCGGCGCCCATGCGTTCGTAGGCGGGGCCCATCTTCTCGGCGTGCGACTCGAGGCCGCCGCGGGTGTTGAGGTCGACGGTCTCGAAGGGTCCGATGAAGCTCCAGCGGCGGCCGAGGCCGCTGCGCACCACCTCGTCGATGTCGTCGACCGTCGCCACGCCGTCGCGCACGAGCGCGTACGCCTCGCGCAGCACCGCGCCCTGCAACCGGTTGAAGAGGAACCCCTCCACCTCTTTGCGCACGAACACGGGCCGCAGCCCGGCGGCGCGGTAGAGCTCGGCGGCGCGCTCGAGTAGCTCGGGGTCGGTCGCGGGGGTGGGCACGAGCTCGATCACCGAGAGCAGGTACGGCGGGTTGCCCGGGTGCGCGACGATCACCCGCGCCGCCAGCGCCGGGTCGTCGCCCGCGATGCTGCTCGGCACGATCGCCGAGCTCGAACTCGCCAGCACAGCGGATGCGGGGGCCGCCTCCGCGACGGATGCGAACAGCTCCCGCTTCAGCTCCAACCGCTCCGGAGCACACTCCTGCACAAGCTCGACGTCGGCGACCGCTGTCCCCAGATCGGCCTCGAACGAGACGCGGTCGGCGATCGTGCGGGGAGACTGGTCGCCGAGCAGCCCGTGGGTGGCCAGCAGCTCGAGCCGCTCGGCGAGCTCCCCGCGAGCCCGCTCGAACGCCTCGGGAAACGCATCCCACACCCGCACCGCGAACCCTGCCCCCGCGAACAGCACCGCGAACGCCACCCCGATCGACCCGGCCCCCGCGATCGCGACCACCCGCTCCCGACCACCACGCGCATCCATCGCCGGCGCGGGCTCCGCGGAGGCGGAAGTCGGCGCCGGCGCGGGCACCGCAGAGGCGGGAGCCGGGGACGACGAGGGGGGCGGGGTCACACCGTCCACCAGGTGCGGTCGGCGGCGTAGGCGTGTTCGAGGATGGTGAGGACGTCGTCGCGGGTGAGGTCGCGGGGGTTGTTGGCGGTGAGGCGGGTGGCGAGGAGGGCCTGGTCGGCGACGAAGCCGAAATCGTCGGGCGACAACCCGAGCGTCTTCAGGTCGAGCGGGGCGCCGAGCGCTTCGAGCAGCGCCTCGATGCGCAGGATGCCGGCGTGCGCCTGCTCCACCAGCGGCGATGCGGGGTCGGCGACCCCGAGGATGCGCCCGATCTCGGCGAACTCCGCCACCCGCTCGGGCAGGTTGAAGCGCATGATCGACGGCAGCAGCGCGCTGATGCCGAACCCGTGCGGCGTGTGCGTGAGATTGCCGATCGCGCCCTGCACCGCGTGCGCCCCCGCCGTGCCCGCCGTGTTGATCGACATGCCGGCGCAGTACGCCGCGAGCATCGTGTCCGAGCGCGCGGCGAGGTCTGACGGGTCGGCGACCACGGCCTCGAGCGAGGTGTTCAACAACTCGAGACCCTGCCGTGCGAACACATCCGTCAACCGGTTCTTGCCCGCGTAGAGCTTCGTGTCGAGGTCGTCGGGGCTCGGGTTCTTCACCCGCCCGGTGAACGCCTCGACGAGGTGGGAGAGCGCATCCGCCCCGGTCGCCGCGGTGAGCCCGGGTGGGCAGCTCACGGTGAGCTCGGGGTCGATGACGGCGGTGTGCGCCTCGAGGAACGGGCTCGCCACCCCGATCTTCATGCCGCGATCCTTGTCGAACACCACCGAGATGCACGTCACCTCGGCACCCGTGCCACCCGTCGTGGGCACCGTGACGACCGGCACCCCGGGGCCCGGCACCAGGAACTCGCCGTAGTAGTCGCGCACGTCTCCGCCGTTCGCGAGCACGATGGAGACGACCTTGGCGAGATCCATGCAGGAGCCGCCGCCGATGCCGAGGATGGCGTCGACCTCGGTGTGCCCGAAGCGCTCCACCACCGCGACGACGTCTTCGCGGGGCAGATCGGGCTCCGCCTCGGCGTAGATCGACACCTGCACCCCGACCGCCTCGATCGCAGCGATGATCTCGAGGAACTCGGGCGTGGTGGCCATGCGCGCATCCGTCGTCACCAGCAGGTGCTTCGCGATGGCCCGCACGATGTAGGGCAGCTGCCGGCGCTGGCCCGGGCCGAAGAGCACGGTCTTCGGTTGACGCAGGATGCCCAGGGCAGGCCCCACCGGCGAGGTCGACGAGGGGCTGGCGGCGGGCGCGGCGTCGGGCCCGGCGGCAGGCGCGGCGTCGGCCGCCGAGGTCCCGGATGCGGTGGTCGTGCTCATGATTCAGTCCAGTCCTTTGCTCTCATCGACGGTGATGGCGAGGTATTTCGGTTCGAGGAACTCGTAGATGGCGTCGTGCCCGCCCTCGCGCCCGAGGCCGGAGGACTTCACGCCGCCGAAAGCCGCCGCAGGATCGGCCATGATGCCGCGGTTGATGCCCACCATGCCAGAGTCGAGCCGCTCGCTCACCGCGATCGCCCGCGACAGGTCGCGTGTGAAGACGTAAGCGGCGAGCCCGTAGCTCGTGTCGTTGGCGACCCGGATGGCCTCGGCGGTGGAGTCGACCGTGTAGATCGTGGCGATGGGGGCGAACAGCTCCTGGTTGCACACGTCGTTGTCGCGGTCGTTGATCTTGAACACGGTGGGCTCGAAGAAGTAGCCCTCGCGGTCGAGCGGTGAGCCTCCGGTGAGCAGCTCGGAATCGATGTCGCTCAGAGCCGCCACCAGAGAGGCCACCCCGTCGCGCTGCTTCGCCGAGATGATCGGCCCCACGTCGACCCCCTCCGTGAAGCCGTCACCCACGGTCAGCTCGCGGGTCAGCTCGACGAAGCGCCGCGTGAACTCCTCCGCCACCGCGCTGTGCACGATGATGCGGTTCGCCGCCACGCATGCCTGCCCCGCGTTGCGGAACTTGCACAGGATCGCCTGCTGCGCCGCGAGCTCCACGTCGGCGTCGTCGAGCACGACGAACGGCCCGTCGCCGCCGAGTTCCATCGACGCGTTCACGATGCCGGGTGCCGCCTGCTTCAGCAGGGTGCTGCCGACCCCGGTCGACCCGGTGAAGCTCACCTTGCGGAGCCGCGCATCCGCCATCACCGCCGCCGAGACGTCGGCCGAGCGGGTGGTGTGCACGAGGTTCACGACCCCGGGCGGGAAGCCCGCGTCGTGCAGCGCCTCGACGAAGAGGGCGCAGGTGAGCGGCGTCTCCTTCGCCGACTTCACCACGACCGTGCATCCGGCGCCGAGCGCGGCCCCCGCCTTGCGCGCGATCATGAGCAGCGGAAAGTTCCACGGTGTGATGAGCAGCGACGGCCCGACGGGCTGGTGCGTGGTGACGACCCGGTAGCCGCCGCGCGACCCCTCGGCGTAGGTGCCGTGCAGGTGCGCGACCTGCTCGGCGTACCAGAGGAAGAAGTCGGTCGAGAGCTGGAACTCGCCGCGCGCCTCGGCCAGCGGCTTGCCGCTCTCGAGCGTCATCGTCTCGACGATGGCGTCGGCCCGCGACATGAGCACCGCGTAGGCGCGGTGGAAGAGGTTGGCGCGGTCGCGCGGAGCGACGTGCCGCCAGGCGTCTTGCGCCCGGTCGGCGGCGTCGAGTGCCGCGAGGGCGTCGGATGCGGTGCCGTCGGCCACCTGCGCGATCACACCACCGGTGGCCGGGTCGATCACCTCGAACGTCGATTCGACGGGCAGCCAGTCGCCGTCGAGGTAGAGGCCCGTGGGGATCGTGTGCCCCCGCAGCTGGGCCGAGGCGCGCGTGGAGCCGGTGCGCGCATCCGTCGTGTTCGTCGCGCCCGTCGCATCCGTCGCCGGCTCGGTGGTGAGAGTCGTCATTGATTCCGTCCCTTCGGATAATCTCGTATTACGATAAGATCCGAATACGGCCCCCGGGGTCGAGTGTGTCAGATTGAGATCGAGGGAGATCGGATGCCGAGCGCGAAGATCGAGCGTCACGCCGCACCCCTGCGTCTGCAGGTGGTTCGGATGCTGCGCGAAGACATCCTCGAGGGGGTGCTCGCCCCCGGCGACCGCCTGCTCGAGAACGCGCTCTGCGACAGCTACGGCGTCTCCCGCACGGTGGTGCGCGAAGCGCTCCGGCAGCTCGAGACCGAGAGCCTCATCACCATGCTGCCCGGTCGCGGCCCGATCGTGACCGTGCTCGAGAAGCACGACATCCAGGCCCTCTACCAGGTGCGCGCCGCGCTCGAGGGGCTCGCCGCCGAGCTGTTCGCCCGCGACGCGAGCGTCGAGCAGGCGGCACGGATGCGCGCCCTCATCGAGTCGATGGAGTCGCGGTACCTGCACGGCACGGTCGAGACCCGCGAGGAGAGCAAGGAGGAGTTCTACTCGCTCCTGCTCGAAGGCGCCGGCAACGCCGTGCTCGAGAGCCAGTTGCGCGGGGTGCACACGCGCATCGGGCTGTTCCGCCGCTACGCGTTCGTCGACGAGCACCGTGTGGCGATCTCGATGGAGGAGCTGCGCCAGATCGTCCGCGAGCTCGCCGTCACCCGCGACCCGGCGGCGGCCCGCCGGGCCTCGGAGCACCACATCCAGCTGGCCGGCGAGCTCGCCGTGCTGGAGTACACCAAGCGCCTGCAGCACACCGAGGAGGTGTCGGAGATCGCGATCTGATCGTGACTTGACCTCCGACCGACGAGCCGTGATGATGACGTTACGATTCACCCACCCGGTGTGCACGCACCATATCGGTCCTGCGATCTCGACGACGAGGCAAACCGCGTCGTACGAGCGCGCGGGCAGAACCTAGGAGTTCATCGTGCCAATCCCGTTCGACCCGAACCGCGTGCAGAAAGTCAAAGACGACTTCCTCGCCGCAGACGCCCTCACCAAGACGCTCAACCCCGAACTGCTCAAGTCGTGGCAGCGCTCGAAAGACGCCATCGGCGTTCCCGCCAACATCCGCGACGTGCCCCGCGTCTCCGACGAACTGCTCGACGCCCACCTGCTCGACATGTTCCAGGCCCCGCTCGCCCGCGTCTCCGACGACCTCGACGGCACCGGCATGGGCCTGCTGCTCGCCGACTCGCAGGGCCGCATCCTGCAGCGCTGGTCGCACGACCACAACGCGCTCGACCACCTCGACCGCCTCGGCACCGTGCGCGGAGCGGTGCTCGCCGAAGACGTGGTGGGCACGAATGGCGTCGGCACCGTGGCGGCCACGGGTCGCAGCGTGCAGATCTCGGGCGCCGAGCACTTCGCCGATTTCTACAGCCAGGCGGTGTGCACGGGGTCGCCGGTGCGGCATCCGATCACCGGCAAGCTGCTCGCGGTCGTCACCGTGTCGAGCGACCTCTCGGAGCGCAGCGGCCTGCTGCGGCCGCTCGTGACATCGGTGACGATGCAGCTCGAGCAGCAGGTGCTCGACGTGGAGCAGCCGGCGGCACGGATGATGTTCTCCAGCTTCCTCGAGACGGTGCGCGCCCACACGGGGCCGGTGCTGGCCTTCGGGCCGCAGGGTCTCGTGATGCAGAGCCAAAAGGCGGGGCGGCTCACGGTCGCCGACCTCAACCTCATTCAGCAGCACTGCGCAGGGGAGCGGCGGTCGGGCCGGCTCGCGCTCGAGCTCTCGACGGGTACAGTCGAGCTGCAGGTGACGGCGCTCGGCGACGACGCCGGTGTCGTGGTCGCGCTCGAGCGCGACCGGCGCACGGCGACCACGAGCATCGGGCCCGCGCGCCCGCAGCTCGTGGGGCGCACGCCGGAGTGGCTGCAGGTCGTGCACCAGGTCGCGCGGCATCGCGAGGCCCGTCGCCCGCTCGTGATCGCCGGCGAGCCGGGCACGGGGCGCACCTCGCTCGCCCTCGGGCTGCCGTTCCGGCCCGGAACCGCGGTGGCTCAGGGGCTGGTGACGGATGCTGCGGAGCGCCACGTCGTCGGCTCACGCAAGTGGCTGCAGAAGCTCTCGGAGAAGCTCACCGCCTCGGCGCCCGTCATCGTGCGGGGCATCGAGACGCTCGACCCGCACACGGTCGACGGGGTGCGGTCGCTGGTGGAGAGCAGCACGGGGCGGGGGCCGGTGCTGCTGACGCTCGCGGCCGCCTCGCCCGAGGAGGCGGAGGGGGTGGCGGCGCGGCTCGGCATGAGTTCGCTGTGGGTGCCGCCGCTGCGGGAGCGCACCGCCGACATCCCGGCGCTGTGGCACGTGTTCGCGGAGCAGGTGGCGCACGGGGCGGGGCTGGAGCTCCGCTCCGACGCGCTCGAGCTGCTGCAGGGGTACGCGTGGCCGGGCAACCTCAAGGAGCTGCGCGGGGTGCTCGAGCAGCTCGCCCTCACCGGCAAGCGCGGCGCGGTGCTGCCCGCCGACCTGCCCGCCTCGATGCAGGGGGCCCGGGCGCTGTCGATGATCGAGCGGGTCGAGCTCGAGGCCATCCGCAAGGCGCTGCACGAGGCCGACGGCAACCGCTCGAAGGCCGCCGAGATCCTCGGGCTGTCCCGCGCCACGGTCTACCGCAAGATGAAGGCCTACCGCATGACGGCGTGAGGACGCGCCCGGGCGGCGCGCTCGCGGCGTTGTCATCGTCGCCGAGAGCGCCGCTATCGACTCCTCCTCCGCCTTGCGATCACACCACCCGGGCGCGTCCTCGGGCGCGCGAAGGGGCCTTGCGGGCGGGCGAGACGAGACGAGGATGGGAGAAGGCGTCATCGGGCGCAGACAACGGGAGGAGCGCCATGAGCGACGAGGACTTCGAGAAGAAGCGGCACGATCAGCTGACGTCGGCGCCGAACGCGACCGAGGAGGATGCGGCGCCGCGCATCGACGTGACGGAGACGGCCGACGGGAACAAGCGCATCGACGTGCGCGACGACGCTGCGGTGCGGCCGGGCGGCGACCCCGAGGTGATCGACCCCGAGGGCGCCGCCGACTGACCCCTTACGGGACGATGTGCCCCGCGGTGCGGAAGAGCTCGTACCACTCGGAGCGCTCGAGGGGGATGTCGGAGCCCTGGGCCGCATCCGTCACCCGCTGCGGGGTGGTGGTGCCCAGAACGACCTGCATCTGGGCGGGGTGGCGGGTGATCCACGCGGTGGCGATGGCGATGGGCGGCACGTCGTACTTCGCGGCGAGGCGGTCGATGACCGCGTTGAGCTCGGGGAAGCGCTCGGCGTCGAGGAAGACACCGTCGAAGAAGCCCGCCTGGAACGGCGACCACGCCTGCACGGTGATGTCGTTGAGGCGGCAGTAGTCGAGGATCCCGCCGCCGTCGAGCGTGATCGACTGCTCGGCGCCCGCCATGTTCGACGAGACGCCCTGGGCGATGATCGGCGAGTGGGTGATCGAGAGCTGCAGCTGATTGGCGACGATGGGCTGGCGCACCGAGCGCTTCAGCAGCTCGATCTGCCGCGGGGTGTGGTTCGAGACGCCGAAGGCGCGCACCTTGCCCGACTCGTGCAGCTCGTCGAAGGCGCGGGCGACCTCGTCGGGCTCGACCAGCGCGTCGGGGCGGTGCAGCAGCAGGATGTCGATGCGGTCGGTCTGCAGCGCCTCGAGCGAGCCCTCGACCGACTCGATGAGGTGCTCGTAGGAGAAGTCGAAGTAGGGGCCGTCGGGCACGATGCCCGCCTTGGTCTGGATGGTGATGGCGTCGCGCTCGGCGGGCGTGAGCTGCATCGCCTCGGCGAAGCGGCGCTCGCAGCCGTGCAGCACGGGGTTGCCGTACACGTCGGCGTGGTCGACGAAGTCGATGCCGGCGTCGCGGGCGGTGTGCACCAGCTCGCGCACCTCGTCGTCGCTCTTGTCGGCGATGCGCATGAGGCCGAGCACGATGTTGGGGACGGTGATGTCGGTTCCGGGGAGGGTGAAGCTCTTCATGAGTCCATCCTGCGTCGGGCCCCTCCCATGCGCCAGAAATCGGCGCCGCCGGGGTTCTTGTCAGCGCCGCTCAGCGAGGCCGAAGAGCGAGAGTGCGACGTACTCGATCGAGGTTCCGCAGGTCGTGCGCGGCGCCGAGGTCGACGCAGCGCGCCAGCATCGATACGTCTTTCAACCGGTCGCGGTGATTCACGCCGAGTATCGGTTCATGGTGGCTGATCCTGTCGCGTAGCCTCCGAAGCCGCTCGACCGCGTGACCGATCGCATATCCCCCCTGCACCTCAGCGGGCAGGGACGCCGGAAACCACCCGCTCCAGCTGACGAGGAGGCGCTCGTCGAGCGAGGGGAAGCCTTTCGCCAAAGCGTGGCACCACAGATTCTCCCGTCCCGTACGACCTGTGCTGTTCAGCGTGCGGTCAGACGGAGGAACGAGTGGGAAGAGCGCGCTGATGCTCCCCAGCTCGAGCTGCGAGACCTTGTCGTCCAAGCTGACCGGAGCGGCATGGCGCGGGTGTGTCGGCGGCCGTCGAAGAGCTGCGTGCTGTGCGCGGGATGTGCACTGACTCGATGCTCGACGAACAAGACCGGTGAGCGGGGACGCAGGGTGTGAGAGCCAGTCCTCTCCAGCCTCCTGGCGCACGTTCCAGCGCCGGAGTTGCGAATCGACCACGTTTCTCAGCAGCGCTTCTGTGTAGGCCAACGTCTCATACCAGGCGGAGCAGAGAGCCACGTGCCACACGTATAAGGCTGCGACGGACCCGGCAGTTGGTACCGCCGCGGGGCTGTGCTCGGCGTACGAGGCGAGACGTGCCGGGTGGAGTTGTGAGATGAGACGTTGTGGCATGTTCAACCTGGAAACACTTCGAGGGCCCCGCACTGTGCGGGGCCCTCGGACTAGTGACGAGCAGATCCTGCCTGCCGTCGTACTCGGTCAGCCTAGCATAGGTGAAGAAAGCTCGCAAACCATCGATCGACGAGATTACCCGGCCGACGCGCCCACAGGGGCCGGGGTGCGGGGGTCGGGGCGCTCGCGGCGGGAGCGGGAGCGGCGCACGACCACCGGCACGAGCTCGCGCAGCAGCACGACCGCGATGAGCACGACCGACTGGGCGATGAGCTGCAGCGCGTCCTGCCACCCGAGCGACCGCAGCAGCTGCCCGAGCTGGGTGAGGAAGAGCGCGGCGATGCCCGTGGCGATCACGCTCGCGATGCCGCCCGTGAGCGCCGTGCCGCCGAGCACGACCGCCGCGACCGTCGGCAGCAGGTACGAGTCGCCGAGGAAGAGAGCGGGTGTCTTCGTGTACCCGGCGAGCAGCACGCCGCCCGCACCGTAGGCGAGGCCCGCGAAGCCGTACGCGAACATCTGGTACATGTTCACCCGGATGCCGAGCGCCGCCGCCGCCCGCTCGCTCACGCCCACCGCGGTGAGGCGGCGCCCGATGATCGACTTCTGGGTCACCAGCCCGGCCAGCACCACCACGACGATCGCGATGAGCAGCGTGTTCGGCACCCCGAGAGTGCGGTCGAGCGCGAACCCGTTGAGCTCGGCGGGGGCGCCCGAGGGCGTGCCGTTCGCGATGAAGAACACCGTGCCGAGCAGCACCGCGTTCATGCCGAGGGTCACCACGAGCGGCATCACCTTGAACACGGTGACCAGCACGCCGTTCACGATGCCGACGATGCCCGGCCCGACGATTCCCGCGATCACCGCCGCCCACAGCGGCCACCCGTAGTTCTGCGGCAGCCCGGTCGAGAGCACCGCGGCGAGGGCGATCATGCCGGGGATCGACAGGTCGAGCCCGCGCTGCTGCACCACCAGCGTCTGCCCCGCGGCCACGATGGCCAACACGGATGCGAACGGCAGCATGCTGAGAAGAGGTGCCGGTGCCAGCGACCCGGGTGCGATCACGGGCGAGAGTGCGAACAGCAGCACTGTCGCCACGGTGATGCCCACCCAGCTGCCGGAGAGCATCCGTCGCCACAGCGACCCGGCTTGTCCGGTGAAGTCGGTCATGAGTTCCTCCCGGGGATGGCGGCGATGGACGAGGTGGAGGTGGTGCCCGCGATGGGCGCCCGGAGGCGGCGGCGCCGTGAGCGGCGCAGCTGCGCGTAGAGCACGGCGGCGGCGAGCGTGATGAGCCCGGGCAGCCAGTACGACCAGGCCTGCGAGAGCCCGAGGAACGGCGACACGTTGAGCACCTGCTGCACGAGGAACGCGGCGGCGAGCACCCCGATGAACGAGCCGCGCCCGCCGAAGATGGAGGCGCCCGCGAGCACCACAACGGTGACGGAGGAGAGCGTGTACGACAGCGAGGGCCGCCCGTCGCCGATGCCGATCTGCGCCATCATGATGACGGCCGCGGGCAGCACGAGGAACGAGCACAGCACGTAGGAGAGGAACTGCGTGCGCTTCACCTTGATGCCGAGCCGGGCCGCCGCGTCGACGCGCGAGCCGACACCGCGCAGCTCCACACCCCAGCGGGTGCGGCGCAGCGCGAACTCGAGCACGAGCAGCACCACGACGGCGACGATGGTGACGACCGGCACGATGCCGATGCGTCCCTGGATCTGGTCGGCCACCGGCCCGAAGATGATGCCGCCGGGGGTCGACCGCAGCGTGAGGTAGATGCCCTGCAGCGCCATGTACATGGCGAGCGTGACCACCACGGGGTTGATGGCGAACCTCGTGACGAGGAAGCCGTTCACCACCCCGGTTCCGATGGCACCCACCACCATGAGCGCGATGCCGACGTAGAGGTTGCCGCCGTCGACGATCCAGTAGGAGGCGAGCACGACGAGGAGGCCCATGAGCGGGCCGACCGAGAGGTCGAAGCCCGATCCGAGCACCACCACCTGCTGCGCGGCGCCGACGAAGAGCAGGGGCGCCGCCATGAAGAGCAGGTTGTTGATGTTGAACGCGCCGAGGTAGGCGGGGTTCGTGGCGGCGACGACCACCCCGAGCAGCAGGAAGATCGCGCCCAGCACCGCCGCGGGCGACTGGTCGCCGCGCAGGAAGCGGCGCAGCTTCACGCCCTTCGCCGCCTTGTCGCTGTCGGTGCGCTCGCGCACGGTCGTCGAGGTGAGCGCCGCCCGCGCGATCGCGGCCTCCGAGACCTCGTCGCCGACGAGCTCCTGCACCACCTGCCCGCGCGACATGATGAGCACGCGGTCGCAGAGCCCTTCGAGCTCCACGCCGTCGGAGGAGAGGATGACGACGGCAGCGCCCGCATCGGCCGCGTCACGCAGGATGCGGTAGATGTCGACGCGCGCGCCGGCGTCGACGCCCTGGGTCGGCTCCTCGGCGAGCAGCACGGCGGGCTTCGACAGCAGGGTGCGGGCCAGCACGGCCTTCTGCTGATTGCCGCCCGAGAGCGACTGGATGGGCGTGCGGGCCGACGGGGTCTTGATGGCGAGACGACGGATCTGCTCGGCCGCCACCGCGAGCACCTTGCGCTCGCTCACCATGCCGCCGCGCGACACCTGGGGCAGCGTCTTCGCCGAGATGTTGTCGCCCACCGAGAGCGGGAGGAACACGCCCTCGCCGTGCCGGTCGGCGGGAACGTAGACGACGCCGGCCGACGCGGCGGCGGCGTTGGAGCCGTTCGACACGGGCCGCCCGGCGACCTCGATCGTGCCCGAGGTGGGCTCGAGCCCGGCCAGCGCCCGGATGAGCGCGGCCTGACCGTTGCCCTGCACCCCGGCGAGCCCGATGATCTCGCCCGCGGCGACGGTGAAGTCGACGTCGTGGAAGTCGTCGCCGCGCAGCCCCTTCACCGTGAGCTGCGACGCGGAGCGCGCGACCACCTCGGGGTCGCTCTTCTCGGGGAACACGGTCTCGAGCTTGCGCCCGACGACCCGCTCCACGATCTGCTGCTCGTTGACCTCGGAGGCCGGGAAGGTGCCGCGCACCTGGCCGTCGCGGAGCACCGTGATGCGGTCGGAGATCTGCTTGACCTCCGGGATGCGGTGGGAGATGTAGACGATGGCGGTGCCGGCCGCGGCGAGCTCGCGCACCTTGACGAACAGCTTCTGCACTTCGTCGAGCGAGAGGTGCTCGGTGGGTTCGTCGAGGATGAGCACCTTGGGGTCGAGCGCGAGCGCCTTGGCGATCTCGACGATGAACCGCTGCTCGACCGAGAGGTCGGCGACCCGGGTCTTCGCGTCGATGCCCATGCCCCACGGGTCGAGGCGCTTCTGCGACCAGGCGACGGCCCGGCGGAGACCGCCGACGCGCCGGTAGCCGACGCCCACCGCCATGTTCTCGGCGACGGTGAGGTCGGGTAGCAGTGCGGGGTCTTGCCGCACGATGCCGAGACCGAGCTCGCGCGCGGCGTCGGGCGACGCGCTCGCGAGCTCGGTGCCGGCGATCGTGACGGTGCCCGAGTCGGGGGCGAGGGCGCCGGAGGCGACCGCCATGAGGGTCGACTTGCCGGCGCCGTTCTCGCCCACGAGGGCGTGCACCTCACCGGCGAGCACCTCGAGGGTGACGTCGGTGAGGGCGCGCACGCCCGGGAAGGTCTTGACGATGCCCTGCAGCTCGAGCACGGGCCCGCCGACCCCGGCCGAAGCCGGGGCCGTCGAGCCGGTGCCCGTGACTGGCGCCGACGAAGCGTCGGGCGCGATCGCGTCGTAGACGGTCATTGCGCGAGGTACCCTCCGTCGATCACCAGCTCCGAGCCGGTGACGAAGCTGGCCTCGTCGGAGGCGAGGAAGACGATGCCGTTGGCGATCTCCCTCGGCTTCCCGGCGCGGCCCATGGGCGTCATCGACACCACGTAGTCGTTGATCTCCGGCGCCTGCGCGTCGGTGAGCGGCGTCTCGATGAACCCGGGATGCACCGAGTTCACCCGCACGTTCTCCTTCGCGTAGGTGATGGCCGCGCTCTTCGACATGTTCCGCACCGCGCCCTTGGTGGCGTGGTAGGCGTGAGCGCCCGACACCGCCACCGAGCCCCAGATCGACGAGATGTTGATGATGGAGCCGCCGCCCTGCGCGATCATGTGCGGCACCACCTCCCGCATCCCCAGCCAGGTGCCGGTCTGGTTCACGGCCACCACCGTGTTCCAGTCGTCGACCGTGAGGTCGTGGAGGGTCTCGTAGGCGATGATGCCGGCGTTGTTCGCCAGCACGTCGACGTGACCGTGCGCGGCGATGACGTCGGCGACGACCCGCTGCCAGTCCTCCTCGCGGGAGACGTCGAGCTGGTGGTACTCGACCCCCTCGGGGAAGGAGGTGTCGGATGCGGCACGACCGGTCGCGATGACCGTCGCCCCCTCCTCGGCGAAGCTCTCGGCGATGGAGCGGCCGATGCCCCGGCCGGCTCCGGTGACGATGGCGACTTTGCCCTCGAGGCGGTTCATGGTGACTCCTTGCTTGTCGTATGGGTCGCTGCTGGCGAACGGATGCGGAACCGAGCCGCTACTGGAAGAGCTTCTTCAGCGAGTCGACGCTGAGGCCCGACGAGAGGATGGCGTCCGGCGGCAGGTCGGCCTCGCACTTGGGCTGCTTGGCCGGGTCGGTCGAGTCTTCGATGATCTCGAGGTTGTAGGTCGACGGCTCGTCGTTCGGCAGGCCGTTCGCGGCGGCGAGACCCTTGTGCAGCGCTGCGGTGACGACCCAGTTGCGGCTCGACTCCGTGGCGATCTGGTAGGTCGGCTGCGAGTCCTTGTACTGGTACCAGAGGCAGGCGAACTCGTTCGAGTCGTTCGCCGACCACACCGGCAGGGGCTTGCCCGCGGCCTCGAAGGCGCGGATGCCGCCGACGGAGCCTCCGCCGTAGTCGGCCACGATGCCGTCGATGTCGCCGTACTTCGTGATGAGACCGGCGACCACCTGCTGGGTCTTGCCGGGCTCCCAGTCGGTGGAGACCGGGCCGTCCTCGTTGAGGAGCGTGATGTCGGGGTTCTCCTTCACGGCCTCCAGCACGCCGTCGTAGACGGCCTGCGAGTAGGAGTTGCCGGCGATGCCGCCGAGCATGACCAGGTTGCCCTTGCCGCCCATCTTCTCGATGGTCCAGGCCGCGAGGTTCTTGCCGTAGGTGTTGATGTCCTCCGACACGAAGTCGACGTAGTCGGTGCCGGGCGTGCCGCCGGGGGAGCCGACGAACGGCACCACCTTGACGCCCGCATCCGTCGCTTTCTGGATGGTGGGCAGCAGCGCCTCACCGCCGTCGACGAAGGTGACGATGACGTCGACGCCCTGGGCGACGAGCGAGTTCATGTCGCTGATGGCCTTCTGGGTGTCGCCCTGCGCATCCGTGTAGAGGACTTTCTTGATGTTGGGGCACTTGGCGGCCTCTTCTTCGAAGATGGCGCGGGTGATCTTGCGCCAGGAGTTGCCGCCGAAGCCGTCGGCGAGGGCGACGGTGAGGTCTTTGTCGCCGCAGAAGTTCGAGATGTCCTGAATGTCGCCCTGTACGCCGACGGTGCCCACGGTGACCTCGGATGCGGTGGCCGAGTCGGTGGAGGAGCCGGAACCGGCGTCGGAACCGTCGGAGGAGAGCGAACCGGTGGAACAGCCGGCCAGTGCCAGCAGGGTCACCGCACCGAGTGCGATGAGCGGTGTCTTCTTGGTGAACATGGGTGTCAGTCCTCGTTTCTCGTCGTTGAGCAGGGGCTCGGCATTGCTGCGTGAGAAGAAGTCTCCGGGCTGACCGAGACGCCGAACGGGTCACCCTGAGACGGCAGTGCGTCTTTTTGAGACAAGCGTTTCGGGCGCCCCCCGGCCGCGTTCATCCTGGTGTCGTCCCCGACGATGAGGAGAACGCATGTCAGCGAATCAGCCGACCGACCTGCTGGGTGAGATCTACGCGCAGTGGACGGTGGAGTTCCAGGCCAACCCCGAGATGTCCCTCCAGCTCATGCGCTGGGTGTTCGAGGACTGGCAGCGGGCGACCACCGAGCCGGAGGGCGTGACCTACCGCTCGACGACGATCGGCGGCGTGCCGGGCCTCGAGGTGCTGCCGCTCGACGCCGACACCTCGAAGACGCTGCTGTTCCTGCACGGAGGCGGCTTCGCGCTCGGCTCCTCGGCCAGCCACCGCAAGCTCGCCGGCCACATCGCGAAGGCGTGCGGAGCGAAGGGCTTCGTGCTCGACTTCCGGCTCGCACCCGAGCATCCGTACCCCGCGCAGCTCGACGACACCACTGCGGTGTTCGACGCGCTGCTCGAGTCGGGGGTCGCGCCCGGCGACATCGCGTTCGTCGGCGACAGCGCGGGCGCCTCCATCGCCATCGCCACGACACTCCGCCTGCGCGACCAGGGGCGGCCGCTGCCCGGCGCCGTCATCACGGTCTCGCCCTGGGTCGACATGGAGAACTCGGGAGAGACCATCGAGACGAACGACGACACCGACTTCCTCATCGCCCGCGAGGGCCTGCAGGGCAACATCGACCGGTACCTCTCGGGCGGGGCGTCGCCCACCGACCCGCTGGTGAACCCGCTCTACGCCGACTTCACGGGCTTCCCGCCCCTCTACATCGCGGCCTCCGACACGGAGTCGCTCTTCCACGACGCGCAGCGGCTGGATGCGCGGGCTCGCGTCGCCGGGGTCGACGTCACCTTCGACATCGGTGAGGGCCAGCAGCACGTGTACCCGCTGCAGGCCGGGAACCACGGGCCCGCCGACGAGTCGATCGAGGCGATCGCCGCCTGGTATCGCGCCCACTGAAACCGAGCATCCGCTCATCCGAACCCGAGCATCCGCTCACCGCACGTCACTTCGTCGCACCACCTGAGCACCACCTGAAAGGAACACCGACATGACCGACACCACCCGTGACTACGATGCCGTGGTCATCGGGGCCGGCTTCTCCGGCCTCGCCCTCCTCCACCACCTGCGCGAGATCGGGCTGAAGACGCTCGTCGTCGACGGCGAAGACGGCATCGGCGGCACCTGGTGGGTGAACCGCTACCCGGGCGTGCGCACCGACAGCGAGTTCAGCTACTACTCCTTCTCGTTCTCGAAGGAGGTGCGCGAGGAGTGGACCTGGACGCAGCGCTACCCCGCCGGTGCCGAGGTGCTCTCGTACCTCAACTTCGTGGCCGACCGTCTCGACCTTCGGAAGGACATCAGGCTGAACGCCCGGGTCGACTCGGCAGAGTACGACGAGGACGCGAACCTGTGGACGGTGTCGTTCGCCGACGGATCGACGCTCACCACGAAGTACCTGGTGAGCGGCATGGGCGTGCTGTCGCAGGCGATCTACCCCGACATCCCCGGCATCGACACCTTCCGGGGCGAGAAATACCACACCGCGCACTGGCCGCGCGAGGGCGTCGACCTCTCGGGCAAGAAGGTGGGCCTCATCGGGCTCGGCGCCTCCGGCATCCAGATCGTCCCCGTCATCGCCCCCGAGGTCGACGAGTTCTTCGTCTTCCAACGCACCCCGAACTTCATCGTCGAGACCAACAACGACGCGGTCTCCACCGAGGAGATGCAGTACACGCGCGAGCACTACGACGAGATCTACGCGAAAGCCGCCGCGCATCCGTTCGGCGTGGCCATGGAGCCGGCGGAGTTCTCGGCCCTCGAAGTCTCCGATGAGAAGCGCCGGGAGATCTTCGAGTCGAAGTGGAACGAGGGCGGGTTCCACTTCGCCAACGAGTGCTTCAACGACCTCGCCACGAACCACGAGGCGTCGGAGCTGGCGTCGGAGTTCATTCGCTCGAAGATCCGCGAGATCGTGAAGGACCCCGCTACCGCTGAACTGCTGTCGCCGACGACCTACTCGTTCAACGGCAAGCGCGTGCCCACCGGGCACGGGTACTACAACACCTTCAACCTGCCGCACGTGCACCTCATCGACACCGAGTCGGTGCCGATCACGGAGATCACGCCTCGTGGCGTCAAGGTGGGCGACACCGAGTACGAGCTCGACGTCATCATCTTCGCCACCGGCTTCGACGCCATGACCGGAACGCTCACGAACATCGACATCAAAGGCCGCGGCGGGCGCACCCTGCGTGAGAAGTGGCAGGAGGACGGCCTCAAGTCGAACCTCGGCATCAACGCCAACGGGTTCCCGAACTTCTTCATGTCGCTCGGGCCGCAGACGCCGTACTCGAACCTCGTCGTGCCGATCCAGCTCGGCGCGCAGTGGCTGCAGCGGGCGCTGGCCTGGGCTGAGTCGAACGGTGTCGAGCGGTTCGAGGCCACGCCCGAGTCGGAGGAGTGGTGGGCCGCCGAGGCCGAGCGCACGGGCAAGGCGACGGTGATGTACTCGGAGGGGAAGAAGGCGAAGGCCTGGTTCCTGGGCGAGAACGTACCCGGGAAGGCCGAGGAGTTCCAGGTGTACATGGGTGGCGGGCAGGTGTACCAGCAGCACTGCAAGGAGCTCGAGGAGTCGGGCTACGCGTCGCTGCTGTGGGCGCCGGATGCTTCGGAGTCGTCGTCTTCATCGGACGCGGCGGGGTCGTCGGGCTCCTCCTCGGCTTCGCGGGAGACCGCGGGGGCGTCGGCGTGACGGGGCGGCTCGAGGGCAAGGTCGCGCTCATCACCGGGGGTGCCTCCGGCATGGGCGCGGCCACGGCCGAGCTCTTCGCCGCCGAGGGCGCCTCGGTGGCGGTGACCGACTTCAACGCCTCACTCGGGGAGTCGGTGGTGTCGTCGATCACGTCTGCGGGCGGTGTCGCCGAGTTCTACGAGATGGACGTGTCTCGGGAGGCGAGTGTCGCATCCGCCGTCTCCTCTGCGGTCGACCGCTTCGGCGGGCTCGACGTGCTGGTGAACTGCGCCGGCATCATCGGCGTCGACAAGCCCACGCACGAGGTGACCGAGGAGGAGTGGGACGCGCTGTTCGCCGTCGACGTGAAGGGCGTGTTCTTCGCCACCAAGCACGCGGTGCCGCACCTCATCGAGCGCGGGGGTGGGTCGATCGTGAACTTCTCGTCGATCTACGGGCTCATCGGCAACGACGAGTTCACCCCCTACCACGTGGCCAAGGGCGCGGTGACGATGCAGACGAAGCAGGATGCGGCGTCGTACGGGCGGTACGGCATCCGCGTGAACTCGGTGCACCCGTCGACCGTGCTCACGCCGCTCGTCGAGGGCATCGCCGCCGAGTACCCGGGCGGGCTGCCCGCGTACGAGGAGATGATGACGGCGAACCAGTCGATCCGCCGCCTCGGCCGGCCCGTGGAGGTGGCGTACGCGGTGCTGTACCTCGCCTCCGACGAGGCCGCGTGGGTGACGGGCGTGAACCTGCCCCTCGACGGCGGGTACACCGCGCGCTGACCCGCGGCTCCATCGAGAGAGCGCGACACGCCCCCTCGGCCCACGCGAGAGAGCACGAAACGCCCCCTCTGCCCACGGGAGGGGGCGTTTTGCGCTCACTCGATGCGCGTCAGGCGGGGCGGCCCGCGGTGGAGTCGCGGATGATGAGCTCGGGGGTGAAGGTGATGTGGCGGTACTCGGTGGGTGGGGAGGGGGCGTCGATCTCGTGGAGGAGGAGGTCGGCGGCGGTGCGGCCCATCTCGCGGGCGGGTTGGCGCACCGAGGAGAGGGGGACGGCAGCGGTCGCCGCGTAGAAGATGTCGTCGTAGCCGATGAGGGCGATGTCGTCGGGCACGCGCACTCCGGCGAAGGTGAGCGCCTGCAGCACGCCGAGCGCCATGAGGTCGTTCGCGGCGAAGATCGCGTCGGGGCGTTCGGATGCGGGTAGTGCCAGCAGGCGCTCCGCCCCGGCTCGTCCGCCCTCGGCGTTCATCGTCTCCTGCTCGAGCACCCGCAGAGTGGCCTCACCCGCCTGCGTGCGCACCGCATCCGCTGCTCCTCGGGCACGCTGCTCGACCTGCAGGATGCTCGCCGGGCCCCCGAGGAAGGCCAGGCGGGTGCGCCCGAGGTCGAGCAGGTGGGTGGCGGCGAGCTCCCCGCCGCGCTGGTCGTCGACCGAGACCGAGCTGAACGAGCGGCCGTGGTCGTGGCGGTCGACGAGCACGACGGGCGACCCGCGTTCGCGGAGGCGCATGAGGCGCCCGTGCACCTGGCCGACGGGGGTGATGAGGAGGCCGGCGACGCGTTGCTCCTCGAAGAGGTCGAGGTAGGCGAGCTCGCGGTCGAGGGCGTCGCCGCTGTTGCCGAGCACGAGGGGGCGGCCGAGCGGCGCGAGGGTGTCTTCGGCGCCGCGGGCGACATCGGTGAAGAACGGGTTGGCGACGTCGAGCACCATGAACCCGACGGTGCGGCTGCGGCCCATGCGCAGCTGCCGGGCGGCGTCGTTGCGCACGAAGCCGAGCTTGTCGATGGCGTCGAGCACGCGACGTTCGGTGTCGGGCGCGACGGGCTTCGAGCGGTTGAGCACGTTCGAGACCGTGCCCACCGACACCTTGGCGAGGGCGGCGACGTCGCGCACGTTGGCGGTGGCCATCACGCCCCCTCTCGATGCTGGACGGTCGCGTTCCTTGAACGTTTCACCAGGATATCGGGCGGGCCGGATGCTTCGTGCTTGACGATCGGCGCGGGCATCACGTACTCTCGGCAGGCAAGCGGTAAAACGATTCAATGACACCGAGGTCAACAGGAGGAACCGGTGAGCGAGCGCGTGTGCTTCCAACTTCAGGTCAAGCCCGACCGCCTCGAGGAGTACACCGCGCGGCACGCCGCGATCTGGCCCGAGATGGCCACGGCCCTCAAGGAATCGGGCTGGAACAACTACTCCCTCTTCCTCCGTCCCGACGGCCTGCTCATCGGCTACTTCGAGACGGCGTCGCTCGAGGCCGCGCAGGCCGCCATGGGCGAGACCGAGGTCAACGCCCGATGGCAGGCCGAGATGGGGGAGTTCTTCGTCGAGCTCGACGGGGCGCCCGACACCGGCTTTCTGCGGTTGACCGAGGTGTTCCACCTCGAAGACCAGTTGCCCGCATCCGACATCTGAACCACCCTCCCCGACGAAACGAGAACATCATGGTGACCTTCACCGACATCGCCGCCGACCTCGAGCGGCAGGCCATCGAGCTGCCCTCCTGGGCGTTCGGCAACTCCGGCACGCGCTTCAAGGTGTTCGGCACCCCCGGCACGCCGCGCACGCCCGAGGAGAAGATCGCCGACGCCGCGCAGGTGAACAAGTACTCCGGGCTCGCGCCCAAGGTGGCCATCCACATCCCGTGGGACAAGGTCGACGACTACGCGGCCCTCCGCGCCTTCGCGAACGACCAGGGCGTCGAGCTCGGCACGGTGAACTCGAACACCTTCCAGAGCGACGTCTACAAGTTCGGCTCGCTCACCTCGTCGGATGCCGCGGTGCGCCGGCAGGCCATCGACCACCACCTGGAATGCATCGAGATCATGCACCAGACGGGCTCGCAAGATCTCAAGATCTGGCTCGCCGACGGGACGAACTACCCGGGGCAGGGCGACATCCGGTCGCGGCAGGACTGGCTCGCCGAGTCGCTGCGCGAGATCTACGACGCGCTCGGTGAGTCGCAGCGGCTCGTGCTCGAGTACAAGTTCTTCGAGCCGGCGTTCTACCACACCGACGTTCCCGACTGGGGTACCTCGTTCGCTCACGTCAACGCGCTGGGGCCGAAGGCCCTCACGTGCCTGGATACCGGCCACCACGCGCCGGGTACCAACATCGAGTTCATCGTGGCGCAGCTGCTGCGGCTCGGAAAGCTCGGCTCGTTCGACTTCAACTCGCGGTTCTACGCCGACGACGACCTCATCGTGGGGGCGGCCGACCCGTTCCAGTTGTTCCGCATCCTGTTCGAGGTGGTGCGCGGGGGTGGCTACGACGTGGGCTCGCCCGTCGCGTTCATGCTCGACCAGTGCCACAACGTCGAGGAGAAGATCGTGGGGCAGCTGCGAAGCGTGCTCAACGTGCAGGAGATGACGGCGCGGGCGCTGCTCGTCGACCGCCCCGCCCTGCTCGCCGCGCAGAACGAGAACGACGTGCTGGGGGCGAACGCCATCCTCATGGACGCGTTCTATACCGACGTGCGCCCCGCTCTCGCCTCGTGGCGCGAGTCGCGCGGGCTGCCCGCCGACCCGATCGCCGCGTTCAAGGCCTCGGGCTACCAGGAGAAGATCGTGGCCGAGCGCGCCGACGGCGTGCAGGCCGGCTGGGGCGCGTAGCGCCCGGCCCCCGGTTTCCGCCGTGCGTCGTGGTGGGTGCACGGCGGAATCCCCTTCCCCGCGCCGCGGGCTGCCGCTGGTCACGGCTCGCCCCGCGCTGAGCGCGCGTCGGGTGGCGCGCTCCGGGCGGCGCCTACCGGCTGGCGGATGCGCGGGGTGGGCTGCCGCTGGCGGCGGCTCGGCCCGCGGTGAGCGGCCGCCGCCTCGCCCGCGGGCGGCCGCGTGCGTTCACGCCGCCGCCCGCGCGCTGGTGGCGGCGGCCCGTGTGTGCTGCGGGCTGCGGCCCGCGCGGCGGGTGGGGCGCGCATCCGGTACCGTCTGCGGTAGGTGGAGTGGTGCGCGCGGGTGCGGGCGGAGAGGGGCGGTGGATGGCGGCGGTGATCGGGGCGGAGCGGCGGGAGCTGTTGCTCGGGCGGCTGGAGGAGCACGGGGTGATCCGGCTCGAGGAGGCGGCGGCCGAGCTCGGGGTGTCGACGATGACGGTGCGGCGCGATCTCGAGGCACTCGAGCGCGAGGGTGTCGTGGTGCGGGTGCGCGGGGGAGCCGTGGCCACGGTGAAGGCGCAGTCGTTCGACGAGCGGCAGGCCGTCGACGACCTCGCGAAGAGCGAGATCGCCCGCAAGGCCGCCGACCTGGTGCCGGCGAGCGGCGCCATCGCGCTCGACGCCTCCTCGACGTCGGCGCACCTGCTCGCCCAGGTGCGCAGCGTGACCGACCTCGTCATAGCCACGAACTCCGCCCACAACCATGCCCGCGCCCGATCTGTGCACGGCGCGCGAGCGGTGCTGCTCGGTGGAGAACTCGAACCCCGCACCGACAGCTTCGTGGGCCCGGTGGCCTGCGCCGCCGCCGCCCTGTTCAACTACGACCGCTTCTTCACCTCGGCCTCGGCCGCCGACCTCGAGCGCGGCACCAGCGAGACCATCGTCGAAGAAGGCCAGGTCAAGCGCGAGATGGCCCGAGCCGCCCGTGAGACCGTGCTCCTCATCACCTCCGCCAAGCTCGGCCAGCACGCCACCGCCGCCGGCCTGCCGTGGAGCTCCATCGACATCGTCGTCACCGAGCTCGACCCCGCCGACCCTCTCCTCGACCCCCTCCGCCCCCTCGTCGAACTGCGCTGATCCCGCCGGGAGCCCGGCCGTGCGCATTGACGGCTGCACACACGCCTGTTAGGTTTTGTGAAGTTCACATCAGCTCACACGAACGCAACGGAGCATCCATGACCTCCCCCGCAGCATCCGATCTCATCGCCCGGTCGAATCGCCTCGGATCCGACCCGAAGAACACCAACTACGCCGGCGGCAACACGAGTGCCAAGGGCACCGAGATCGATCCCGTCACCGGCGAGCCCGTCGAGCTGATGTGGGTGAAGGGCTCGGGCGGCGACCTCGGCACCCTCACCGAGGCGGGCCTCGCCGTGCTGCGCGTCGACCGCCTCCGCGCACTCCAGAACGTCTACCCCGGAGTCGACCGCGAAGACGAGATGGTCGCCGCCTTCGACCACACCCTCTTCGGCAAAGGCGGCGCCGCCCCCAGCATCGACACCGCCATGCACGGCCTCGTCGACGCCGCCCACGTCGACCACCTGCACCCCGACTCGGGCATCGCCATCGCCACGGCGGCCGACGGCGAGGAGCTCACCCAGAAGATCTTCGGCGACAAGGTCGTGTGGGTGCCGTGGCGCCGCCCCGGCTTCCAGCTCGGCCTCGACATCGCCGCCATCAAGGCATCGAACCCGGATGCGGTGGGCTGCATCCTGGGCGGCCACGGCATCACCGCGTGGGGAGACACGAGCGAGGAGTCGGAGCGCAACTCGCTCTGGATCATCGACACCGCCGCCGCCTACATCGCCGAGCACGGCCGCACCGAGCCCTTCGGCCCGGCCCTCGACGGCTACGGCGCGCTGCCCGAGGCCGAGCGCCGCGCCAAGGCCGCCGCCCTCGCCCCCACCATCCGCGGCCTCGCCTCGACCGACAAGGCGCAGGTCGGCTCGTTCACCGACGCCGAGGTCGTGCTCGACTTCCTGGCGTCGGCCGAGCATCCGCGTCTCGCCGCCCTCGGCACGAGCTGCCCCGACCACTTCCTGCGCACCAAGGTGAAGCCGCTGGTGCTCGACCTGCCGGCCGACGCATCCGTCGACGACTCGATCGCGCGCCTCAAGGAACTGCACGAGGAGTACCGCGCCGACTACCAGGCCTACTACGACCGGCACGCCGACGCCGACAGCCCCGCGTTGCGCGGTGCCGACCCGGCGATCGTGCTCGTGCCGGGTGTCGGCATGTTCTCGTACGGGGCCAACAAGCAGACGGCGCGGGTCGCCGGCGAGTTCTACATCAACGCCATCAACGTGATGCGCGGGGCCGAGGCGCTGTCGACCTACGCGCCCATCGACGAGGCCGAGAAGTTCCGCATCGAGTACTGGGCGCTCGAGGAGGCGAAGCTGCAGCGCATGCCGAAGCCAAAGTCGCACGCCACCCGCATCGCGCTCGTCACGGGTGCCGCCTCGGGCATCGGGAAGGCCATCGCCACGCGGCTCGCCGCCGAGGGCGCCTGCGTGGTTATCGCCGACCTCGACCTGGAGAAGGCCCAGGCGGCGGCCGCCGAACTCGGCGGAACGGATGTCGCCATCGGCGTGCAGGCGAACGTGACGAGCGAGGCCGACATCGAGGCGGGCATCCGGGCCGCCCTGCTGCAGTTCGGCGGACTCGACCTCGTCGTCAACAACGCCGGCCTGTCGATCTCGAAGCCCCTGCTCGAGACCACCGAAGCCGATTGGGATCTGCAGCACGACGTCATGGCGAAGGGCTCGTTCCTGGTGTCGAAGGCGGCGGCGCGCGTGCTCATCGAGCAAGACCTCGGCGGCGACATCGTCTACATCTCGTCGAAGAACTCCGTGTTCGCGGGCCCCAACAACATCGCCTACTCGGCGACCAAGGCCGACCAGGCGCACCAGGTGCGGCTGCTCGCCGCCGAGCTCGGCGAGTACGGGGTGAAGGTGAACGGCATCAACCCCGACGGGGTCGTGCGCGGCTCGGGCATCTTCGCCGGGGGTTGGGGCGCGAAGCGTGCCGCCGTGTACGGAGTGCCTGAGGAGGAGCTCGGCGCCTACTACGCTCAGCGCACGCTGCTGAAGCGCGAGGTGCTGCCCGACCACGTGGCGAACGCGGTGGCGGTGCTCACGGGCTCCGACCTCACCCACACCACCGGCCTGCACATCCCCGTCGACGCCGGCGTCGCCGCCGCGTTCCTGCGCTAGGCGACGCGATGACGGATGCGGTGGCCGCGGTCGACCTCGGGGCGACCAGCGGGCGGGTGATGCTCGGGTACCTCGGGCACGACGAGCTGCGGCTGGTGCCGGTGGCGCGGTTCCCGAACCAGCCGGTGCGCACGGTGGACGGGTTGCACTGGAACATCCTCGAGCTGTACCGCAACGTCGTCGCCGGACTCGGCTCGGCCGTGCGCGAGGAGCCCGGGCTCCGCAGCATCGGCATCGACTCCTGGGCCGTCGACTACGCCCTCCTCGACGGCGACCGGATGCTCGGCACCCCCTTCCACTACCGCGACGACCGCACCTCCCGCGGTGTCGACCTCGTGCACGGGGTCGCCGGGTTCGACGAGCTCTACGGGGTGAACGGGCTGCAGTTCCTGCCGTTCAACACGCTGTACCAGCTGGCCGCCGAGAAGGACGGCGGCTGGCTCGAGCGCGCCGACACGATGCTGCTCGTGCCCGACCTGCTGGCGTTCTGGCTCACCGGCGCGCGGCGGGCCGAGGCGACCAATGCGTCGACGACCGGGCTCGTGAACGTGACGACGGGGCAGTGGGACGACGCGCTCATCGGCCGCCTCGGGTACCCGCGGGGAGTGTTTCCGCCGCTCGTGCATCCGGGGGCGACGATCGGGACGCTGCTGCCGGGCGTCGCTGCCGAGATCGGGATGAGTGGCTCGTCGCTTCCCGTGACGGCCGTCGGGTCGCACGACACCGCATCCGCCGTCGTGGCCGTGCCCGCCGCCACCGAGAACGTCGCGTACATCTCGAGCGGCACGTGGTCGCTGGTGGGCGTCGAGCTCGACCGGCCCGTGGTGTCGGAGGCCGCGCGTGCCGCGAACTTCACGAACGAGGGTGGGGTCGACGGGCGCATCCGGTTCCTGCAGAACGTGTCGGGGCTGTGGCTGCTGTCGGAGTCGGTGCGCACCTGGGAGCGCGAGTCGGGCTCGGGCGAGAGCATCGACCTGCCGACGCTGCTCGCGCAGGCTGCGGCGGTCACCGCGCCGATGCCCGTGTTCGACGCGGGCGACCCGGTGTTCATCGCTCCGGGCGACATGCCGGGGCGCATCGCCGCGTGGTGTGCGGAGCGAGGGCTCGCGGTGCCGGGGAGTCGGGCTGAGGTGGTGCGGAGCATCCTCGAGAGCCTGGCGGCGGCCTACGCCTCGTCGCTGCGGCAGGCCTCGGAACTCTCGGGTCGGCGCGTCGACACCGTGCACGTGGTCGGGGGCGGGTCGCAGAACGCGCTGCTCTGCCAGCTCACCGCCGATCGCACGGGGCTGCCGGTTGTGGCCGGCCCAGTCGAGGCGACCGCCATCGGCAACGTGCTCGTGCAGGCGCGGGCCCAGGGCATGGTCGACTCGTCGACCTCGCTCGAGGCGCTCCGCGCCCTCGTGGCGCGCGCGTTCCCCCTCGTCACCTACACCCCGACGGCGGGCTGAGGCGCGCCGGGCCGACGGGGGTGGCGCCACGGCGGGTGCGCGCGGCCCTGCCGCACGCGGTGTCACCCCGGTGGTATCGGCACGGCGCCCTATCCCGTGGCGAGGCGGCGCCGCCGGAGGCGACGGCTCGCTGACCTGCGGCGGCACACGAGGCACCCTGGCGCTCTTGAGAACGTGGCCTGGGTCATCGGGGTCTTCTTTGGTAGAGTGTGGTCTGACCACATGGCCTGACCACAGCATCCGGATGCTCTGCGACGAGAGGAGGGCGGCTCATGACCGCAGAGGCGCGCGCCGCCGACGCATCCGTCGCTCGCGTCGACACGGCTCGGGCGTGGGAGGTCGTGCTGCGGCACATCGAGTCGGAGCTCGTGTCGGGGGCGCTCAAGCCCGGGGAGCATCTGCCCTCGGAGCGCACGCTCGCCGCCGACCTCGGGGTCGGGCGGTCGTCGGTGCGGGAGGCGTTGCGGGTGCTGGAGGTGCTCGGGCTGATCCGCACGCAGACGGGGTCGGGGCCGAGCTCGGGCGCCGTCATCATCGCGCGGCCCTCAGGGGGCATGGCCGCGCTCGTGCGCCTGCAGGTCGCGGCGAGCGGGTTCGCGGTGGAGGACGTGGTGAAGACCCGCGTCGTGCTCGAGTCGGCCGTGGCCGAGGAACTCGCCCGCGCGTTCGCCGCGGCCCCCGCGGCCGCGGTGGCCGTGGTGCCCGGGCTCGCATCCGCCGAGATGGCGCGAAGTGCCGCCTCGGGCGCCGGGACGGGGCACCTTGCGCCCACTCGATCGGTAGACGGGCCAGCGGTCGAACCGTCACAATCCGCCCTCTCAGGTGCCGGGACGGGGCGGATCGTGACGGGTGGATCGCCCGGCGCAGCCACCGAGTTGGCGCGAAGTGCCGCCTCGGGGGCCGGGAAGGGGCATCCTGCGCCCACTCGATCGGCGGCGGAGGGCGCGCCGGAGCTCGGGCCCGCGCGGGAGTTGCTCGCGGCGATGGAGCGGCCCGGGGGAGGGGCGCCCGACTGGGTGCTCGAGCGCGACGAGTTCCTCACGCTCGATCAGGCGTTCCATCGGGCGCTCGCGGTGGCCTCGGGCAACGAGGTGATCGCGTCGATGATGACCGGGTTGCGCGACTCCATCGAGGCGTACGTGCGGGTGGGGGCGGCCTTCCTGCCGTCGTGGCCCGCCACCGCCGAGCGGCTGAAGGCCGAGCACCGTGCGATCGTCGCGGCGATCGAAGCGGGCGATGCGGATGCTGCCCGCACGCGCATCCGGGATCACATCGAGCACTACCACCACGAGACGAGCGAGGCCCGAGCGCACCCGCACTGAGCCCCACCCCACCTCGCTCCCACAAGACTCTCCAACCCAGACCACCCCCACCGACCGACAGGATCCCCATGGTTCAGCGCCGCATCCCGAAGATCAGAGACCTCGCGCCCCTGATGCAGTTCAAGAAGCCCGAGCTCGATGCGAAGAAGCGCAGGCTCGACTCGGCGCTCACCATCTACGACCTGCGGTCCATCGCGAAGCGCCGCACGCCGAAGGCCGCCTTCGACTACACCGAGGGTGCGGCCGAGGCCGAGCTGTCGCTGGCGCGCGCGCGGCAGGCGTTCGAGGACATCCAGTTCAACCCGGCGATCCTCCGCGACGTGTCGACGGTATCGACCGGGTGGGACGTGCTCGGCGCCCCCGTCTCGATGCCCTTCGGCATCGCCCCGACCGGTTTCACGCGCATGATGCAGACCGAGGGCGAGATCGCGGGGGCCGGTGCTGCCGGTGCGGCGGGCATCCCGTTCTCGCTGTCGACCATGGGCACGACCGCGATCGAAGACGTGAAGGCGGCGAACCCCACTGGCCGCAACTGGTTCCAGCTGTACATGTGGAAGGACCGGCCGCGGTCGATGGCGCTCGTCGAACGGGCGGCGGCCGCCGGGTTCGACACGCTGCTCGTCACCGTCGACGTGCCCGTCGCGGGGGCGCGGCTGCGCGACAAGCGCAACGGGTTCTCCATCCCGCCGCAGCTGACGCCCGGCACGGTCATCAACGCGCTGCCGCGGCCCGCCTGGTGGATCAACTTCCTCACCACCGAGCCGCTCTCCTTCGCCTCGCTCGACCGCTGGTCGGGAACGGTGGGGGAGCTGCTCGACTCGATGTTCGATCCGACGGTGACCTTCGAGGATCTCGAGTGGATCAAGGCCCAGTGGCCCGGCAAACTCGTCGTCAAGGGTGTGCAGTCGATGTCGGATGCGCGCCGGCTCGCCGAGCTCGGTGTCGACGGCATCACCCTGTCGAACCACGGCGGGCGGCAGCTCGACCGGGCCCCCATCCCCTTCCACCTGCTGCCGGACGTGGCACGCGAGTTCGGCAAGGACTACGAGGTGCACCTCGACACCGGCATCATGTCGGGCGCCGACATCGTGGCGTCGGTCGCGCTCGGGGCGCGGTTCACGCTGGTCGGGCGGGCGTACCTCTACGGGCTCATGGCGGGCGGGCGCGAGGGTGTGGATCGGATGATCGCGATCCTCGGCGAGCAGGTCACCCGCACCATGCGGTTGCTCGGCGTGAACTCGCTCGAGGAGCTCAACCCGTCGCACGTCACGCAGCTCGAGCGGCTCGTGCCCCGCGCGGTCGCGCCGGCGGCCGTGGCCGCCGCGGAGCGCGTGGGCGCGTAGCGCGCGGCCCGCGGGCATCGAGTGAGCGCGAAGTGCCCCCTCGGCACCCCGGAGACGGCACTTTGCGCCTGCTCGAGTGCCGGCGCCCCGAGCCCGCTCGCGCCGTCGAGTGAGCGCGACGTGCCCCCTCGGTACCGGGGTGGCGGCGCTTCGTGCCCGCTCGGTTGCCGGGCCTCCGCGCACACCCCCCGCATCGAGTGAGCGCGAAGTGCCCGCTCAGACCCCGGGAGGGGGCACTTTGCGCCCGGTCGAGGGGCGAGCATCCGCGGCCCGTGATCGACCCGTCACGATCCGCCCTCTCAGCGCCCTCAAAGCGCGGATTGTGACGGGTGGATGCCAGGGGCCCTGCCCACCCTCAGGGGAGGATGAGGGACAGGGACTCGAGGGCAGCGAAGGTGTCGGTGCCCACGGGGATGAGCACCGAGCTCGTGACGCCCGCCTCGGCGAGTTCGGTGTGGCGGGCGCGGACCTCGGCGGGGGTACCCGCGAGCGCGAGGCGGGCCACCCACTCGTCGGGGAGGGCGGCGGCGAAGCCGGCGCGGTCGTCGTCGGAGAAGCGGGCGCGGAGCGCGGCGAAATCCGCGGCGAAGTCGAGGGGTGCGATGTGGGGGGCCCAGCCCGAGTCGCCCACGTACTCGAGCCCCGGGCGGGCGAGCTCGAGCGCCGCCGCGGTGTCGTCGGCGACCGCCGCCACGTTGTAGGCAACCAGCGCGTGGGGTCCGGATGCGGAGATCGCCTCGAGCGCCGCCCGCGCGTACTCGGGCGTGGTCGGCTCGGCCAGCACCGTGCCGTCGGCCACCCGCCCCGACAGCGCGAGCGACTTCGGCCCCCGCACCCCGAGCAGCACCGGCGGAACCACCTCAGGCACCGAACTCGGCTCCAGCCCCACCCCCTGCAGCCCGGCGACCGGGCCGGGTCGCTGACCGGGGCTGGCGGTGCCGCCCGGTCGAGCTGGCGATGCCCCCGTCCCCGGGTTCGCCTGGTGGACGGCCGCAGCATCGAGGCCGGTGGTGGCGGCGGAGCCGACCACAGCGGCCGGGGCGTTGGCGGGGCGGCCGGCCGCAGCATCCGGGGCCTCGCCAGTGGGCGGGGGCGGCGAGCCGACGCGGGTGCCGCGGAGGAGGGAGCGGAGGGCGGTGGTGTGGTCGCTGAGGTAGCGGAGGGGGCGGGTGGGCCAGGCGCCGACGGATCGCATCCAGGCGGGCATGCCGTGGCCGATGCCGACGTCGAGGCGGCCGGGGAAGAGCTGGGCGAGGGTGGCGATCTCCATTGCCTCGAACGCCACGTTGCGCGCGGCGGCGGGCAGAATGCCGATGCCCACACGGATGCGCGTCGTCACCGCCAGCACGGCAGCCGCCTGCGCCATGCCGCCCCGGAACCCGAGGTCTTCGACCACCCACAGCTCGTCGAAGCCGAGCTCCTCGGCGCGCCGCGCGAACTCCAGCACGCGGGTGTGGTGGAGGTCGCGGGGGAGCATGACCCCGACTCGAAGTGGTGCGGTCACGGGTGGTCCTTCGTCGTCGGGGGCGGGTTTCACCAGGCTAGCGGGGCGCCCCATCCGGCGCCGCCCCGACGTTCTGACGGACAAAGTCCGTGAAGAACTCGGTTGTCACGGACTTTGTCCGTCAGAAAGCGACTGCGGTCGCCGCCTACGGCCGACCCGACCGAGCCCCGCGCACCCCCGGCAGCGTCGCGATCGATGCGATGCCGATCACCGCGAACACCCCCGCCACCTCCGGGTGCCCCACGGCCAGCGCGAACACCCCGAAGCCGAGGCAGAGTCCGATGGCGAGAATCCCGGCCACCCAGAAGAAGGTCGTGCTGCGCGTCGTGTTCATGCTCGCTCCCCTTTCGTCATCTCCACGCTAGGGATGCCCGCAGGCAGGCGCGTCCCCCGATCGGCCGATACGCCTCCACCGGAGGAAGGAGAAGCAGGAACGAGCGCCCCTACAGCCGCCCCGGGTAGTTCGCGTCGATGCGCGCCGCGACGTGCTGCGCCATGCTGTGGATGCGCCAGTGCTCGTCGACCCCGTCGGGAGCCGCGTACGGCACCTGTCCCGCGTACGCCGCCGACAGATCCGACGCGTACTTCATCGCCGCCTCCGGCGTCGGCGCCGCGAGCAGCCGCCCCTCGTCGAAGCGCACCGGCAGGTCGCTGCGCCGCAGCCTGATGTCGCGCAGCACCAGCACCGTGCCCGTCACCACGATGCGATCGGAGAGCTGCATCGCCCCCACCCAGGCAGCCGGCCGTACCGTCTCGGTCTCCACACCCATGAGCCCGAGGGTAGCGAGAATGCATGGGACGGGTACTCCCAAACCCTGCGGATCCGCCTGAAGTACGACCCGACCCCGCCCCCGACGACCCGCACCCGAGCCCCCCGACGTAGGCTGACGTCATGGCACGCGAATTCGAGCACGACGCCGAGCGGCGCCGCTACACCCTCAAGGTCGACGGGGCGCTCGTGAGCGCCGTCGACTACGTGGCGAACGAGGGAACCGTCTCGTTCACCCACACCTTCACCGATCCGAAGCAGCGCGGCCACGGCTACGCCGGCGAGATCGTCGCCTACGCCGTCGACGATGTCGAGCAGACGACGGATGCGCGCATCATCCCCATGTGCTGGTACGTCGGCAAATGGTTCGACGAGCATCCGGAGCGGGCGTCACTCCTCAGCCGCTGAGTGTTGCTATAGTGGTGCGTGGGGAGGGCTTCGGCCCTCTCCACCAACGTTTAACGGGCCCGTCGGCGGTTCAGGCTGTTCAGCCTCGCCGCGTGAGGAGCAGCACCGGAATGGTGCGGTGCCGCGCCTTGATGCGATAGTCGTCGAAGCCCGGGGCGGCGGCGACGACCCGCTTCCAGGCGGCGGCGTACTCGTCGCCCGACAACGCCCGGGCCGTGACCTCCACCGTCTCGACGCCGTTCTCGCCCGGGGTCTCGATCGCAGCATCCGGATGCGCGACGAGGTTCGCGTACCAGGCCGGGTTCTCGGGCGCACCGGCCTTCGACGCGACGACCAGCCAGCCGTCCTGCTCGGGGAACCCCATCACGGGGCTGATGCGGGCCGCGCCCGACTTCGCGCCGGTGGTGTGCAGCAGCACCAGCTTGTCGCCGAACCCTGCGGTGCTGACCGTGCCCCCATTGGCACGAAACTCCTCGACGATGCGCTCGTTGAAATCGCTCATGCGCCCACGCTAAACCCCTCGCGGCCCCCCGCGCCTCCACCGCCACCACCGCGCGTCGGCCGGCAACGCGCCCGCCACGCCGCCGCGCGCGGGGCGCCGCCACCCTGCCGTCGACGCCGCGCCACCGCGCCGCATCGCGTCGCACGCGCCGCCGTGCAGCCGCCCGCCGCCGCGCCGCCGCGCGGCGAGGTCAGCGGGGGGTGCAGGCGACGTTGCTCAGCGCATGCGGGGCGTCGATGCCGGCGAGCGAAGCCACGTTGTCGCACCCCACCTCGTTGCGCGTGCCGGAGGGGGTCGCGGCTGTGCGCGCGTCGCCCACGAGGCGCACCGCGACGCCGTCGGTGCCGATCGCGAAGCGGTTCGCGGTGAACACGTTGCCCGCGCCGCCCAGGCCGTCGATGACGTGCACCTGGGCGCCGTCGCCGGGCGACGCCGTGCCCCGGTTGCCCGAGACGACCCAGTCCGATCCCTTCACGTCGATCAGCGAGTCGGCCTCGGTGAGCGCCGAGCCGTCGAGCACGTTGCCGGTGAGCTCGCCCCCCGTCGTGCCCTCCTTCACGTCGATCGGCTCCGCCGTCGTGCCCGAGATGGTGGTGCGGGTCACGCGGTTGCGGTCGCTCGCATCCGGGTCGCAGTCGGTGAGGTCGCACCAGTTCGAGCGAGCGCTGCCGATGTAGACGCCCTCGCCGAAGCGGGGTTCGCGGAGTCCGGTGCGCTCGATGACGCTGTCTGCGAGCAGGTTGTCGCTGGACCCCGAGCGGAAGTGCACGCCCTCGTCTCCGACGCCCGACACGGTGAGCGACCGCAGCTCGTTGTGCGATGAGGCATCGAGCATCACGCCCTTCTGACCGCCTGTGACGGTCAAGCCGGCGACGATCCAGCGCGAGGCGCCGTCGAGGTGGAGGGTGTAGCCCGAGTCGGTCGACCCGCCGTCGAGCACGGCGTCGGCGCTGCCGCACAGCGTGATGGGGGCCGACCCGGTGCCGCGGGCGGTCGCCGTGAAGGTGCCGTCGTAGCGTCCGTCGGCGAGCACGATGCGGTCGCCGGCCACCGCGTCGCGGAGGGCCCGGGTGAGCTCGTCGGCGGTCGACACGAGGGTCGCTCCGGCGGGGTCGCAGTCGACGGATGCGCCGGTCGCCCCGCCCGCATCCGGCCCGGCACCGGGGGTTGCAGAGCCCGAGTCGTCATCGGGCGAGGGCGCCGCGGATGACGCGGAACCGCTGCCGCCCGACCCTCCCGACCCGCCCCCGAGCCCGCCGGGCTCTGCCCAGTAGGCGCCGTTCGCGCATCCGGACAGCACGCCCACGACCAGTCCTCCCAGCACGACCGCGAGCAGCCGCAGCCGCAGCCCCCGACGCAGCCCCCGCAGCCGCAGCCGCCCAAGCTCCCGCCCCCGCATCCACGCCGGCACGCGCCGCCCGAAACGGCCACGCGCGCCCGCCAGCCACCCACCGACCCGCACCGGCGCCGAGGCCGCAGACCCCGCTCGCAGCCACCCCCGACCCCCACCCCGCACGCCCACCGACCGCACAGCACGCACCCAGAAAGGGGGGTCCGTCAGGTCGCGCGGCGTAGGGGTCACGGTCACTACACTGACAGACGGCCGGAGTGCGACGCGGCCGAGCGCACGGCGGGCCACCCATCCGCGGCGTCGCGCACCCACCCGAGCCCCGTCGCGCATCCGTGGAGAGGCTGGCGGCGACCCCGTGCCCAGCGAGCTTTCGTCGTTCCTCGGCGACCTCGGCCGCACCGTGATGTGGCTGCTGCCGTTCGGCGTGTTCGGCATCGTGTCGTGGAGCTTCTGGCTGGTGCGCAAGGTCATCTCGGCGTCGACGAAGCCGGTGGTGAACGACTACCGCACCACGACGACCGTGGTGGTGCCCTCCTACCACGAAGACCCGGACGTGCTGCTGCGCTGCCTCGAGACCTGGCGGCGGCAGCATCCGTCTCGCATCGTGATCGTGCTCGACGTCGCCGATGTCGAGGCCGAGCGGCGCATCGAGGCGCTCGGGCTGCCCGAGGTCGACGTGATCATGTTCAAGCATCGGGGCAAGCGGTCGGCGCTGGGGGTGGGCATCCGTGCCGCCGACACCGAGCTCGTGGTGCTCGTCGACTCCGACACGGCGTGGGAAGACGGGATGCTCGCCGCCGTTCAGATGCCGTTCATCGACGCGGCGGTGGGTGCGGTGAGCACGCGGCAGAACGTGTACCTGCCGAAGACGAGCACCTGGCGGCGGGTCGCCGACTGGATCATCGACCAGCGGTACTACGACTACGCCCCCGCCATGGGGCGGTTCGGCGGGGTGATCTGCGCCTCGGGGCGCACAAGCGCGTACCGGCGGGAGGTCATTCTGCCGAAGCTGCCCGAGCTCGAACACGAGGTGTTCATGGGTCGCGAATGCGTCGCGGGTGACGACGGGCGGCTCACCTGGCTGGTGCTGTCGGAGGGATACCGGGTCACGCACCAGGACTCGGCGCGGGCCCTGTCGATGTTCCCCGACACGTTCCGGGCGTTCGTGAAGCAGCGGGTGCGGTGGAGTCGCAACTCGTACCGGTGCTATCTCACGGCCATTCGCCGCGGCTGGATCTTCCGGGTGCCGTTCATCTCGCAGATCACCGTGATGCAGATCCTGTTCACGCCCGTGTCGATGGCGATCGCGGTGGCGTACGTGTTCCACTCGCTGACGGCGCCGGTGCCGTGGTTGGCGTTCGCGATGGCGTTGCTGTGGGCGTTCGTGGGGCGGGGGATCCGCGGGGTGTCGCACCTCTGGCGGCGGCCTGAGGACATCGTCATCCTGCCGCTCGTCACCGGGATCACGGCGCTCGTGGCGTTGCCGATCAAGCTGTTCGCGCTATTCACCATGAACACGCAGGGGTGGCTGACACGCTCGGCCGATAGCGTCGGCGGGGAGGGACAGACGGAGCGGTCGCTGCGGAGCGAGGGTGCGGGTGGCGCGGATGGCGCGGGCGACGCGGGCGGCCCGTCGGGTGCGGGTGGCGCGGCGGGCCAGGGTGGCGCGGCGAGCGCGGGTGAGGCGATTACTGCGCCTGAGACGGATGCTCCGGTGACGGATGCGGTGGTCACCCCATGAACGACGACGATCAGCCCGACGACCGTACCGCCGCTGCAGACGACGTAGCGGCCGATGGTGTCGCCATCGCGGATGACGCTGATGGGGTCGAGGGGTCGGCGACCGAGGACCGCTCCATCGCGGGTGGCGCCGACGACCCAGCGGAGCGCGGCGATCACGGGTCGCTCACCGCGGCGGAGCGAGGCGACACGATGGGGCGCGGCAGGCGGATGCTCGTGCGGCTCGGGGTGGGCATCATCATCGTCGGGTCGGTGGCGGCCGTGGTGCTGGTGTTGAACGGCGTGCCCGCGCGGGTGAGTGCGTTCCTCGGCAGCATCGGCTCGGCGGTAGTGGGCGCGCCGGCGACACCCGGCGCGAGCGCCACTCCTACGACGCCCGCGCCCAGCACGACTTCCGCCGCAGGCGCCCCCGCGACGGCAGCTGCGCCCGCCTCGCCCGAGCAAGCGGCACCCGCTGCTGGTGGCGGCGCTACGGATGCGGCACCCGCCGCCGGTGGCGGGACCACGGATGCGGCACCCGCTACTGGTGGCGACGCCACGGGTGCGGCACCCGCTACTGGTGGCGACGCCACGGGTGCGGCACCCGCTACTGGTGGCGACGCCACGGGTGCCGCACCCGCCGCCGGTGGCGCCACCGACGCGGCACCCGCCGCCGGCGACGACACCACCGACGCGGCACCCGCCGCCGCCGCGGGCGGCGAAGCCGCCACGCCGCCGATCTCGGGCGACAAGGCGCTCGTTGAGGCAGCAGGGGAGGCCGCGGCGACGATGGGGCCGACGCCGACCTTCGCTCCGTACCCGGTCGACGAAGACTCCGCGTACGAGGCGGCGCTCGTGGCGGCGAACGACGTGCGGTGGTCGATGCTCGCGCGCGGGCTCTCGATCGCGAGCGATCCCGCCGGGTCGGTGATGGTGCTGTCACCCATCGGACGCCCCTACACGCTCGACGACCTCATCGACCTCGGTGGCATCACCCGCGTCGACGACACCGCGGTGCTCATGACCACGACGATCTTCGTGGGCCGCGGTGCCGAACTCGACCTCTCGGCGCCGGGGCAGACTCTGCGGATGTCGAGTGGAGCATCCGGATTCACCCCCCTCGTCGTCTGGGGCGGCACCCTCAAACTGACCGGCACCGCAGACGCCCCCTTCTCCATCACGTCGTGGAGCACCGCCGACGGCGCCCCCGACCTCGACACCACCGACGGCCGCGCCTACATCAGGGTGCACGAGGGCACGCTCACGGCCGACGGCGTCGCCCTGTCGCACCTCGGCTTCTACAGCGGACGCACCGGCGGCCTCGCCCTCACCGGGTCGACCACCGCCCTGTCGACCGGCACCCTCTCGCACTCGCGCGTCGACGGTGACCACATCGGGCTCTTCCTCGACTCCGCGACGAACGTCGCCGTCGCGGACACGACCTTCTCCGGGTCGCTCGACAGCGGGGTGCTCGTCAGCGGCGTGCTGGGCCTCGAGCTCGACACGGTGACGGTCTCCGACTCGGGGGCGCAGGGCGTGGAGGTGCGTCCGGGCAGTGCGGATGTCGCCATCCGCTCGTCGACCCTCACCGACAACGCGCGCTTCGGCCTCGACTTCGACGGCACGCCGCAGGTCGCCGGCGCGAACCCCGGCGGGCTGTCGCCCGGCAACGCGTGGTGGCTCACGCTCGAGAAGAGCACGCTCGCCGGCAACGGCTCCGGCGGGGCGCAGGTGAGCGGCACCAGCGGTGTGCAGCTCGCCGACAACACGGTCGAGCAGTCGCGGCTCGGCCTCCGCCTCACCGACTCGCAGGGGTCGGTGACGGGCAACCGGGTGTCGGTCGCCACCGGCTCGGGCATCGTCGTCGACGGCGGGTACACCTCGTTGACCGTCACCGGCAACACGGTCTCCGGCGAAGGGCCCTCGGCCATCGTCACCCGCGACGGCGCCGACGACGTCACCGCCACCGGCAACGACGACTCCGGCTGGTCGGAGCGGTGGGAGGTGCTGCTCTGGGTGGAGGCGCATCCGCTCGCTCTGCTGTGGGGGCTGCTGCTCGTCATCCCGGTGCTCGGCATCGCCTTCGTGTTCTACCGGGTGCGGCGGCAGCGCACCATCCGCGAGCTGGTCGAGTCGACGACGATCGCGCTGGCGCGCGCCGATCTCGAGCGGTACCGGGTTGCGCGGGCCGAGGGGGCGGGGGTGTCGGCGTCGGTGTCTGCGTCGGCGTCGGTGTCTGCGTCTGTGTCGACGGATGCGCAGGATGCTCCGGATGCGCTGGTCACCCACTCTGCGTCAACCGCAGCGGGCCTCGGCGCCGGCCTGGGCGCCGGCCTCGCCGCGACGGCCGGTGCGGGCGCGTCGCCCGCTGCCGGTGCCGCGGGTGCTGCGGGTGCTGCGCACCGACCCTGGAGCAGCAAGCTGTCGGGAGTCGCGGCCTCGGGCGGCTCGAGCGACGTGTGGCTGGTCGGCGGCCCACCCGGACGCGGCGGTGACGCGCCGACCCCTCCCCGCAGCGCCACCCCGTCGAGCGCTCCCGCCGCGCCGGCCTCGCGTCCCGGCTCGCCGGCCCCCGCACGATCGGGCGCCGCACCCGCGGCGACCGCCCCGCCGTCGAGGACCTCGGTGCCGAGCCTCCCCGCCTCGGTCGCGCCCCTGGCGAGCGCGCGAGGCGGCTCGAGCGCCGACCTCGGCAGCTTCTCCTCCGTCGAAGAACTCGCGGTCGCCGCAGTCCTCGACGCAGGCAAGCCCATCGACCGCGTCGCCCACGCCCTCCGCGTCCCCGTCGGCTCCGTCGCCGGCTGGGTCGCCAAGGCCCGCCGCGCCCGCGAGTCCGTGCTCTGAGCCACGTGCTCACGCTGCGCGGCCCGGGCCGCGCCCTACCCGGCGCCACCGCTGTCCGGCCGCGCGGGCGAGCGGGCGCTGTGCGCCGCGACAGCACCACGCATCCGACATCGAGCAGTCGCAAAACGCCCTGTCATCGGGGTCGAGGGGGCGTTTTGTGACGGGTCGATCGTGCTCGGGGCGCGTTGCAGGGCCTGCGCGTGAGCACCCTTCGTGCGGGTAGGCGTCCCACTCGCGCGGGTGTGCGGGCCCTTCGGGCGGGCAGCCCCGCTCAGAGGAGGGCGCGAGCCGTGGTGAGGAAGGCGGTACGGGCGGTGGCGGGAGAGTCGAGGTAGCCGCCGACGAGGGCGCCGTCGCGGAGGAGGATGATCGCGGCGGTGGTGGTGTCGGGGTCGGGGGCACCGGCGAGGACGAGGCGGGCGCGCACGGCCGCCGCGAACCAGTCGCGGTGGGCGCGCACGATGCGGCGCACCTCGCTGTCGGGGTCGGGGTACTCCGCAGCGGCGTTGATGAAGGGGCACCCGCGGTCGTGGTGCCGCACCACGTCGTCGGCGATGCCCTCGAGCAGCTCGTCGAGCGCGGCCCGCGAGTGCTCGGGGGAGGCATCCGTGGAGGGCGGGCCCGGCTCGGCTGCCGCACCCGGCGCCGAGCTCGACAGCGCGCCCGCATCCGACCCCGACCGCGAGCCCGACGGTGCACCCGCACCACCCGCCCCCGCCACCACCGGGTCGGGGAACGCCGCGCGCAGCGCCTCGTCCTCGCGGCGGAGGTAGGCGGCGACGAGCTGCTCCTTGCCGTCGAAGTGGCGGTACATCGTGGCGCGGGTGACGCCGGCCTCGCGCAGGATGCGGTCCATGCCGACCCGCGTGATCCCCTCCCGGTAGAACAGCTCGGACGCCACCCGCAGCAGCCTCTCCCGCGCCTCTGACATGCCCCCACGCTAACAGAACAGTCGTTCTGCCCGGGCGGTGACCCCATCCGTTCACCTCCGTGTCACCTGCGGTCAGTAGCTTGTGCGGCGCGTACGGTGGTCGAACGAACTCGCCGGCCGAGGTTAGGGGTTCACCGGGTGACTGTCGACGCTGATCCGCAGAGCGTTCTCGATGCGGGAGACCGTGCCGCGCCGGCCCGCACCCTCATCGACATCGTGATGAAGACGGCCGCCGACCACCCCGACGCCCTCGCCCTCGACTCGCCCGAAGGCGCCGTGAGCTACCGCCGCCTGGTGCGGCTCGTGAACGCGCAGGCCGCCGATCTCACCCTCGCGGGGGTGAGGCGTGGGGACAAGGTGGGCATCCGCATCCCCTCGGGAACCCGCGAGTTGTACGTCTCCATCCTCGCCACACTCGCCGTCGGCGCCGCCTACGTGCCCGTCGACGCCGACGACCCCGAAGAACGCGCCCGCCTCGTCTTCGGCGAGGCCCACGTCGTGGGCGTCATCGGACCCGGCGGCACCTTCGTCGCCGGCAACCCCGCCGCAGCCCCCGACGGCACGGATGCGCCTCCCGGCTCGGCCGGTGGTGGTGCGGATGCGCGCCCCGGCTCGGCCGTCGACGCCCCGGATGCACGCCCCGCCACGGTCGGTGCTGGCACGGATGTGCGCCTGGCCCCGGCCGGCGGTGGCGCGGATGCGCGCCCCGCCACGGCCGGTGACTACACGGATGCGCGCCCCGGCTCGGCCGGTGATGGTGCGGATGCTCGGCCCGACTCGGCCGTCGATGGCACCACCGTGGGGGAACGCCCGGACACCGCATCCGGCCCGGCCTCCGCATCCGGTGCCATCGCGCCAGGCCCGGCCTCTGCATCCGGTGCCATCGCGCCCGGCCCGGCCTCTGCATCCGGCGCCACCGCGCCCGACCCGACCAGCGCATCCGACCCCGCTGCCGCGCTCGCTGCACGCGCGCTGCCGCTGGGGGCGGCGCCGACGCTCGCGACGCCGACGGGCACCGTGCCGGCGCTCGGCACCCCGACGCCCGACGACGACGCGTGGGTGATCTTCACGTCGGGTTCGACCGGCGTGCCGAAGGGCGTTGCCGTCACCCACCGCTCGGCCGCCGCGTTCGTCGACGCCGAGGCGCGACTCTTCCTGCAGCGCGAGCCGATGGGCCCGGGAGACCGCGTGCTCGCGGGACTCTCGGTCGCCTTTGACGCCTCCTGCGAGGAGATGTGGTTGGCCTGGCGCCACGGCGCCTGCCTGGTCCCGGCCCCCCGCTCGCTCGTGCGCTCGGGCGTGGACCTCGGCCCGTGGCTCATCGCGCACGGCATCACCGTCGTCTCCACCGTGCCCACCCTCGCGGCCCTCTGGCCTGAGGAGGCCCTCGAGTCGGTGCGCCTCGTCATCTTCGGCGGCGAGGCCTGCCCGCCCGAGCTGGTGGCCCGCATCGTCGCGCGCGAGCGCGAGGTCTGGAACACCTACGGCCCCACCGAAGCCACCGTCGTCGCCTGCGGCGCGCTCCTCGACAACGGCCCCGTGCGCATCGGGCTGCCCCTCGACGGCTGGAGCCTCGCCGTGGTCGACGCCGAGGGCCACCGCGTCGCCGAGGGCGAGGTCGGCGAGCTCATCATCGGGGGAGTGGGCCTCGCGCGATACCTCGACCCCGCGAAAGACGCCGAGAAGTACGCCCCGTTCCCGACCCTCGGCTGGCAGCGGGCCTACCGCAGCGGCGACCTTGTGCGCTACGAACGCGCCGGACTCGTCTTCATGGGCCGCGCCGACGACCAGGTCAAGCTCGGCGGCCGGCGCATCGAGCTCGGCGAGGTCGACGCCGCCCTCCAAGGGCTCCCCGGTGTGGCGGGCGCAGCAGCGGCGGTGAAGACGACGGCGGCAGGCAATCAGATCCTCGTGGGCTACCTCGCCCTCACCGACGGGGCCGAGTTCGACCGCGACGCCGCGAACTCCCGCCTGCGCGAGGAGCTCCCGGCGGCGCTGGTCCCCCTGCTCGCCGTCGTCGACTCCCTCCCCACCCGCACCTCGGGCAAGGTCGACCGTGCGGCGTTGCCGTGGCCCCTGCCGGGCGCGGGCGGCACGGGGGGCGCCGACGGCGCCGAGAACCTCGGCCTCACCCCGACCGCGGCCTGGCTGACAGGCCACTGGTCGGCGATCCTCGGCGCCCCGGTCGAGAGCCCCGACGACGACTTCTTCGCCCAGGGCGGCGGCTCGCTGTCGGCGGCCCAACTGGTCTCCGCCATCCGGGAACGCTACGCCGACACCCGCGTCGCCGACATCTACGACCACCCCCGCATCGGCTCGCTCGCCGACGAGCTCGACGCCCGCGACCCCCACGCGGCTGCGCGCGCCGAGGGCCGGGGCGACGGAACGGCGACGGATGCGCGCACCGGCACCCCCGCATCCGCCCCCGTCTCCCTCACCCCCGCCTCGAGCCGCATCGCCCAGACCCTCCTCGGCATCCCCCTGCACGTGCTTGTCGGCCTGCGCTGGCTCGTCTACCTCGCCACCGCCAACAACCTGCTCGACGCGTTCACCGGCAGCAGCTTCGCGCCGACGCTCTCCTGGTGGTGGATCGCCGCCGGCTTCGTGCTCTTCGTCACCCCGCCCGGCAAGATGCTCATCTCGGTGGTGTTCGCCCGCCTCCTCCTCCGGGGCGTGAAGCCCGGCGCCTACCCGCGCGGCGGCAGTGTGCACCTGCGCGTGTGGCTCGCCGAGCAGGTCGCGAACATGGTCGGCGCCGTGAGCCTCGCCGGCGCCCCCTGGATCCTCTACTACGCCCGCGCCCTCGGCGCCAAGATCGGCGACGGCGTCGACCTGCACACCCTCCCGCCGGTCACGGGCATGCTCAGCATCGGCAGCCGCGCCGCGATCGAACCCGAGGTCGATCTCGCCGGCCACTGGCTCGACGGCGACACCTTCCACCTCGGCCACGTGCACATCGGTGCCGACGCCACGGTCGGCTCCCGCAGCACCCTGCTCGGCGGCACGAACATCGGCCGCGGTGCCGAGGTCGAACCCGGAGCATCCGTCTCGGGCCGGGTGCCGGCCGGCGAGCGCTGGGCGGGCTCGCCCGCCTCGCGCGTCGGTCAGGCCCGCCGCCCGTGGCCGTCGGTGCGGCCCGAGCCCGCCCGCCAGTGGCTCGTCGCCTACGCCCTCGGCTCGCTCGCCATGGCCGCAATGCCCGCCGTCGCGGTGATCGTGGGCGCCCTCGTGCTCGGCGCGGGCATCGGCCACGCGACGACCCTCGGCGAGGCGGCCTGGCGCGCCGCGCTCGTCCTCCCGCTCGCCGTCATCGTCACCGGTCTCGTCTACGCCCTGCTGGTGCTCGGCGCCGTGCGCCTGCTCGGCACAGGCCTCCACGAAGGCTTCCACCCGGTGCGCAGCCGCATCGGCTGGCAGGTGTGGTCGACCGAGCGCATCCTCGACGCCGCCCGCACCCTCCTCTTCCCGATCTACTCGAGCCTGTTCACGCCGATCTGGCTCCGGATGCTCGGGGCCAAGGTGGGCAAGAACGTCGAGGCCTCGACGGTGCTGCTGCTGCCGGCGCTCACCACCATCGCGCCGGGCGCGTTCCTCGCCGACGACACGATGGTCGCCTCGTATGAGCTCGGTGGCGGCTGGCTGCACATCGCGCCGGCGAAGGTGGGGCGGCGCGCGTTCCTCGGCAACTCGGGCATGGCGGGGCCGGGTCGCACGGTGCCGCGCAACGGACTCGTCGCCGTACTATCGTCGGCCCCGCGCAAGGGCAAGCGCGGGTCGTCGTGGCTCGGCAACCCCGCGGTGCGGCTGCGCCGCACGGTCACCGACTTCGACGAGGCGCGCACCTTCGAGCCGCCCACCCACCTCAAGGTGGCGCGGGCGGTGTGGGAGATCCTCCGTGTCGTGCCCGTCGTCGTCACCGGATGGGTGGCGCTCGGAATCCTCGCGGTGCTCGAGCTGCTCTGGATCGAGCTCGGTCTCGGCTGGGCCGTCCTCCTCTCGGGCGTCGTCATGCTCGCTGCGGGTGGCGTGGCCGCGCTCATCACCTCTGTGGCGAAATGGCTGCTGGTGGGGCGCATCCGGGCGGAGGAGCATCCGCTCTGGTCGTCGTTCGTCTGGCGCAACGAGCTCGCCGACACCTTCGTCGAGACCGTGGCGCGGCCCTGGTTCGCGGCGAACGCGGGCGGCACGCCGGCGCTCGCGATCTGGCTGCGCTCGCTCGGCGCCCGCATCGGGCGGGGCGTGTGGTGCGAGTCGTACTGGCTGCCCGAGGCCGACCTCATCACCCTCGGCGACGGGTCGACAGTGAACCGCGGATGTGTGGTGCAGACCCACCTGTTCCACGACCGCATCATGCAGCTCGACCGGGTGGCGATCGCCGAGGGGGCGACGCTCGGGCCGCACAGCGTCATCCTTCCCGCGGCCTCGATCGACCGGCTGGCGAGCGTGGGTCCGGGCTCGCTGGTGATGCGCGGAGAGCGGGTGCCGAAGGGCACGCTGTGGGCGGGCAACCCCATATCACCGTGGGTGCTGCCCGTCGAGCCCCGGACGAGATCGTGAGCCTGCGCGGCGGGGCGCTCGCGGAGTGGCAGACTTGAGCGCACCCATGGCCTCCCACCCCTCCACCTTCGGGCCGTCGACCGCCGGTGACGACTACCTTCCCACGAGCGGCAACGGCGGCTACTCGGTCGTGCACTACGACCTCGACCTCGACTACCGGGTCGCCACGAACCGCCTCTCGGCGACGGCTGTCATCAGGGCTCGGGCGACCATGGACCTCACCCGCTTCAGCTTCGACTTCGCCGGGCTCAGCGTGGTGCGGGTGACGGTGAACGGTGTGCGTCCGCGCAAGATCGCCGAGACGGTGCGCAAGCTCGTGGTGACGGTCGACGAGGTCATTCCCGACGGCAGTGAGTTCGTGGTGGAGGTGCGTTACCGGGGGGCACCGCATCCTGTGCGCAGTGCCTGGGGGGAAGTGGGCTGGGAGGAACTCACCGACGGGGTCATCGTCGCCGGGCAGCCGTGCGGTGCCGCGTCGTGGTACCCGTGCAACGACCAGCCGGCCGACAAGGCGCCGTACCGCATCACCATCACCTGCGAGGCGGGGTACACCGCCATCTCGAACGGCCCGCTGGTGGCGCGCTCGACCCGCTCGGGGCGCACCTCGTGGACGTACGAGATGACGCAGCCGATGGCGAGCTACCTCGCCACGGTGCAGATCGGGCGGTACAGGTCGCGGCGGCTCGCGGCCGAGCCGGTGGTGCAGACGGTGTTCCACCCGGGGCGGCTCGATCGTGAGGTGTCGATCGACTTCGCGCCCGTGCCGCAGATGATGGCGGTGTTCTCGGAGCTGTTCGGGCCCTACCCGTTCGACGAGTACACGGTGGTGGTGACCGACGACGCGCTCGAGATCCCGCTCGAGGCGCAGGGGCTCGCGGTGTTCGGCAGCAACCACGTGAACGGGATGCACGGGGCCGACCGCCTCATCGCCCACGAACTCGCGCACCAGTGGTTCGGCAACAGCCTCACGGTCGCGCGGTGGCGCGACATCTGGCTGCACGAGGGCTTCGCCTGCTACGCCGAGTGGTTGTGGGCGGAGGCGAGCGGGGGAGTGACGGCGGACGCGAACGCGGCGGTGCACCGGGCCGCGCTCGAGGCGCAGCCGCGCGACATCGTCATCGGCGACCCGGGGCCGCGCGCCATGTTCGACGACCGCGTCTACAAGCGCGGGGCGCTCGCGCTGCACGCGGTGCGGCGGGCGGTCGGCGACGACGCGTTCTTCGAGGGGCTGCGCGCGTATGTCGCGGAGTGCGCCCACGGGCTCGTGGCGCCCATCGACTTCGTCGAGATCATGGAGCAGCACGTCGCCGGCGTCGACGTCGCCGCGGTCGTCGAGCGCTGGGTGGAGAAGCGGTCGCTGCCGAAGGGGTAGGGGGCGCGGCGCGCGGCGGCCCTGCTGCCGTCCAAACGACGGAGTTTCGGCGCGAAGGTGAGTCGTGCATCCGTCGTTTGGTCGGATGCGGGCGAGACTCCGTCGTTTCGCGCGGTGCGGGCGCGGGCCGGTGCGGTCAGAGCAGGGTGATGCGGGTGCTCGGGGTCGGCGCGAAGGTGAGTCGTGCATCCGTCGCTCGGTCGGATGCGGGCGAGACTCCGTCGTTTCGCGCGGTGCCGGTGCGGGCCGGTGCGGTCAGAGCAGGGTGATGCGGATGCTCGGGGTCGGCGCGCGGAGGAGGGCCAGCGTCGCGATGAGGTCGGTGGGGGCCGGGGTGGGGAGGTTGATCAGGGTCGTGGCCGACGGAGTGACGCCCGGAACCGAACTGCGCACCAGGCGGATGGCGGGCGCCTCAGAGTCGGGATCGGCGCGTGGGGAGGGGGCCGCGAGGTCGAGGGTGAGGTGGCGGGGGTCCGTGTGGAGGCCGGTGCGGTGGGCTTTGAGGATGGCTTCTTTGGCGGTCCAGGCGGTGGTGCGCATCCGGTCGGCGGTGTGGTCGGGGAAGGTGGCTAGCGCGCGAAGCTCGTCATCGGTGAATGCGACGTCGTCGAAGGGGGCGACGCGGGCGGCGGCGACCGACTCGAGGTCGACTCCGACGGGCGCGACCGTCGTGGCGGCAAGCGCGACCCACCCGCCGGCGCGGCTGAGGCTCACGTGCACGAGGGGTGCCGCGGACTCGGGCGCGGCTGCTATGTGGAGTGGGCCACGGTCGTGGGAGGTGGGTGCCGCGGAATCGGCCGCGGCTGCGACGTGGAGCGGAGCGTGGCCAGGGGAGGAGCGTGCCGCGGACTCGGCTGCGGCTGCGACGTGGAGCGGAGCGTGGCCAGGGGAGGAGGGTGCCGCGGATTCGGCTGCGGCTGCGACGTGGTGCGGGCCGTGGCTCGGGGTGGAGGTTGCCGCGGACTCGGCTGCGGGTGCCACGTGGAGCGGAGCGTGGTCGGGGGAGGTGGGTGCCGCGGACTCGGGCGCGGCACCCACGTGGAGCGGGCCGTGGTCGGGGGAGTCGCAGTGGGGGCAGCGCTGCTCGAGGCGGGCCACCGGGGTCTCGGCGCATCGCGCGGCGAGGGCGAGGAGTGTGGCGTGATCGGCGTGCCGGTCGCCGCGGTCGGGGGTGAAGGTCACCAGCACCTCGGGGAGCGGTGCGGCGGGCATGGGGCAATCGTACGCATCCGCTGTCCGACGTCACGCCCGCATGCTCGCCATCGTCTGATTGTCATACATAGAATGAGCGCATGTCCGACTCCGTCGTCGCTGTCGTCACCTTTCGTCCGTTGCCCGGTCGTGGGCCCGAGGTGGTGGAGCTGCTCGCGCCCATCGTCGCGGGTGTGCATGAGGAGCCCGGGTGTCTGCTCTACGCGCTGAACGAAGCATCCGACGGCAGCTTCTGGTTCGTCGAGAAGTGGGCGACGGCCTCCGACGCCGAGCGTCACGCGAGCTCGAGCCCCGCGCTGCCCGCCCTCGCCGAGCGGCTGAGCCCGCTGCTCGAGGGGGTGCCGGTGATCGTGCAGGGTGTCGCGCATCCGCTGGGCGACCCGGCGAAGGGCGCGCTCTGACCTACCCCGGCTGTTCACCCGCCGGGTCTGGACTACACCTGTCGCCTGCGCGTAGCATCAGCGAATGAGCTCACGCGGCAGGATGCGCACCACGGCCTCAGCAGGAGTCGCCGCGGCGGCGCTCCTCGCCTCCCTCCTCTTCGCCCCGGGTGCCGCGTTCGCCGCGACGGTCGCTCCCGCGCCGGCGTTGCACGGCACTGCGGTTTCGGAGCCCACCACGCCGGCCGGAGACGATGTCGCCGCCCTCACCGACACCCCCGAGGATGCGACTGCCGCCGAGGTGCCCGCGCCCACCACCGACGCGTCCGAGTCGGGGGCGCGCGCCATTGACGCGTCCGAGACGGATGCGCCCACCCCCGAGACAGACGCCCCCGCCGAGGGCACCGACGCCCCCGCACCCACCGACGAGCCCGCGCCCTCCGACGCGCCCGCGCCCGCCGACGCGCCCGCGCCTGGCGACGCGCAGCGCGACGCCGACGGGTTCCCCGGAGACCTCTCGCCGCTCGCCGACTTCCTCACGCAGAGCTTCTCGGCCGACAACATCGTCTCCGACCGGCACATGTTCACGGGCGGCGAGCTCTCCGCCGCCGAGGTGCAGGCGTTCCTGCAGCAGCAGGTGCCCACCTGCCGAACGGGCTACACCTGCCTCAAGGACTACCGCGTCACCACCCCCACCATCCCGAAGAGCGACGAGTGCACGACCTACCAGGGTCGCGCGAACGAGTCGGCGGCCACCATCATCTCGAAGGTCGGCGTGGCCTGCGGCGTGAGCGAGAAGGCGCTGCTCACGCTCATCCAGAAGGAGTCGCAGCTGGTCGAAGACGACTACCCGCGGCAGAAGCAGTACGACCAGGCCACGGGCTTCGACTGCCCCGACAGCGGGCCCTGCAACCCCGACTACGCCGGATTCTTCAAGCAGGTCTACTGGGCCGCCTGGCAGCTCGAGAACTACCGCATCAAACCCAACGACCCCAAGACGAAATACCGCGTTGGCCAGACTGCGCCGGTGCTGTTCTTCCCGGGCGAAGAAGGCGATAAGTGCAACCCCAAGGGAACGCTGAACCTCACGTTCCGCACCGCCGCCACCGCCGCGCTCTACAACTACACGCCCTACCAGCCGAACGCCGCAGCACTCAAGCTGGGCGGCGGCGACGCCTGCTCGAGCTACGGCAACCTCAACTTCTGGGGCATCTACACCGACTGGTTCGGATACGCACAGGTCGACGTCGACCGCGTGAGCGGCGCCGACCGCTACTCGGGCGCGGTCGCCATCGCGAAGGCCGCCTATCCGGGCACCGCTCCCGTCGTCTACGTCGCGAGCGGCCAGAACTACCCCGACGCCCTCTCCGCCGGCCCCGCGGCGGCAGCCGGCGGCGGACCGCTCGTCCTCACCGACCCCATCGCCCTCCCGCAGTCGGTCGCCGACGCCATCAAGGTGCTGGCGCCCAAGCGCATCGTGGTGGTCGGTGGCACCAACTCGGTCTCGGATGCGGTGAAGACCCGCCTCGCCGGTCTCGTTCCCGGCGTGAAGGTCGATCGCCTCGGCGGTGCGAGCCGCTACGCCACCTCGCTCCTGCTGGTGAAGGATGCGTTCAGGTCGGGCGCATCCGGTGCCTACCTCGCCACCGGCGCGAACTTCCCCGACGCCCTGAGCGCGGGCGGCGCGGCGGGCTCGAAGGCGCAGCCCGTGGTGCTCGTCGACGGATCGGCCGGCTCCCTCGATTCGGCGACGACGGATGCGCTCCGCGGCCTCGGCGTCTCATCCCTCACCATCGTGGGTGGTGTCAACTCAGTGAGCACGGGTGTGGAGAACTCGGCGAAGGCGATCACCCCTGGAAAAGTGACCCGAGCATCCGGTGCCGACCGCTACGCGACCTCCCGCATGGTGAACGCCGCCGCCTACACCTCGAGCGACCGGGCCTTCCTCGCGACGGGCGCGAACTTCCCCGACGCCCTCGCCGGCTCCGCCTGGGCGGGTGCCGCCAAGGCGCCCCTCTGGGTGGTGCCCGGCAGCTGCGTCCCCGCCGAGGTGCGCACCTCGCTCAAGCCCCTCGGTGTCGTGAACGTCACCCTCCTCGGCGGCCCCAACTCCCTCGCCCCCGCCGTCGAGTCCCTCACCCCCTGCTGACCCCGGGGTCGACCGTTCACCCCGCGAGCGCACCCATGTTTCTTGCGGACAAAGTCCGTCCGAACCCACGTTTCGACGGACTTTGTCCGCAAGAACGTGGGGGTGGGTGGTGGGGAGGCATCAGGGAGCGGGCTCGGAGGTGGTGGCCAGTTATCCCGGACAAAGTCCGTGATGACGTGGGATATCACGGACTTTGTGCGGGAGAACGTGGGTGGGGCGGGGCGGCTACGCCGCCGCGCCGGCGGCGGCCGGCGTCGCCGCCACCCCGAGCTCGGGGAACTCGGGGGCGAGCAGCTCGAGGGCGCGCGAGCGCGCCGGGGTGCGGTCGAGCGGGTCGGCGTCGCGCGCGCCCGCGACGGGGGAGAGCATGACCTCGTCGACCCCGTAGCGCTCGGCAGCCGAGCGGATGCGCGCCGCCACCTCGTCCGGCGTGCCCACGAGCCAGCGCTGCGCCTGCTCCTGCACCGACTGCTCCTCCATCGGCGACAACGCGGTGGCCTCGGCCTCCTCGATCGTGAGCTGCGCCGCGAGCGCACCCCCGGTGCGCAGCCGCGCCATCGTGATGAGCTGGGGCAGCGCCTGCGCGTACGCCTCTGCTGCGGTTGGCGCCACCGACACGTTCAGCGTGAGGAACGTCTTCGGCGCGTCGAGCGACACCGACGGCTGGAAGCGCGAGCGGTAGAGCGCGAGCGCCTCGTCGAGGCCCGGCTGCCCGAAGTGGTTGGCGAACACGAACGGCATGCCGAGCGAGGCGGCGAGCGTTGCGCTGAAGTTGCTCGACCCCAGCAGCCACATCTCGGGGGCGCTGGCGACGACGGGGGTTGCCTTCAACTCGTACGAGCGGCCCCTGATGTTGAGACCCACCCCCGGCTGCTCGTCACCACCGAAACCGTCACCGGCCCCCCGGTCCGACCCCAGCAACGCCGCCACCGCCTCCACGTCGGTCGGGAACGTCGCCGCCGGGTCGGAGTCGGTCGTCGTGCGCTGCCCGCGCAGCATGTACGAGGTCACCGGGTCTGACCCGGGAGCCCGCCCGAGCCCGAGATCGATGCGCCCCGGGTGCATGGCCTCGAGCAGCGCGAACTGCTCCGCGATCGACAGCGGCGCGTGGTTCGGCAGCATCACCCCGCCCGACCCGAGACGGATGCGCGAGGTCTGCGCCGCGAAGTGCGCGATCAGCGTCGACGGCGAGGTGGAGGCGACGGCCGGCATGTTGTGGTGCTCGGCCACCCAGTACCGGGTGAAGCCGAGTCGCTCGGCGGTGCGCACGAGCTCGAGGCTCGCCGCGATGGCGTCACCTGAGCTCTGACGGCTGCGGACGGGGATGAGGTCGAGAACAGAGAGTCGCGTCATGGCCTTCTCCTCAGCCACCGCATCCGTCGCTTTATTCCGAAACTCGCGCGGATTGCCGGGCTTTTCCGTCACCCGCACGTACGGTAGCGGTGTGTGGCGCGCCGATAAGAAACGAGAAGCAGACGATTCGACGTCTGCCGCCGACTCCGTCGAGTCGGCGTGGGGTCGCAACGGTCAGGCCGCGGAGGGTTCGCAGCTCGGTCAGGTGTACACCACCGAGAGCCTCGTCGAGCCCACCCGCGAGCGCTGGCGCGAGGAGATCGCGGCGCTCGGAGGCGAGTCGCCGCTCTTGCACTTCGACGATTCGCCCCGGTCGCGCATCGAGCTGAGCACCACGCATCCGGGCGGTCTCGCCCAGTTCATCACGGGCAACACGACGCTCTTGTCGAGCCTCATCCGCGACGAGCTCGCCCTGCGCAACGCCCGCATCGCCGCCGGCGCCATCACCGACAAGGGTGTCGAGCTGCGCTCGGTGCGCGGCATCGACTCGGTGCACCTCGCCATCGGCCTCGCCGAGTGGCGGGTCGAGGAGCAGCAGTTCCGCGCCCCCGTGCTGCTGCGCCCCATCTCGGTGCGCCGCTACGGCCGCGACTTCGAGCTGAAGCTGCGTGGCGTGCCGTTCGTGAACCCGGTGCTCGCCGCCGTGCTGCAGGAGCAGTTCCAGATCACCGTCGACCGCGAGAGCCTCGTCGCCCTCGCCCAGCAGAACGGCGTGTTCAAGCCGCAGCCCGTCATCGACCGCCTGCGCAGCCTCACCTCGCACCTGCCCTGGTTCCAGGTGCAGCCGCGACTCGTGGTGTCGAGCTTCGCCGACGTCGCGAGCGGGATGCTCGGCGACAGTGCCGAGCTCGCGCATCCGGTTCTCGACGCGCTGGCCGGCAACCTCACCAGTCGCCGTGCGGTTCAGGATGCGTACCGCCCGGTCGAGCCGTCGCCGCAAGACAAGCGCGCCCCCAGCACCGACACCCTGCTGCTCGACGCCGACAGCGAGCAGGAGAACGTGATCGCGCAGATCGCGGGCGGAAACTCGCTCGTGGTGAAGACGCTGCCCGGCACGGGCGGCACGCAGACCATCGTCAACGCCATCGGCGCCCTCGTCGCGCAGAACAAGCGCGTGCTCGTGGTGAGCCCGCGCCGCCTCAGCCTGAGCGGCATCGACCGCCGGCTGTCCGACGTCGGGCTCCCGGGTGTGGCGGTGTCGCCGCGCACGCTGCGGCGCGACCTCATCCAGTCGATCGGCCGCAACGAGAAGGCGAAGCAGCCGCAGGTCGCCGACGTTGACGACGCACTCGTGCGCCTCCGCAGCGTGCTGCTCGACTACCGCACCTCGATGTCGCGCGTCGACCCCACCCTCAAGGTGTCGGTGCTCGACGCGCTGCGTGAGCTCGCGCGGCTCGCGCTGCTGCCGAACCCGCCGGCCACCACCGCGCGCCTCGACCGCAGCGCCCTCGAGTCGCTCGCCTCGGGTCGCTCGAAGGCGGCCAAGACGCTGAGCCGCGCCGCCGAGCTCGGCCAGTTCCGGTACGGGCCCGACGACTCCCCGTGGTACGGCGCCCAGTTCTCGTCGAGCGACGACGCCCAGCGCGCCCACCAGCTCGCGAAGCGCCTCGACCGCACCGACCTGCCCAAGCTGCTGAGCGGCGCGTACGAGCTCATCGGGCAGACCCGCATGCGCCCGTTCACCTCGCTCGCCGAGCTCGGCACCTACCTGCGCCTGCTCGCCGACCTGCGCGAGACGCTCGACAAGTTCCTCCCGGTCGTGTTCGACCGCTCGCTCACCGACCTCATCGCCGCCACCGCGCCGCGCCGTGACGCCCCGCAGATGTCGTCGACCTCGCGCCGCCGCCTCAAGTCGCTGGCGAAGGAGTACGTGCGCCCCGGCGTGCACATCGGCGACATCAACGAGTCGCTGCGCCGCATCCAGCAGCAGCGTACCCTCTGGTACCGCTTCGCGGCCGCGGGCATCCCGCCGGAGATCCCCGTCGGCATCAACGAGGTGCAGATGGCGTTCCAGCGCGTCACCGAAGACCTCGCGCAGCTCGACCTGCCGCTCGGCAACGTCGGCACCGCGCGCCAGCTGTCGACGCTGCCGATCGACCAGCTCATCGGCATGGTGGAGGGTCTCGCCGCCGACTCCGAGGTGCTCGCGAACCTGCAGGAGCGCACGGCGCTGCTCGACTCGCTGCACGAGCACGCGCTCGACCCGCTGCTCATCGACCTGTCGAACCGGCACGTGCCCGAGACCGCGGTTCCCGACGAGCTCGAGCTCGCCTGGTGGCAGTCGGTGCTCGAGCTCATGCTCGCCGGCGACCGCGCGCTGCTCGGCGCGAACACGGGTGTGCTCGACCGGCTCGAGGGCGACTTCAGGCTCGTCGACGAGGCGCACGCCTCGATGAACGGGCAGCTGCTCGCCTGGCAGCTCGCCGACACCTGGAGCGTGGGCCTGCTCGACCACCCCGAGGAGGCCGCCGCGCTGAAGCAGCTGCTGCGCTCCGACGCGGTCACCTCCGAGTCGCTGCACGCCGCCGCCCCGCACCTCGGCAAGGTGCTGGCGCCGGTGTGGCTGGCGTCGCCCTACGAGGTTCCGCGCATCACGGATGCGGTCACCTTCGACACGGTCGTGCTCGTCGACGCCGGGGCCACGACGCTCGCCGAGAACGTGGGCGCCATCCGTCGTGCCCGCCAGGTGGTGGCGTTCGGCGACCCCGTCACGCAGACGCCCTCGCACTTCGAGATCGCCATCAGGGCGGTCGACCAGCAGCGCACCCGGCCCGCCTCCGACGCCGTGGTGGCCGAGGAGCTGCACACCGACTCGGCGCTGGCGCGCCTGGCCGACCTGGTGCCGACCCTCTCGCTCACGCGCAGCTACCGGGCGGGCGGCGAAGACCTCGCCGAACTCGTGAACCACCGCTTCTACGGCGGCAAGATCGACTCGCTGCCCTGGGCGGGAACCTTCCTCGGCCACGGCTCGCTGGCCCTGCACTATGTCGAGGGGCGCGGCGGCATGCCCGACTCCGAGACGGGTGCCGTCGAGTCGATCGACGCCGAGGTCGACGAGGTCGTGTCGCTCGTGCTCGACCACGCCATCAACTACCCGCGCGAGTCGCTCATGGTCATCACGGCGTCGGCGAAGCACGCGGTGCGGGTACAGCAGGCGGTACTCGCGGCGTTCGCGAAGCGCAGCGACCTGGCCGACTTCATCCTGAAGGAGCGCGCCGAGCCGTTCATGGTGGCGACGCTCGAGCAGTCGGTGGCGCAGAGCCGCGACCGGGTCATCTTCTCGGTGGGCTACGGCAAGACCACCCACGGGCGCGTGCTGTCGAACTTCGGCGGGCTCGCGCGGCCGGGCGGCGAGCGGCTGCTCGCGGTCGGCATGACCCGGGCGCGCCGCTCGATGGACATCGTGAGCTGCTTCACCCCCGCCGACATCGACGAAGACCGCATGAACTTCGGCGTCGTCGCGCTGCGCCAGATTCTGCAGGAAGCCGAGAACGGGCCCACGCCCGACACCTTCTCGTCGCCGGGTGACGCGCTGCTCATCGACCTGGCGCGGCGCCTCGGTGCGCGCGGGCTCGAGGTGGCCTTCGAGCACCGCGGCAAGCTCACGCTCGTGGCCTCGCACGACGGTCGCGCCATCGCCATCGAGACGGATGCGGTGGTGCACTCCACCTCGCTCCGCGAATCGCTGCGGTTGCGCCCCGACATGCTGCGCCGCCTCGGCTGGCACTACCTGCGGGTGCACTCGTTCGAGCTGTTCGCGAACCCTGAGGCGGTGGCGGCGCGCATCGCCGATGTGCTCGGCATCCGCGAGCTCTCCCTCGTCGAGACCGCCCCCATCTCCATCTGACCTCCGGGCTCGGGCGATCCCCCGCCCGTGGAGGGCGTAGGGTGCTGGGGTGCAGGTGAGGAAGACGGGTCGGCGGCGGGTGTCGACGGATGCGGTGCCCGGCAGCGACCCCGCACCCCAGACCGCGCTCCCCGCGTCGAGCCCCGAGCCCACCCGCGCTGCCGAAGACACCGACGAGGCCTGGGGTGCGAAGCCGCCCCGCGCATCCGCCCCCGGCCCGAACGACGCCCGCCTCCTGCGCGACGTCCCTCCGCACTGGTAGCACCGAGAAAGCACGAAGTGCCCGCTCCCACGGCGGGAGGGGGCACTCCGCGCACTCTCGAGGGAGAGAAGGGGGCGGGGCCCTAGTGCTTGGGGGTGTGGCCCGTGGCGGGGGGCTCGCCGGCGGCCTCGGCGCGTTGGTCGGCGAGCAGGTCGCGGATCTGGATGAGCAGCTCGGTCTCGGTGGGCGGCAGCTCCTCGTTCTGCTCCTCGAGCGACTCGGCGGGAGTCTTCTTCAGCGAGAACGCGACCTTCTTGAGGTGGTTGATCGGCACGACGAACACGAAGTACACCACGATCGCCACGAGCAGGAACTGGATGAGCGCCCCCAGCACCGCCCCGAACTTGATCTCGGCGTCGCCGATCGTCACCGTGGCGACGTTGTCGAGGCTGTCGGCCTTGAACAGGGCGCCGATGAGCGGGTTGAACACGCTGTTCACGATGGCGTTCACGACCGCGGTGAACGCGGCCCCGATGACGACCGCGACGGCCAGGTCGATGACGTTCCCGCGGAGGATGAACTCCTTGAATCCCTTGATCATGGCCCCAGCCTAGGGGGTGGTCTTCGGCGCGGCCTTCGGTGCTGCGGCGGGTGTCGAACCCGACGACGAGGTCGACGAGCTCGAGTCACTGCCGGTCGAGCCGGGCGCGGTGGAGGTGCTCGAAGAACCTGACGACCCCGACGACCCCGACCCGCTCCGCGAATCCGTGCGGTAGAACCCCGACCCGTTGAACGTCACGCCCACCGGGCTGAACACCTTGCGCAGCTTTCCGCCGCACACCGGGCAGACCGTGAGCGAGTCGTCGGTGAAGGACTGCTGGATGTCGAACGCGTTGTCGCACTCGGTGCAACGGTAGGAGTAAGTGGGCACGAGGGTCGATTCTACCGGCGACCGGCGCGTCTAACGACGCTCGAAGCGCAGGATGCGCGTCGGCGTCACGATGCCGTCGACCGGGGCGTCGTGCACCTCGCGCGGCACCTCGTCGAGCACCTCGTCGTCGAAGACGACGGCGTACACCGGCGGGCACTTCTCCATCGACCCGAGGGTGCGGTCGTAGTAGCCGCGCCCCCAGCCCATGCGGGTGCCGGTGACGTCGACCGCGGAGGCGGGGATGACGATGAGGTCGGCGTCGTTGATGGCTATCGGCCCGAGGATGCCGCCCACCGGCTCGGGCATGCCGTACAGGCCCTCGGTCTCGGTCTCGCCGTCGCCCTCCGCCCAGTCGAGCAGGCCGTCCTGCCGCGCGATCGGCAGCAGCACCCGCCGGCCGTCGCCGAGCGCCCAGTTGAGGAAGGGCCGCGTGTTGGGCTCGAAGGAGTTGGAGAGGTACGCCGCGATGGTGCGGGCCCCGGTCTCCGTGGCGAGCTCGGTGAGGCGCGCCGTGAACCCCTCGTTGGCGGTGTCGACCTGGTGCGCGGGCCGCGTGCGACGGCGCTCGCGCAGCTCGGCGCGCAGCGCCCTTTTGTCGAGAGTCGCATCCTCAGCCATGGTGGCCAGTGTAGATCGCGTCGTGTGTCGCGGGTGTTTCGGCGTACCGGCCGCGCGCATCCGCTCGCCTCCGATCCCCGATACGCTTTCCCCATGGGGACACCACTGACGAAAGCAGTCATTCCGGCAGCAGGACTGGGAACGCGATTCCTTCCGGCGACCAAGGCGATGCCGAAGGAGATGCTGCCCGTCGTCGACAAACCGGCGATCCAGTACGTCGTCGAGGAGGCGGTGGATGCCGGTCTGAACGACGTGCTCGTCGTCACCGGTCGCAACAAGGCAGCCATCGAGAACCACTTCGACCGCGTCTACGAGCTCGAGTCGACGCTCGAGCAGAAGGGCAAGGGCGACATGCTGCGGGTGGTCAACGAGTCGACCGCCCTCGCCGAGATGCACTACGTGCGCCAGGGCGACCCGCTCGGGCTCGGTCATGCCGTGCTGCGCTCGAAGATGCACGTCGGCCACGAGCCGTTCGCCGTGCTGCTCGGTGACGACATCATCGACGCCCGAGACCCGCTGCTGAAGCGGATGCTCGAAGTGCAGTCATCCCGTACCGCCACCGTCATCGCGCTGATGGAGGTCGACCCCTCCATGACGCACCTCTACGGTGTCGCCTCGGTCGAGTCGACCGACGAGGACGACGTGGTGAAGGTCACCGGGCTGGTCGAGAAGCCCGAGGCGGGCACCGCACCGTCGAACCTCGCCGTCATCGGGCGGTACGTGCTCATGCCCGAGGTGTTCGACATCCTCGAGAACACCCCTCCCGGAAAGGGCGGGGAGATCCAGCTGACGGATGCTCTGCTCACCCTCGCCGACGACGACACGATCGCGGGTGGTGTCTACGGCGTCGTCTTCGGCGGCCGTCGGTACGACACCGGCGACAAGCTCGACTACATCAAGGCCATCGTGCAGCTCGCGAGCGACCGCAAAGACCTCGGCCCGTCGCTGCGGCCGTGGCTGCAGGAGTTCGTGAGCGGACTGTAGCCCGGCGTCGCGGCTGCGCCCCCGACTAGGCGGTAGTGTTCGACCACCATGTTCGTCCCCACTCTTTCCGAGGGCCCGATCGCGATCCGGCCGATCCGCGTGCGCGACGCCAAGCCGCTCGAGCGCGAGCTCATCGACAACCGGTCGTGGCTGCGCAAGTGGGAGGCGACCAACCCCGGGGGGCCGCTGTCGTTCGACACGCGGGCGAGCATCCGGTCGTTGCAGGCGAATGCGCGGGCGGGGCTCGGGCTGCCGTTCATCCTGGAGTACCAGGGTGAGCTCGCGGGGCAGTTGAACGTGTCGTCGATCAGCTATGGCTCGGTGGCGTCGGCGTCGATCGGGTACTGGGTGTCGGAGCGCTTCGCGGGCAAGAACATCACGCCGGTGGGTGTCGCACTCGCGACGGACTACTGCTTCTACTCGGTGGGGCTGCACCGCATCGAGATCTGCATCAGGCCCGAGAACGGGCCGAGCCTGCGGGTGGTCGAGAAGCTCGGGTTCCGCTACGAGGGGCTGCGGCGGCGGTACATCCACATCAACGGCGACTGGCGCGACCACTTCTGCTTCGCCCTCGTGCGCGAGGAGCTGCCCTCGGGTGTGCTGCGCCGTTGGCAGGAGGGCCGCATCCCCGAGGGCACCGGCACCGTCCCCGCCCCCGACCGCACCGCCGCCACCCACCCCCTCCCCACCCCGGCCCGCTGAGCCGACTTCCCTCCTCGCCCAGGATGAGGCCGTTCCCGACGCGATCGGTCGGGGCGTGGCGCGGACTCTTTACAGCGCATGCGTCAGGGCCTCAGAATCGGGTGTGTGACGGGCGACCGCGAGTACTCCGAGCCGTTCCTCGGCCGAGCGCCGGAGCTCGCTCGTGCGTCGGCGTCGTTGGATGCGGGTATAGGTGTGGTCGTGGCAGGCCCGGAGGGATCAGGGCGAAGCCGGTTCGCCCGGGAGCTCGCTGCGACGGTCGATCCTGAGCTGCGGGCCAGGCTCCGCGTGGGCGACGATCTGGCGCGGTTGCGTGACGAGGATGTCGAGAGGTGGGCCGCCGCCGTGCGGTCGGGCGCCATCGTCCCCATCGCGACGGCGTCGTTTCGGCGCTCGCATCCGGCGATCGACGAACTCGTCCGGCACAAGCTGCTGAGCTCGATCGTGCTGGGCCCGCTCTCGGCGCGTGAACTCCAGGCCATCGTGGAGTACGACCTCGGCGGCCGGCTCGCCCCCACCGCCGTGGCCGAGTTGGTGCCGGCCCGTGGAGGGGACGACATCGTCGCTCTGCGGGAAACGGTGGCCGAGGCCGTGCAGACCGGTGCCCTTGTCGAGCACTCGGGCTTGTGGGCGGTCGGCGAACACGGGATCCGGTCTGACTCGGCCCGGCGTCGCGCGTTCACTCGATCGGGTGCGGACATCAGGCTCGACAGCGCGGAGGCGGAGGACATCATGGATCTCCTCTCCCTCGCGCCGGGTCTCGAACTCCGCAACGCGGAAGCCGCCCTGGCTGCACTCGAGCGACTTCCCTCGGCGGTGGAGGCTGCGATCGAACTCCTCGAGGCGTTCGGCTACGTGAGCGTGGAACGCACGTCGACGAGACTGCAGCTGACGGTGCGCGACGGAGTCGACGAGCTGCTGATGCCGCACGGGATCGGCGTATTCCGCCGCTACCGGCTCGCCAACGCGCTCGTCGAGGTGTTGAGTGGCATCGACGCGCCTCGCCTTTCGCCTGCCGAGACGATCTCGCTCGCCCGCCACGGCATCGACCTCGGGGCCCCGATCGCCGCCGAGGTGCTCGTCGCAGCGGCGCGCGCGTCGCTCCGAACCCCGCGGATCGTGGAGTCGTTGACCTTTGCGGCGGCGGCGATCGATGCCGGCGGCGGGTTCGAGGCCGAGCTCGCGATGGCAGACGCCGAGGCGCGCGCGGGGAGGAACGACGAGGCGCTGGAGCGCCTCGTCCGTCTCCATACTCTGGAGACCGACGACGAGAAGCGGGCGCGCACGCTGCACTCGATGAGCGACTACGCGCGCGACAGGAGCCGGCGGGCAGCAGAAGTCCTCGACGGCGAGTTCCTGTCACGATCGTCGCTCAGTGCTGAGCGTCGCGACGTGCTCCGCGGATTCCGCCTCTACAACCTGGGCCGGGTGGTCGAAGCGGCCGATCTCATCAGGCCCGCATTGCCGTCGCTCACCGGGCTCGAGCGCGCGGAGGGCCTTTTCCAGGTCGGAGTCATGGAGTTGATGCTGGGTCACATCTCCGACGCCGCAGCTGCGCTCGACGAGTCGGAGCGCAGCTATCTCGCCGAAGACGCCGACGCGTCTCATGTGCACTTCGTGCGGGCCAACGTGAACATCCTGAGGGGACGGGCGGCGGAGACACTCGCCGTCACCCGGGCGATTCGCGACCAGGTGGCTGCCTTCGGGCAGCCGGTGGCTCAGGCGTACATCGGCTGGGCGATCGGCACTCTGATCATGGCGTGCGGCTCTCTCACCGAGGCCGCAAGGGAATTGGAATCCTCCGTCGACGTGCTGGAATCCGCCGGCATCGACCGTGCGGGAGAGGTGGTGCGTCTCGATCTCGCGTTGTGCCTCGCGCAGGCAGGGGAGGGGGAGAAGGCTCGGCGCGCGGTTCGCCGGTCGAGCGAGCACGACGACGGCTCGGAGCCGGCCGTGAGCGGCAAGACGCTCCTCGTCGAAGGATGGACCTGGCTGAGCGAGGGGAATCGAGAGCATGCTCGGTCCACGTTCCTCCGAGCCGCCGACGTTTACGCGTCGGGCGGGTTCTTCCTGCCGAGTCTGTCTGCCCTGCTCGATGCGGCCAGGGTGGGTCGGCCTGAGGAACTGGCTGACCGTATCCTGGCGCTGGCTGCAGGGATGGAGGGCGACTACATCGACCTCGTGCGGCTGCTCATCGCCGCGCTCGCCGCCGAGACGTCGGCTCGTTCGCGGCCCGACGGCGCCGACGCCGTGGCGGCGCTCTTCGAGTCGGCCGGAGCAGCCGCGGCGCGGATCGACAACCATCTCGTCGCTGCCGAAGCGTTCGACCGCGCATCCTCCCTCTACGAGCTGAGCGGTGCGGGTCGCGCGGCCGCGGCAGCCGCGCGTATGCGCGACGAGCATCTCGCCGCCTGCGGCCTGGCCCGCACGCCCTCGGGAGTGACAGGCCGCTCATCGGTGCTCTCCGAGCGTGAGTACGAGATCGCCAGCCTTGCCGCGTCGGGTGCCTCCAACCGCGAGATCGCGGCAGCGCTGGTGCTGTCCGTGCGGACCGTCGAGACGCACCTGCAACGGGTCTACATCAAGGTCGGTGTGCGGCGTCGAGCGGAGCTGGGAGAAGCGCTGCGGGGCGCAGGTCACCACTCGGCGGGGAGCATTCCCTCGCGGGGCTGAAAGTTGCTCGGGGAACGGGCCGACACGCGTGCCTCATGCGGGGGCTTGTGGCGGTGGCGCCCCTACCGTAGACGCATGACAACGGAATGGCTCGGCGGAGGCCTCATCATCGCTCTCGCCGCCGTTCTGTGGCTGGTGTACCTGGTGCCGTCGTGGTTCCGCAGCCGGCAGTACCTCGCGACCGAGCGCAACGCGGTGCGGTTGCAGCAGACGCTGCGCATCCTGGCCGAGACGGCCGAGGTGCCCGAAGAGGTGCGCGTCGAGGCGAACGCCCGCAGCATCGCCGAGCAGGAGCGCATCCTCAAGCACCGGGCCGCCCAGCGCGAGACCGAGGCCGTGCCGCCCGCCATCCGTGCCGCCGACCGCCTGCGCCGCTCGCGCGTCGTCACCGCCCTCGTGCTGGGGCTGAGTCTTGCCGTCGCCGCCCTCGGCGGCGTGCAGCTCGCCACGAACGGCACCTGGCTCCTCCTCGCCGCCGGCGCGTTCGTCGCCGCGATGTGCCTCATCGGACTCGGCAAGATGGCCAAGGCCGGCCGCCGCCTCAAGCTCCCCCTCCCCGAGGAGTTGGCCCGCCCGCTCGGCGTCGCGCACGCACCCGTGCACCTCGGCGCCTTCGACGAGACGGATGCTCACGAGACCCTCGCAGACCGCTCCGGCATGGCCGACGGCGGCACGGATGCTCGGCAGGCGGCCACGACCGACGGCGGCTGGGTTCCCGTGGCGATGCCGCGGCCGCTCTACCTCGCGTCGTCGGGCATGACGCGGTTCGGGGCATCCGATTCCCTCGTCGCCGAGCTCGCGGACGACGAGAACGACGAGCTGGAGGCGGAGGCGGAAGCGCAGGCCGCCGCCGAGACGGCCGCCGCCGCGCAGGCCGCCGCCGCCCAGGCGGAGCGCGCCGGGCACGAGGAGTCGCTCCGCCAGGCCGCCGCCGAGGCCGAGGCCGCCCTGCGCGAGCGGATGCGCGCCCAACTCGAGACCGTCGCCGAACTCCAGCTCGCCGAGGAGCCGACCGCCCCGCCCGCGGCCCCGGCTCCCTCCCGCTTCGCCCGCATGGGCGTCATCGACGCCGACCCCGCGTCGACCCTCGACCTCGACGCGGTCTTGGCGCGGCGCCGCGCGGTCTGAACCGAACGCCTCTCGCCCCACCAGCGTGCCGTCCGGCGCCGCCGGGGTTGGCGCATCCCGTGCCCCGGCGTACGGTCGCCCGCAAGCGGGCCGCCTCGGGCCCGCCCGAACCGGGAGGTGCCTCATGCCGGGCAAGAGCACGCCGCAGATCAAAGATCAGGAGCTCTACGAGGAGCTCCGCGACGAGGGCAACTCGAAGCAGAAGTCAGCCCGCATCGCCAACGCCGCAGCCGCCAAAGGCAGATCAGCGGTGGGGAAGAAGGGCGGCAAGTCGGGCTCGTACGACGACTGGACCGTCGCCGACCTCAAGAAGCGCGCCAAGGAGATCGGCCTCACCGGCTACTCGAGCATGCGCAAGGCCGAGCTGGTCGAAGCCCTGCGCGACTCCTGAGGCGACCGCGACCGCGAGCCGGTGCGGTGCCTCTGCCACCTGTCGCCCGCCATTCCGCGCATATGCCCTGGCGGCGATGCGAGGTGCTCGTAGGATGACCGCATGAGCAGCGCGGCCTCCACGACCTCGTCGATCGACCTCTCGAAGCGTGACCTCACGCTCGACCTGGCCCGCGTGTTCTGCGTGCTGCTGGTGGTGCTCATCCATCTCCTCATGGTGGGTGTGGGCATCGGCCCCGACGGGCAGGTGCAGGTCTCCCGCCCGCTCGAGGAGCAGTGGTGGTTCGCCCCCGTCACCTGGGCCGGCCAGATCATGCCGCTGTTCTTCGTGGTGGGCGGCTTCGCCTCGCTCACCGCGTGGCGGAGCCTGGTGCGCCGGGGCGGCACGGGCGCCGACTACGTGCGCAGCCGCGTGCTGCGGCTGGCGCAGCCCGCCCTCCCGCTGTTCATCTTCTATGCAGTCGTCATCGGCGGCGCCCGACTCATCGGCATCGACCCGCAGCTCGTCGAGCTCGCCGTCACCGGCGCGGCCTCGCCGCTGTGGTTCCTCGCCGCCTACACCCTGTGCCAGGCACTCGTTCCCGTCATGGCGCACTGGCACGCGAGGGCTCCGAAAGCGACCCTCCTGGTGCTGCTGGCCGGTGCGATCGCGGTGGACAGCATCCGGTACACCGTCGGCATCGACGCCATCGGCCTCGCCAACCTGTTCTTCGTCTGGCTGCTCGTGCAGCAGCTGGGGTTCTGGTACGCCGACGGCTGGTTCGCCGCCCGCCGCTGGTGGACGCTCGTGGGCATCGCCGTCGTCGCCTACGCCGCCCTCGTGCCCCTGACCGTGTTCGGACCGTACTCCGACGACATGCTCACGAACCTCAACCCGCCCACGCTGCCGCTGGTGGCGCTCGCGGTGGCTCAGGCGTGCATCCTGAAGCTGTTGCGGCCGGCGCTCGCGCGCCTCATGAACACGCACGCGGCGCGCGCCGTGGTGTTCCTCGTGGGTACGCGGCTGATGACGATCTACCTCTGGCACCTGCCGGTCATCCTGATGCTGTCGGGCCTCGCCCTGCTCGTGCCGTTCGCGAGCCCCGAGCCGGCGAGCCTCGCCTGGTGGTGGACGCGCCCGATCATGTTCGTGCTCGTGATGGCCGCCGTGTTCGGGCTCTCGTTCGTGGTCGGTCGCTGGGAGGCGCCGCGTGAGGTCGGGCCCACGCCGCGCACCTCGGTGGTGGCGGTGGCGACGGTGCTGGCGTTCCTGCCCCCGTTCGCGGTGATGGAGTTCTTCATGGACCTGCCGATCGCCCTCGTCGGCAGCGTGCTGCTCGCGGTCGCCGTGTTCATGCTCGGGCGCTGGCGTGCGGCGCCGGCCCCGGCCTCGGTCGGGGCGTCGGCGGCGGCGGTGACTTCGTCGACGGATGCGGCGACTCCCGCAGGGGCACCGGATGCGCGCACCGGCACCACGACCCCGCATTCGCATTCGGGCCCGATTTCGTCGTAGACTTTCTGGGTTGTCGTTTCGACGTCAGCGGGGCTATGGCGCAGTTGGTAGCGCGTCTCGTTCGCAATGAGAAGGTCAGGGGTTCGAATCCCCTTAGCTCCACCACAGAAGGCCCCCGACCCATCAATGGTCGGGGGCCTTCGCCTTTGTGTCGGCCGAATGGCGTCTGGTTCGGTTCGCATCGAACATGCTGCGGGTGTTTTGAACGTTTTGGGCGTTTTGGGCGTTTTGTAGACGAGAATAGACGCATGAGTGACACGATCAGCGCCCCGCGCTCAGCGCACGTCGTCGAACCCCCGCACGATCTCACCGACATGCTCGAGCTCGCACGTTTTTTAGAGAACCACTCGGCCCCGGCCGTCCTGCTCGGTCCTGATGGCGAGCAGATCGCTCTGCCGATCGTCGCCTACGACGTCCTGAAACAGGTCGTCAGCGCTTTGGAGCGCGGCGCCTCGGTGTCGGTCGAGCCCATCGACCGGCAGCTGACCACTCAGCAAGCCGCCGACCTCCTCGGAGTGAGCCGGAACACCCTGGTGCGTCTCCTCGACGAGCACGAGCTGCCTTTCGAGCGGCTGGGGCAGTCGCGTCATCGTCGTCTGCGGTTGCATGACGTCTTGGCCTATCGCGAGCGCAAGCGTGCAGACCGGCGAAGTCGACTCGACGAGTTGACGCGCCAGGCGGCGGAAGACGGCTTGGACGATGTCGATCCCGAGACCTACCGGGAGGCCCTGGCCGACGCTCGAAAGTCGTGAACCGTGGCGCGCTTCGCCGCCTTCCTCGACGCGTGCGTGCTCGTCCCCCTCGCCCCGTGCGACACGCTCTTGCGCATGGCCGATTCGGGTGCCTTCCGCCCGCTGTGGTCGGGCCGTGTCATCGATGAGGCCATGCGTGCGCTGACGCGGATTCATCCGAGCGTCGATGAAAACCGATTCTTGAGTCGCTTTCGTTCGATGAACGAGGCGTTCGAGGACGCGCTCGTGGAGGGCTCGGAGCGTCTTGAGGCCGCCGTCGAGCTCCCCGACCCGGATGATCGACATGTGGTCGCCGCTGCGCTGCGCGGACGCGCTGACGCGATCATCACCCAGAACACGAAGGACTTCCCCGACTCGGTGCTGAGACCTCTCGGACTCGAAGCACTTCCCGTCGATGCCTTTCTCCTGGATCAGTACGATCTGAATCCCCGTGCGGCCTGTCGTGTCGTCTCTGAGCAGGCTGCAGCCATGACTCACCCGCCGGTCGGCGTCGAAACCTTACTGGCACGTTGGCTCGCAGTGGGGCTCCGGACTTCGCGAACACGGTGGGGCGGAGGCTGCGCGACAACAGCGGTTCCGTCGATCGCTAGGGCGCTGACGGCGGGTTCCAGGCGGTCAGCCACTCGCCGATCGTCGACTGCAGCACGGTCGAGAAGGGGTAGGTGATCTGGTCGGCGGGTTGGGGGACGTCGGCGGTGCCGGTGTCGCGGAGGATGTGCACCATGTTGGGGATGATGTGGAACTCCGCGAGGCCGGGCGTGAAGCCGTCGGCGACCGCGATGACGCCCGAGCCCGGGGTGCCGTCGCCGCACGGCGTGTTGAAGTCTTTCGTGCCGCAGGTGATGAGGGTGGGAACGGTGACCTGGGGCGAGAGCGCGGCCGGGTCGACCACGTCGTACTGCTTGCCGTAGAGGGTGCGGTAGGCGTGGGTGATCACCATCTGCGCCGGGTCGGAGCCGTAGATGTTGGTGCCGATGGCGCTCTGGTAGACCGCGGTGATGCCGGTCGCATCCGGAAGCGGCACCGGGCCGGGCTCGGGGTAGGGCGGCGTTCCGGCACGGATCTCGTCGACCCCCGCCCGCATCCACTCCGTCAGCGTTGCCTTGTCGTCGGCGGTCATCGCGCCGCCGGCCACGGCGGCATCCATCTGCTCGCCGAACTGGGTGATGAGGATGTCGAGGATGTGCGTGTACGCCGGCTCGATGAGCATCAGACCCGCGAGCGGGGGCGCGCTGCCCGGGTCGGTGGCCACGATGAGCGAGTCGGCGCCGCCCTCGCTGTGACCGAACAGCAGGATGTGTCCTTGATCGACCCCGGGCTGGCCGGCGACAAAGGAGAGTGCGTCGCGGATGGGCTGCACCCGCAGCTCGTTGTAGCCGAGCGCGAGCATCTGCTGGGGGTCGTCGGAGTAGGGACCGAGGCCGGTCGCGCCGGTGCCCAGCTTGTCGTAGCGGAGCGAGGCGACGCCGTGGGCGCTCATGATGTCGGCGAGCCAGGAGTAGGCCTCGGTGGCGACCGAGGGAGCGTTGCCGTCGCGGTCGACATCTCCGGTTCCGACAGCGATGACCACGGCGGGCACGGGCATAGAGGTGTCGACGGGGCCGCGGTAGCTGCCGTGGAACGTGACGCCGCCGCTGACGAAGGTGACCTCCTGGTCGGCGCCGATGATGGGCTGGGTGGGCGTGGGGGTCGTGGTGGGGGTGGGAGTCGGCACGGGTGCGGGGGTCGAGCTGGAGGTGGGAGGGCATCCCGCGACGGCGGGAGCCGCCTGAGCGGTCGTGGCCGACCCGCCGAGCTGCAGCGCACCCAACCCGAGAGCGGCCACGACGAGAAGCGCCAGTGCCGCCGCCCTGCCGCTGCGACGTGCTCCGGGCCGGCGACGACGGAGCACAGCGAGCGCCGCAGCCCCCGCGGCCAGCACCAGCAGCCCGAGCGCGAGCAGGGGGAGTGACCCCGCCGCTCCGGTGTCGGCGAGACAGTCGGTCATCATGCACCCCTTCGGTCAGCCCCCTCAGTGTGCTGAACCGGCCCGATTAAGGACAAGGCCCGCTTGCGGACATGTCCACTTCAGGGCGTCGTCGCCACGACCGGGGTCACCGCGGGAAGTGACCCCGCAGGCGACGGGGGTCACCGCAAGAAGTACTCCCGCGCGAGCGGGGCGACCTCGAGCGCATCGGCGGCTGCCGAGCTCGCGTCAGCCCACCGCAGCTCCGCGATCTCCGCAGCGGCGACCGGATGCTGCGTGCCGATGTCGACGGTGAACACGTCGGCTACCACCAGGAACCCCGGCTCGTTCGCCGCCGAGGCCGTGAAGCGCCCGAGCGAGCCGAGTGCGGCGGGGTCGATCCGCAGCCCGAGCTCCTCCTCGAGCTCCCGCACGAGCGTCTGGCCCGGCGTCTCGCCCGGCTCGGGCTTGCCGCCCGGCTGCATGAAGGCGGTGGTGCCGGCCTTGCGCACGAGGAGCAGCCGGCCCGACGCATCCGTGATGACGGCGGCGGAGACGAGGATGCTTGTGGGGGTGGGGGAGGTGGGGTCGGTCACCCCAGAACGCTAACAGCAGCCCGCGCCGAGCCGTCGAATAGAATCTCCTGTGCCCGAACAGACCCCCGCCATCGACCCGGCCGATCTCGCCACGACCCTGCGGGTGCTCGAGAGCATGGCCGGCCTCGACGAGGAGCACCCCGATTTCGTCGCCGTGCGCCACGCCACCGCGCGCATGTTCAAGGCGGTGAAGCGGGTGCGTCGTCGCGAGATCCGCGCCGCCGTGGCCGCGGCCGACAAGGCGGTCATCGCCGCCACCGCCACGGGCGCCCCCGACCGCATCGACGACGAGACCCGCGGCATCCCGATCAGCACCGCCACCACGACCCCCACCGCGGGCACCCTGCTGAAGTCGCGCGCCTGCTACATCTGCAAGCAGCACTACACCCTGGTCGACGCCTTCTACCACCAGCTCTGCCCCACCTGCGCGGCCCTCAACCACGCCAAGCGCGACGCCCGCACCGACCTCACCGGCAAGCGCGCCCTGCTCACCGGCGGTCGCGCCAAGATCGGCATGTACATCGCCCTGCGCCTGCTGCGCGACGGCGCCCACACCACCATCACCACCCGCTTCCCGCGCGACGCGGTGCGCCGCTTCACGAGCCTCCCCGACTCAGCCGAGTGGCTGCACCGCCTCAAGGTGGTGGGCATCGACCTGCGCGACCCGGCCCAGGTGGTGGCGCTCGCCGAGGAGGCGGCGGGCGCAGGGAGCCTCGACATCCTCATCAACAACGCCACCCAGACGGTGCGCCGCTCGCCCGGCGCCTACCAGCCGCTGGTGGATGCGGAGCTCGCCCCGCTGCCCGACGGCCCGCTCCCCGAACTCGCCACCTTCGGCCACACCAACGACCCGCACCCGCAGGCGCTCGAGCGCTCGGTGTCGGCGCACCCCATCCTCGCCGCCGCGGCGTCGCGTGCGGAGGCGCTCACCGAGCAGGCCATGGCTGCCGGGTCGAGCTCGCTCGAGCGCCTCGCCGCCGGCACGGCGATCGACGCGGGTGGTCTCATCCCCGATCTGCACGACGTGAACTCGTGGACGCAGGCGGTCGACGACGTCGACCCCCTCGAGATGCTCGAGGTGCAGCTCGCCAACACGACCGCCCCGTTCCTCCTGGTGTCGAAGCTGCGGGCGTCGCTCGCGGCGAGCGGTGCCCGACGCACCTACGTGGTGAACGTCAGCGCGATGGAGGGCGTGTTCAACCGCGGCTACAAGGGCCCCGGTCACCCGCACACCAACATGGCGAAGGCCGCGGTGAACATGCTCACCCGCACCAGCGCCCGCGAGCTGTTCGAGGCCGACTCCATCCTCATGACGAGCGTCGACACCGGCTGGATCACGGACGAGCGCCCCCACCCCACGAAGGTGCGTCTCGCCGAAGAGGGCTTCCACGCCCCGCTCGACCTCGTCGACGGCGCAGCCCGCGTCTACGACCCGATCGTGCGCGGCGAGGCGGGCGAAGACCTGTTCGGCGTGTTCCTGAAGGACTACCGGCCCGGCGCCTGGTGAGCGCCGCCCTCCCGCCGGGCGGTGGGCTCACCGCGCGGAGATCGTGACCTCCCGCACCCGCACGCGGTCTTCGGGTGCCCCGACGGCAACCGGCCCCACCCACACCCCGACGAACCCGGATGCGGGGTTCGGCACGAGCGCACAGAGCTCGGCCTCGGCGAAGAACGAGCCGTCGACGGATGCGCGCAGCGCGAGGCCCCGGATCTCCAGACCGAGCTCGACGATGGCATCCGGCCCGACCGCGACCCGCGCTTCGGCAAGCACGGTCGGCACCCTTCCGGCGGTGAGCACGCAGCTCACCCGCCCGGTGTCGTCGAGGCGGAGCTCGAGGTGGGCGAGCTCGCTGGTGCGCACCAGCAGGCCCGCCCGCACGCCTGGACCGGGAACCTCGAGCGCGACAGCCACGTCGGCATCGGCCACCGGAAGTCGCCGCCCGAGGAACGACTGCGCCCCGAGTGATGCCGGCTCGGCCCCGCCGCTCACGCTCAGCACCACCTCACCTGAGGCGAGCTCGACCAGCTCCGCGAACTCCGACGGGTGCCTCCCGACACCGTTCCAGGCCGGGTCGAACCGCCCCTTCCGGAAGCCGTCGCCGAACTCCCTCGCCGCGGGGAGCTGATCGGGAACACCCTCGGCCTCCACGACCTCGCCCACCCGGCCGAGCCCCGGCGCGAACAGCGGCCGCCGATCCTCCCAGCCCACGGGCACGAGATGCGTCTGCCGGCCGAGCAACCCGTCGGCCCCGTCGGTGAGTCGCGTGGCCAGCACCGTCGCCCAGGTGCGCCCGGCGCCGTCGTCGACCAGGTCGGCGTGGCCGACCGAGGCGATCGGCGTCACCGACCCGAGCTCGCGGTGGCTGAGCCGCGGGTTGGCGAGGTCGCCCACGTACGGGCCTTCGAGCGAGTCGGCGTAGGCGACGCACACCGCGTGGTCGCGTGCCGTTCCCCCCTCCGCCGCGACGAGCATCCAGCCCCCGCCCGGTCGCGGCACGAGGTGCGGCCCTTCCGCCCAGACCGCCCCGAGCATCGCGCCCTCCCAGATGATCGCCGGAGCGCCGAGCGGCTGCAGGGAGCCGGGGTCGAGCTCGACCAGCCACACGCCGGTGTGCCCCGGCCAGCGCGGTTCGGCCATCGGTTCGGTGCCGACGAGCCAGACCCGGTCGCCGTCGAAGGTGAGCGACGGGTCGAAGCCGCCGACGCCGTCGATCCACACGGGGTCGGTCCACGGGCCTGCCGCGTCTCGAGCGGTGACGACGAAGTGTCCGGTGCGCCCCGACCAACTGCCGTCATCCGGCCCCACCACCGTGCACACGACGAAGAAGGTGCCGTCGTGGTGCCGGATGGTGGGGGCGTAGAGCCCGCGCGACGAGGCGAGGCCGCTCAGGTCGAGCTGGCCGGGCCGGTGCAGGGCGTGGCCGAGCGGCGACCAGTCGACGAGGTTCGTCGAGGTGTGGATCGGCAGCCCGGGGAGGTACTCGAAGCTCGACGTCACGAGGTAGAAGTCGTCGCCGACCCGGCAGATGCTGGGGTCGGGGTGGCAGCCGGGCAGAACGGGGTTGCGGTAGCGGCCCATGGGGCTCCTCTCGAACGGCGGTGGGTGAGACGGGGCGTCGCGCCGCCGTCAGGGGTGCGCCGGCCGCGGCGGTGCGGTCGTCGCGCGCTGCACGAGCCTCGTCGGCAGCAGCAGGTGGGTGGAGCCGAGCTCGTCGCCGGCCATGAGCGTCATCAGCATGCGCGCCGCGGCCTGCCCGATGCTCTGCATGGGCTGCCGCACCGTGGTGAGCGGCAGCGCGAGGCGGGAGGCCTCGGGCACGTCGTCGAAGCCGATCACCGAGAGGTCACCGGGCACCTCGAGGCCGAGCCCCTGGGCCACCTCGATGAGAGCCATGGCCGAGAGGTCGTTCGCGGCGAACACCGCCGTGGGCCGCTCGGGCTGCGTGAGCAGGTCGTGCGCGGCACTGCGCGCGGTGTCGGAGTCGTAGAACCCCACCCGCACGAACGCGGGGTCGAACGGGATGCCCGCCGCCGAGAGCGCGTCGCGATAGCCCGCGTCGCGCAGCCGCGACGAGGTGAGGTCGGGCCGGCCGGCGATGAAGCCGATGCGCCGGTGCCCGAGTTCGATGAGGGCGGTGGTGGCCTCGACGGCGCCGCCGCGGCTGTCGGCCTCGACGGTGGGCAGGTCGGCGCGCCCGGTGTGCGGGTCGACTGCCACCACCGGGATCTCGGCTGCGGCGTTCACGACGGTGGGCGTCACGAGGATGGCGCCGTCGATGAGGGTGCCGCTCAGCCGGCTGAGCGACCGCCGCTCCCAGCCTTCGCCGTCGCCCTGCCGCGAGCCGCTGTAGGCGAGCAGGTCGTACCGCGAGCCCTTCAGCCCCACGCCGACGCCCTTCAAGATCTCGGCGCTGAACGGCTCGAAGTCGGCGACGAGCACCCCGATCACCCCGGTGCGGCGCGAGCGCATGCTGCTCGCCACGAGGCTCGACTCGTAGCCGAGCCGCTCCACCGCCTCGAGCACGCGCACGGCGGTCTCGCTCGCCACCCCGTAGCGGCCGTTCACGGCCTTCGACACCGTCGCCACCGAGACGCCCGCCGCCGCAGCGACGTCGTGGATCGTCGCCCTCGCCATCATGCGAGGAAGTCTAGAGCCGTGGAAAAGGTTTTCGAAAACGTTTGACGACCCCTTTCGCCGTTGCGACACTGGGCACGCCTTGAAGCACCAGCGGCGCATCCGGATGACGACGGATGCGGACTCAACGAAGAGAGCAGGTACGGATCACATGAAGACGACCAGGTTCCTGGCGGTGTCCGCGTTAGCGGTCGCCAGCGCCCTCGCACTGACCGCATGCGCGGCAGGATCGGAAGGGGGCGACTCGTCGAACGGCGACGTCACACTCACCTTCTGGCACAACTCCACCACGGGTGACGGCAAGCAGTACTGGGTCGACACGGCAGCGGCCTTCGAGGCCGCGAACCCCGGTGTGAAGGTCGACATCCAGGCCATCCAGAACGAGGAGATGGACGGCAAGCTGCAGACCGCCCTCAACTCCGGCGACGCGCCCGACATCTTCCTCGCCCGCGGCGGGGGCAAGCTCGCCGACGTGGTGAAGGCCGGGCAGGCGATGGACATCACCGACGGCATCTCGGCCGAGTCGAAGGAGGCGGTCGGCAACTCGCTGAGCGCCTTCGAGATCGACGGCAAGAACTACGGCATGCCGGTCTCGGTGCTGCCCTCCGGCATCTACTACGCGTCAGACCTGTTCACGCAGGCGGGCGTGACCGAGACCCCCGGCACCATCGACGAGCTCGAGGCCGTCGACGAGCAGCTGAAGGCGGCAGGCATCGCGCCGATCGCGGTGGGCGCCAAAGACGCCTGGCCGGCCGCCCACTGGTACTACAACTTCGCCCTGCGCGCCTGCTCGAAAGATGCCCTCGACGAGGCCGCGGCGAGCCGCAGCTTCGACGACCCGTGCTGGCTCACGGCGGGCGAGAACCTGCAGTCGTTCCTCGAGACCGAGCCCTTCAACGACGGCTTCCTCACCACCGCCGCCCAGCAGGGCGCGGGCTCGTCGGCGGGCCTCATCGCCAACCACCAGGCCGGCATGGAGCTCATGGGCGCCTGGGACCCGGGCGTGATCGCCTCGCTCACCCCTGACGAGAAGCCGCTGGCCGATCTGAAGTGGTTCCCCTTCCCCGAGGTGGAGGGCGGCGACGGCGAGCCCGGCGCCATGATGGGCGGCGTCGACGGCTTCACCTGCTGGGTGAACGCACCGAAGGAGTGCGTCGACTTCCTCAACTTCATCGTCGAGAAGGAGAACCAGGAGGGCTACGCCACGGCGTTCCAGACCCTCCCGGCGTCGAAGGATGCGCAGGGCGTCGTCACCGATCCGGCCCTGAAAGACGTGCTCGCGGCCTACACCGACGCGCCCTACGTGGTGCTCTGGCTCGACACCCTCTACGGGCAGAACGTGGGCAACGCGCTGAACGTCGCCGTGGTCGACATGTTCGCCGGCAAGGGCGACCCGCAGGGCATCGTCGACGCCGTGAACGCGGCGGCGGCGAAGTCGTAGGGCAGCCGTGACCTCCGTTCGCGAAGACACCCGTCGCTCCGGCCTGCCCACCGCAGGCCGGAGCGCGGCGGGGGGCGACGCCGAGGCGCCGGCCCCCGCCGCCGTGCGGCACCGCCGTTCCCGCTGGCCCGAGCGCGGTGAGCTGCTCCTGCTGCTCGGCCCCGCGCTCGTGGTGTTCGTCGGCTTCGTCATCCTCCCGGTGGCGATGGCGGCCTACTACGGCTTCTTCAGCTGGTCGGGCTACGGCCCCGCCACCGACTTCGTCGGCCTCCGCAACTACATCACCATCCTCACCGACCCCGCCTTCCACGAGGCGCTCGGCCACAACGCGTTCATCGTGGTGATGTCGCTGGTGCTGCAGGGGCCGCTCGCCTTCGGGCTGGCGCTGCTGCTCAACCGCAAGCTGCGCTTCCAGTCGCTCATCCGTGTGCTCATCTTCGTGCCCTATGTCATCTCCGAGGTGGTCGTGGGCATCGGGTGGAGCCTCATGCTGCAGTCGAATGGCGCGGTGAACGGGCTGCTCGACAAGGTGGGCCTCGGTGCACTCTCGACCGACTGGCTCTCCGACCCGGCGGTCGCCATCTGGACCCTGCTCGTCATCATCACCTGGAAGTACGTCGGCTTCGCCGTCATCCTCTTCCTGGCGGGCCTCCAGGGCATCCCCGACGAGCTCACCGAGGCCGCCGCCATCGACGGCGCGAGCTTCTGGCAGATCCAGCGGCACATCGTGCTGCCGCTGATGGGGCCGACCGTGCGCATCTGGGCGTTCCTGTCGATCATCGGCTCGCTGCAGCTGTTCGACCTGGTGTGGATCATCTGGGGCCAGTACGTCGCCTCGACGGCCGGCACCTCCACGATGGCGACGTACATGGTGGCGAACGGCCGCAACGCCGGCAGCTACGGCTTCGGCAGCGCCGTCGCGCTCGTCATCTTCCTCATCTCGCTCACCGTCGCGCTGCTCTACCAGCGCTTCGTGCTGCGCCGCGACACCGCAGGCGCCCTCACCGGAGGGAAGAACCGATGACCGTCGCCGCCCCACGGCTGCGCCAGGCGGGCCCACCCCGCCCCGCGCATCCGTCGACCGGGTCGCACACCAGGCGCCCGCGCTTCCTCATCTACTTCGTCGCGCTGGTGCTGGTGGGTCTCATGCTCGCGCCGGTGGTGTACATCATCCTCGGCGGGTTCCGCTCGAACTCCGAGATCACCGTCGACCCGTCGGGGCTCCCCGCCGACTGGCAGTGGTCGAACTACCTCGACGTGCTCACCGGGGCGGCGTTCTGGGGCCAGCTCGGCAACTCCCTGCTCGCCGCGACCGTCACCACGGTCGTCGTGGTGGTGCTCGGCCTCATGGCGGCGTTCGCGCTCTCGCGGTACCGGTTCCGCGGCCGCGGGGCGGTCTACGCGCTGTTCACAGCGGGGCTGATGTTCCCCATGACGGTGGCCATCACCCCGCTGTACATCCTGGTGCGCAACCTCGGGCTGATGAACTCGCTGGCCGGCGTGATCGTGCCCCAGATCGCCTTCGCGCTGCCGATGACGATCATCATCCTGGTGCCCTTCCTCGCGGCGATCCCGCAGGAGATCCAGGAAGCGGCAGCCATCGACGGCTGCGGCAGGCTCGGCTTCTTCTGGCGCATGGTGCTGCGGCTGTCGCTGCCCGGCGTCATCACCGTGGGCATCCTCGCCTTCATCGCCAGCTGGAACTCCTACCTGCTGCCCCTGTTCATCCTCAACAACGAAGGGGCGTACACGCTGCCCCTCGGCACCCAGGCGTTCGCCTCGCAGTACGCGGTCGACACGGCCAAGGTGTTGGCGTTCACCGCGCTCTCCATGATCCCCGCCCTCCTCTTCTTCAGCCTGTTCGAACGCCGCATCGTCGGCGGACTGACCGGCGCCGTCAAAGGCTGACCCATGACCCTCGAACAGACCATCGCCTCCGCGCGCGTGCTCGCCCTCCTCTCGCAGATGACCCTCGAGGAGAAACTCGCCCAGCTCGTGGGCTACTGGGTCGACCAGGGCGACGAGGTCGTCGCCCCCATGGCGGGCGAGATGGCCACCTCCACCCGCTACGAGGATGCGACGGCCCACGGCATCGGGCACCTCACCCGGGTGTACGGCACCCGGCCGGTCGACCCGGTCGAGCGCGCCCGCTGGCTCTGGGCCGAGCAGCGGCGGCTGCAGTCGGAGACCCGGCTCGGCATCCCGGCCATCGTGCACGAGGAGGTGCTCACCGGGGTGGCGGCGTGGAAGGCGGCGACCTTCCCGACACCGCTCGCCTGGGGCGCCTCCTTCGACCCCGAGCTGGTCGAGCGGATGGGCGGGGCGATCGGGCGGTCGCTGCGAGAGCTCGGCGTGCACCAGGGTCTCGCTCCCGTGCTCGACGTCATCCGCGACCCCCGCTGGGGGCGGGTCGACGAGTGCATCTCCGAAGACCCGTACGTGGTGGGCACCGTGGGAACGGCCTTCGTGCAAGGGCTGCAGGGGGAGGGGATCCACGCCACGCTCAAGCACTTCGTCGGCTACTCGGCGTCGCAGGCGGGCCGCAACCACGCGCCCGTGCACGCCGGCCCGCGCGAGCTCGCCGACGTGCTGCTGCCGCCGTTCGAGATGGCCGTGCGCCTCGGCGGGGTGCGCAGCGTCATGAACTCCTACGCCGAGATCGACGGGATGCCCGTGGCGGCCACCCGGGAGTGGCTTACCGAGCTGCTGCGCGACCGCTGGGGCTTCGACGGTGTCGTCGTGAGCGACTACTTCGCCGTCGCGTTCCTGCACTCGATGCACGGGGTCGCCGCCGACCGGGCGGAGGCCGCGGCGCTGGCGCTCGCCGCAGGCATCGACGTCGAGCTGCCGAGCGGCGACGCCTACGTCGAGCCGCTCGCCGCCGCGGTGCGCGACGGCCGCGTGCCCGAGTCGCTGGTCGACCAGGCGGTGCTGCGCGTGCTCGCGCAGAAGGAGGAGCTCGGGCTCCTCGACGCCCGCTTCGACGACCCGCCCGCCGCGATCGACCTCGACGACGCCGAGCACCGGGCCCTCGCGCTCGAGCTCGCCCAGGCGTCGGTCGTGCTGGTGTCGAACACCGGAGTGCTGCCGCTGCGCGACCCCGAACGCATCGCCCTCATCGGGCCGAACGCCGACAGCGCCGAGGCGCTCATGGGCTGCTACTCCTTCGTCAACCACGTGCTGGCACACCACCCCGGTGTCGAGCCGGGCTTCGCCCTGCCGACCCTGGCGGAGGCGCTCGCCGCACGGTATCCGGGTGCGCGCATCCGCATCGAGGAGGGGTGCAGCGTCGACGGGGGTGACGTGGGCGCATCGGCGGCCTCCGCGGCTGCCGCCGTCGCCGCCGACGACGCCCGCATCGCAGCGGCCGTCGAGGCTGCCGCGCCGGCGGAGGTGGCGATCGTGGTCGTGGGCGACCGAGCGGGTCTGTTCGGGCGCGGCACGGTGGGGGAGGGCAACGACGTGGAGTCGCTCGAGCTCCCCGGCCGCCAGCGCGAGCTCGTCGAGGCCGTGGCGGCCACGGGAACGCCCGTGGTGCTCGTGGTGCTCTCGGGGCGCCCCTACGCCATCGGGTGGGCCGTCGACGGGCTGGGCGCCGAGGCGAGCGGACGCGTCGCGGCCGTGGTGCAGTCGTTCTTTCCCGGTGAGGAGGGCGGCATGGCGCTCGCCTCGATCCTCTCGGGCGACGTGGCGCCGTCGGGGCACCTGCCGGTGTCGCTGCCGCGGTCGGCGGGGGCGCAGCCGTTCAGCTATCTGCATCCGCGCCTCGGCGGGCCGACCGAGATCACGAGTGCCGACAGCACGCCGGTGCGCTCCTTCGGGCACGGGCTGAGCTACACCTCCTTCGAGCGCACGGCGCTCCTGCTCGACAACGCGGCGGTGCCGACCTCGGCCGGGTTCGTCGCGACCGTGCGGGTGAAGAACACCGGGCGGCGGGCCGGCACCGATCTCGTGCAGCTCTACGGGCACGACGTCCACGCCTCCGTCACGCGGCCGGTCGCCCAGCTGCTCGGCTACCTGCGGGTGCCGTTGCAGCCAGGCGAGGAGGTCGAGGTGCGCTTCGAGGTGCCGGCGTCGCGGCTGGCGTTCTCCGACGCCCGCCTCGAGCGCGTGGTGGAGCCCGGTGCACTCGAACTGTGGGTGGGAGGTTCGTGCGACCACCGGGAGACGAGCGCCGTGGTCGAGCTGACCGGCGGCATCCACCGCCTCGACAACCAGCCTCCCGAGCTCACTCGGGCGGCCGTGGTGTCGGGTCGCGCTGACGGCTGATCCGCGCGGCGGACGGCCGCGCGCGACCGATCTCGCCGCCCGCGCGCCCGATGTGGGAGGTTGGAGGGGTGGGGGTCGAGCAGCCGGGAACAGCGCGGGCGGTCTGGATCGACGTCGTGCGCGGCCTCTGCGTCATCGCCGTGGTGATGCTGCACGTGCGCATCTTCGTCTACGACCCGTCGGTGCCCGAGATCGACGGCGCCGACGAGTGGCGCCGCATCACCGAGGCCTTCGGCCCGTTCCGGCTGCCCACCCTGTTCACCATCTCGGGCCTGCTCGTCGCGGGCCGCGTGCGGCAGGGGTGGAGCGATCGCCGGAACGCGGTGCGGGTCGTCTCCTCCTACTGGCTCTACCTGGTGTGGCTCACGGTGTTCGCGCTCATGTCGCTCGCCGTCACCGCGCCGGGCATGCCGTTCCGGCTCGAGACGCCGACCGACTACCTCCGGCAGATCGTGCTGCCCGACACCATCCTCTGGTTCGTGCTGGCCCTCGCCGTGTACGTGCTCGTGCTCACCTCGCTGCAGCGGGTGCCTCCGACCGTGGTGCTCGGCGGTCTCGCTCTCCTGGCCGCGCTCTCGGGTGTCGCACCCGCCGAGCTCGCCGAGGAGCAGTGGCTGCACATCCTCTACTACGGCGTGTTCTTCGCGGCGGGCGTCTACCTGCCCGGCGCCGTGAGGTGGTTCGCGGGCGGCCGCGTCGTGGTGAAGCTGGGGTGCGCGCTGGCCCTCTTCCTCGTGCTCGAGCGGGTCTGGCAGCTCACCGAGATGGGCACCGCGCTCGAGAGCTCGGTGCGGCTCGTGCGCGACCTGGTGGCGGTCGCGGTGGCGGTCGGCCTCTGCGCCCTCATCGCCCGCGCCGCCTGGCTGGCCCGCCCGCTCGCGCTGGTGGGCCGGCGCACCCTGCCCATCTACATCCTCCAGCTCCCCGCCATCTGGCTGCTCTGCCTCGTGCCCGTGGTCGCCGACCTCCACGACGCCCCTGTCGTGTTCGCGCTCGGCCCCGTGCTCGGCACGGCGTTCGTCGTCGCCGCCTCGATGCTCGGCTTCACGCTCGTGCGCGGCACCGTGCTCGAGAACCTGTTCCGGCTGCCCCGTCCGCTCGCCGACCGCATCCTCACACCCCCTTCCGTGTCGAGAACGGATGCTCGCTAAGCTTCAGCTGTGAAGCGGGGGGTGCGGTGAGCGGGAACGACAGACGGGTTCCGATCGAGGCGCAGAGCGTCGACGCGCCCCTGACGCAGTCGGCGGTGTTCCTGGTGCTCGCCGTGGCCGACGGCGCGGAGGCGGCCGACACCGTGCGGTCGGTGCTGGCCGGCCTCGACGACCTGGTGAAGACCGTCGGCTTCCGCGACCTGGGCGCCTCGCTCACCTGCACCGTAGGCATCGGGGCGCGGGTGTGGCCGGCCCTCGCGCGCCGGGCGCTTCCCGCCGAGCTGCACCCGTTCCGCACGATCGCGGGAGCCGTGCACACGGCCCCGTCGACCCCGGGCGACCTGCTGCTGCACATCAGGGCCGACCGGCGCGACCTCTGCTTCGAGTTCGAGCGCCTTCTGCTCGAGTCCCTCGGCTCGGCGGTCTCGGTGGTCGACGAGACTGTCGGGTTCCGCTATTTCGACGCGCGCGACCTGCTCGGGTTCGTCGACGGCACCGCCAACCCGGTGGGGCTGGGGCTGCCCGAGGCGACGATCGTGGGCGACGAAGACCCGGAGGTGGCGGGCGGCAGCTACGTCGTCGTGCAGAAGTACACGCACCCGATCGAGCTGTGGAACGCGCTCACCACCGAGCAGCAGGAGGCCGTGATCGGCAGGCGCAAGGCCGACAACGTCGAGCTCGACGACGCGGTGAGCGGGCAGAAGTCGCACAAGACCCTGGCCACCATCGTGGGCGACGACGGCACCGAATACGACATCCTGCGCGACAACATGCCCTTCGGCAGCCCCGCCTCGGGCGAGTTCGGCACCTACTTCATCGGCTACTCCCGGCGGCTCTGGGTGATCGAACGGATGCTCGAGCGCATGTTCATCGGAGACCCGCCGGGCCTGCACGACCGCATCCTCGACTTCTCGGTGGCGCGTACCGGTTCGACCTTCTTCGTGCCCTCCGCCGCTCTGCTCGCCGCGCTCGACGACGAGCCGGATGACGAAGAGGCGGGTGCGGATGTCGGAGCCCGCGACCTCGGGGAAGCGGCGTCTGCCGGCGGGGCGGCCGAAGCATCCGTCACCTCACCAGCGGCCGACACCTCGCTCGGCCTCGGGTCGCTTCGAGACTCGCCCCGCACCGTCACGCCTCCTTCGCCGCCGTCTGAGAGGACACCGTCATGAACCACCTGTTCCGCGAGCTCGCGCCCATCACCCCCGACACCTGGGCCATGCTCGACGACGAGGCCCGCACGCGTCTCGCCCCGATGCTCGGCGCCCGCAAGCTCGTCGACTTCGACGGGCCGCACGGCTGGCAGCACTCCTCGACCTCGGTCGGGCGCGTGGGGCCGGTCGTCGACGCGCCCGCCGAGGGTGTCATCGCGCGCAGCCGGGTGGTGCTGCCGCTCGCCGAACTCCGCGCCGAGTTCACCCTCGCGCGCAGCGAGCTCGACGCGGCAGCCCGCGGGGCGATCGACGTCGACCTGAGCGCGCTCGACGAGGCGGCGGCGCGGCTGGCGACCGCCGAGAACTCGGCGGTGTTCAACGGGTGGGATGCGGTGGGCTTCGCCGGCATCACGCCGTCGATCCCGACGGCGACCCTGGTGCGCGACGACGACCCCAGCCGCTTCGCCCAGCAGGTGGCCGCGGCCGCCGCGCAGCTGAAGCGGTCGGGCATCGGCGGGCCGTACGGCATCGCCCTCGACTCCGATGCGTGGGTCAACGTCGAGGGCGGCAGCGACACCGGGGGGACCCCGCTCGTCGAGCACCTGCGCCGCATCCTCGACGGGCCGGTGGAGTGGGTGCCGGGCATCTCAGGCGCCGTCGTCGTGAGCCGGCGCGGTGGCGACTTCGTGTTCGAGTCGGGCCAAGACGTCTCGCTGGGCTACTCGCACCACACGGCCGACTCCGTCACCCTCTACCTCGAGGAGTCGTTCTCGTTCCGCATCGCGACCCCCGAGGCCGCGGTCGCCCTCGTCTGAGCGGCGAGACCCCCTCCACACGACAGCGCACCGGGCCCCTCAGGGGAACCCGGTGCGCTGTGCTCCGCGCTGATCGCGGCGTGGATCAGTAGGTCGTGGTGGTCATGTCGACGGCGGCGATGCCGGCGGCCACACCGATGATCGTGAAGATGATGCCGAGCACCAGCAGGATCGCACCCACGATGATGCCGACGAAGGCGGGGGTGTTCTTGTACCCGGCCTTCTTCGACTGGCTGTAGGCGATGGCGCTCACGATGAGGCCGATCAGGTTGGCGACGATGGCGAGGATCAGACCGACGATTCCGAGGGTCTTTCCGGGGTAGTCGACCCCGGCGGCGGGAGTGGTGAGCTCGGGCTTGGACATCGAGGACTCCTTCGATCAGGGCGGCCGTCTGCCGCATCGCTCTTCACTGTGGCATGACTCGACATTCGTCGCTCTTGCGCCGACGCGAATATTAAGTGACTATTTATCGACTATCTGCGAGGTGGGGGAGTGCATGAGCGACGGCGATCACGATCTGCTCGGCCGGCCGGGCGCCCGTTCCGTTCTCGGGCTGTGGCAGGGCGGCACCTCAGCGCCCGGCACTCCACGCCGCCCAGAGCCGAGAGTACTCCCCGCCGGCGGCGACGAGCTCGGCGTGGGTGCCGAGCTCGACGACCCTGCCGTCGCGCAGCACGGCGACCCGGTCGGCCGCCGCGGCCTGCGAGAGCCGGTGGGCGACGACGAGCGCCGTGCGGCCCGCGACGACCGCGGCGGCGGCCGCGTCGAGCCGGTGGGCGTCGAGCGACCCGGCCTCGGCCGTGGCCTCGTCGAGCACGACGAGAGCCGGGGCGGCGAGCTCGACGCGCGCCAGCGCGATCTGCTGCGCCTGGGCCGGCGACACCGTCGTCGCCGCGGCACCCAGCCGGGTGTCGAGTCCTGAGGGCAAAGCGTCGACAAGAGCTGAGGCGCCGACCCGGTCGAGGGCACGGAGCAGCTCGCCGTCGCTGGCCCCAGGAGCCGCGAGCGTGAGGTTCTCGCGCAGGGTGCCGTCGAACACGTGCACCTCCTGGGTCACCAGGGCCACCTGGCCGGGTGCCGTCGGTCTCGTCACCTCGCCGCGGGTGGGGTCGTGCGTGCCGGCGGCGAGGCCGGCGATCGTGCTCTTGCCCGCACCGGTCGCGCCCACCACGGCGAGCGTCTCGCCGGGCTCGACGTCGAGGGTGACGTCGTGCAGCACCGGGTGGCCGTCGCGGTAGGAGTGGTGCACGCCGCGCAGGCGGAGGGCCGCGGGGGCGGAGGCGGGGGCCGCATCCGTGGTGCCGGTGCCGGTGCCGGCGGTGGCGGTGCCGGTGGTGCCGGTGGCGGTGGCAGTGCCGGTGGCGGCGCCCGTGCTGATGCCGGTGCCGGTGCCGGCCTCGGCGATCACGCCCACGATGCGGCCGAGCGAGGCGAGGGCCGACTGCAGCTGGTCGACGACGAACAGGAGCGAGTTGATCGGGGCGAACAGGCGGAGGAACAGCAGCATCGCGGCGGTCGTCGCGCCGATCGTGCTCTGCCCCGCCCCGACGAGCACGAACCCCGCCACGAGCAGGCCCGCCATGCCGAGGAACTCGGCGAGATTGAGGCGCGCGAAGAAGGCGTTCTGCACGGCGACCGTGCGCATCACCCAGCGCACCACCTGCCACGACGACCGCGAGATGCCGTCGACATGCCGGCGGTGCAGCCGGAACGCCCGCACCGTGTCGAGACCGTGCAGCGAGTCGAGCAGCTGCTGGGCGCGTGCCGCCATGGCCGCGCGCTCTGCCGCGTAGACCGGCGGGGCCGTGCGGAGGTACCAGCGCACGGCGAGCACGTGCACCGGCACGACGACGAGCAGCACGAGCGCGAACCAGGGGTCGACGACGGCCATGCCGGCGACCGTGAGCGCGATGGTGAAGAGGGATACGCTGAGCGCCGGGAGCACCTCGGGTATGGCGTTCGCGACAGCCGTGACGTCGTCGCCCGCGCGCGACACCAGGTCGCCGGAGCCGGCGCGCTCCACCCGCTGCTGGGGGAGGGTGAAGGCGCTCGCCACCATCCGCTCGCGCAGATCGGCCAGCACCGTCTCGAACAGGCGCGAGCCGAGAACGATTCCGAGGCCGGTGAGCGCCGCTGCTGCGACGATCGCCCCCGCCATCGCCGCGCCGAGGCCCCAGAGGAGGCCGGTGTCCCTGCTTCCCGCAGCGATGGCGTCGACGACGACTCCCAGGGCGAGTGGCGAGACGAGGCCCGCCGCGGCGGCCCCCAGCAGCACCAGGCCGAGCAGGAGCAGCGCGGGGATGCGGCCGCGCAGGCTCCGGCGCACCTCGCGCCACACGGTGCGGGCGGGCGCGACGGGCAGGCGGTCGGGCGGCGGGGAGGGGGTGGGGTTCACCGCGGCACCTCTTCCTCGTGGGTGGGAGCGGGCGAGTCGGGGTAGACCACCCGGTCGGCCACGGCGAGCAGCGCCGGAGAACGCGTCACGACGACGGTGCCCGCCCCGCGCCTGAGCTCCCGCAGTCGCCGGGCGATGGTCGCCTCGGTGACCGCGTCGACCGCGGTGGTGGGGTCGTGCAGCACGAGCACCGGAGCATTCTGGGCGAGGGCCCGTGCCAGGGCGATGCGCTGGCGCTGGCCGCCCGAGAGCGATCCGCCCCGCTCGCCGACGGCCGTGTCGTGCCCGTCGGGGAGGGTCTCGGCGAGCTCGTCGCACCCTGCCGCGCTCAGGGCCGCCGCGGCGAGAGCGGGCGAGACGCCGTCGAGCGAGACGTTCTCGCGCACCGTGCCGGCGAACAACTCGGGCGTGTGCGGCGCCACCAGCACCGACGGGTGGAGGCCGGTGCGCGCGGGGTCGTTCTCGCCCGGGCGCGCCACGACGGCGCCGTTCACCCGGATCCTGCCGGCCAGCGGGGCGCGCCCGGCGCTGAGAACCTCGACGAGCTCGTCGGCGTCGGGTCCCTCGAGTGCGACGGCGACCAGCTCGCCCGCGCGCACCTCGAAGTCGAGGGCGGGCAGGGTGCCGGCGCGCAACCCCGCGACCTGCAGGTGCGTCTCGTCACGGTCGCCCGAGCCGCCGCCCGCCCCCTCAGATGCCGGCCCGTGCGTGTCGTCCCGCTCTTCCGTGGGGGCCCGCCGCGCATCCGCATCTTTCTCGTCGGCCCGCCGCGCATCCGCGTCTCCCGCGTGGGCCCGGCGCGCATCCGTACCGCGCTCATTCGCCCGCAGCACGTCGAGCAGGCGGCCGGCGCTCGCCGTGGCGGCGGCCCACAGGGTGCCGGTGTAGCTCGCCACGTTCTGCATCGGCTCGAGCAGGAAGGAGGTGAGCCCCACCACCGTGATGAAGCCGCCCACGCTGAGCGCGCCGCCGAACGCCGCGAGGGCGGCGGCCAGGGCGATGGCGGTGATGAAGAAGCCCGTCATGAGGTCCATCGACCCGACGAAGACACCCTCAGAGCGGCGCGCCCGCAGGGTACCGTCGAGGGCACGGCGGCTGGCCCTGCGGTAGCGCTCGGCCGCCTCGGCCTCGGCGCCGATGCCGCGCACCACCCGGTAGCCGTCGAGCATGTCGGCGGCACGGCCCGCTGCGGCGGCGGCGGCCGCCTGCTCCTCGGCGCTCCGCCGGTTGAGGGGCCGCCCGAACAGCTCGGTCAGCCAGAGCACGAGCGGGGCCCCGACCAGCACGGCCACGCCGAGGGGCCAGGAGATCCAGAGCAGCACGACGCCGCCGAACAGCACCGCCGCCACCTCGCTCACCGGGTAGATCGCGAGGAGCGTGGCCCTCGCCAGCCGGTCGACGTCGCTCGTGGCCAGCGAGAGCGCCACCCCCGGCCGCCTCGCCTCGCCCTCCACCCCGGCCGGGTGCAGCAGGGTGCCGGCCACCATCATCCGCAGCCGGTGCTGCACCGCCTGCTCGCCGAGCAGCCCGATGCGCGAGCCGAAGCGGTAGGTGAATGAGAGCATCGCGAAGTCGACGGCCAGCAGCACCAGCCAGAGGGCGAGCTGCCCCAGGTCTCCGGTGCCGACGGCCCGGTCGATGGCGAGGCCCATGAGCACGGGAACGAGTGCCTCCCCGATCATGTGCGCCACGACGAGGAGCGCTGCCGGCACCGTGTACCGCGGCGTCGCGGCGATCACGCGGAGCGCGAGACGGCGGGGCGTCGTGCGCCCGTCGATGCGTGGCCCTCGCACGGCGATCGGATGCTCGGGCGCCTGGATCCACATCGCGGGAGGGTGCACGGCGACAAGGGTATCGGGCGCGGGAGCCGTCTCGTCGGGCCCGCTCACAGGCGCTTCCGTGCCTCGTGCACGAGCAGCCACACCAGGTACAGGCCGCCCACCACCACCGTCACGAGGCCCACGGGGAGGTCTTTCGGCAGCAGGTGGGCGGCGACGATGTCGGAGGCCACGAGCAGCAGCGCCCCCGTCGCCGCGGCGCCCGCCAGCCCGACGCCGGCGGTGCGGGTGAGGCGCCGGGCGATCTGGGGGGCGGCGAGCGACACGAAGTCGATGGGGCCGGATGCTGCGGTGACCACGGCGGTGAGCGCGACACCGCAGAACACCAGTGCCAGGCGCGCCCGCTCCACCCGGATGCCGAGGGCGCGGGCGGCGTCGTCGCCCAGCTCGAGCTGCCGCAGCGGTCGCGACAGCGCACCGAGCGCACCGAGCAGCAGCACGACGGCGATCGTCGCGGGAACCGCCTGCGCCCAGCCCACGGGCGCGAGCGACCCGGCGCCCCAGGTGGCGGCGAGCAGGGCGACCTCCAGCTTCGCGCGCAGGATGAGGAAGGTGCTGAAGGCCGTGAGCATCGCCGAGATGCCGATGCCGACGACGATCAGCCGGAAACCGTGCATGCCGCGCTGGTAGGCCAGCAGATAGACCGCGACGGCGCTCAGCAGCCCGCCGACGAGCGCGCCGGCCGCCACACCGAGGAAGCCGCCGCCGACGAGGGTGATGACGAGCACGGCTCCTGCGTAGGATCCCGCCGAGAACCCGATGATGTCGGGGCTCGCCAGCGGGTTGCGGGTGAGCGATTGGAAGACGGCGCCCGCCACGCCGAGCGCCGCACCGAAGACGACACCGCCGAGCACGCGGGGCAGCCGCCACTCGAGCACGACGGTGTGCGCGATGCCCGCGTCGTCGCCGAACAGTGCGGCGAGCACCTCGGCGGGGCTGAGCGGGAGGTCGCCGAGACCGAGCGCGACGACGGCGAGCGCGGCCACCACCACCCAGATCGCCGCCGTCACGAGGAGCGGGCGCCAGGGGAAGCGCAGCGAGAAGCGCGGGCCGCGCAGCACGACTGTCGCCGCGCCGAAGTCGATCGGGGGCGCCGAGCTGCGCGGCGCGCGTCCCGCCGCGCGACCCGGGGCGCGGCCCGCCGCGGGGCCCGGGGCCCCGCCCGGGGCGCGGCCTGACGCCCGGTCCGCCGCGCGGCCCGGCGCCCCGCCCGGGGCGCTCACAGCGACCGCATCCGGCTGCGGCGTACGACGGCGATGAGCACCGGGGCGCCCACGAAGGCGGTGACGACGCCCACCGGCACCTCGCCGGGTGCGAGCACGACGCGACCGAGCACATCCGACAGCAGCAGCACCGTGGGGCCGATGACGAGCGAGAGCGAGAGCGTCCAGCGCTGGTCGGGCCCTGCGATCCACCGGGCGACGTAGGGCACCATGAGGCCGACGAAGAGGATCGGGCCCGCGATCGCGGTGGCCCCGCCGGCGAGCAGGGTGATCGCCACGACGGCGAGGATGCGCGTGCGGGCGACCCGCGCACCGAGCGTCGCGGCGAGGTCGTCGCCGAGGCCGAGCGCGTTGAGCGGCGCCGCCAGAGCGAGCGCGATCACGATGCCCACCCCGAGGAAGGGGAGCACGGGCAGGTACACCTCGGGGCCGCGCTCGACGATCGACCCGGCATCCCAGCCGCGCAGCTTCACGAACGACACCGGGTCGATGAGCATGAGTGCGGTGGTGATGCCCGAGAGCACAGCTCCCACCGCCACGCCGGCGAGGGTCATGCGCAGCGGGTCGACGCCCCGTCGCCCGCTCGCGCCGATGAGATACACCACCACCGTGACGGCGAGCGCGCCGACGAAGGCGAACCAGAGGTAACCCCTGGCCGTGCCGATGCCGAACGCGCCCACGGCGACGGCGACGAAGAAGGCGGCCCCGGCGTTCACCCCGAGGATTCCCGGGTCGCCCAGCGGGTTGCGCGTGAGCGCCTGGATGAGTGTTCCCGCCACCCCGAGGGCCGCGCCCACCAGCAGCGCCACGACGGTGCGCGAGACGCGCAGCTCAGCGACGATGGTGTCGGTCGGCGACCCGGTGGGGGTGAAGAGGGCGTGGGCCAGGTCGTCGATGCCGATCGGCCTCGAGCCCACCAGCACCGAGAGCACGCAGGCCGCGGGCAGCGCCAGGGCGGCGACCGTCGCGCCCAGCACCCGCCGACGGCTCAGCGGGCCGCGCTGAACCGTCGGCGGGAGTGTGGGCGTGGCTGTCACGGGCGGCTCAGCCCTCGATGCTGTGGGGCGCTTCGCCGGCGACGGCGTCGACGAGTCGCGGCACGAGCTTCTCGATCACGTACTTCTGGCTGAGCGGGGTGAGGAAGTAGATGGCGCCCGCGAGCTCGCCGTCGGTGAACACCGCCCGGTGGTTCATCACGGCGTCGAGGGTCGACACGGTGCCGAAGTCGAGCATCTCCTGCGGGCCGTCGGCGGTCTCGGTGGCGAACACGATGACGTCGGCGTCGATGAGGTCGACGTTCTCGGGCGACAGCACGGCCTGCTGACCCTCCTCGAGCGCGTACTGCTCGAGGCCCTGGGTCATGGTGAAGCCGAGCTCGGTGAGGAAGTCGGTGTTGAGGCCGTCGGGGTAGACGTAGAGCACGCCGTCGTAGGGCGTTCCCTGCGAGAAGCTCGCGGTGAGGCCCTCGAACTCCGGATGCGCGGCCCGCGCCGCGGCCCACTGCTCCTCCACCCCGGCGATGAGCTCGTCGCCCGCCGCCGAGCGGCCGACCGCCGCGGCGATCTGCCGGGTCTGGTCTTGCCACGACGAGAAGTAGAGCTCGGAGCCCGCGACGCTCGTCACGGTCGGAGCGATGGCGGTGAGCTTGTCGTACATCTCCTCGGTGAGGCCGGCGTTCGTGCCGACGATGAGGTCGGGCTTCAGGGCGGCGATCTTCTCGTACTCGAGGCCGTCGGTCTGGTCGAGCACGGTGGGCTGGGCGTCGCCCAGCAGCTCCTGGGCCCATGGCCACACGGCGTAGGGCTGCTCGCCGTACCACTCGGTGGTGGCCACGGGCACCACGCCGAGCTCCAGCAGGATGTCCTGCTCCGTCACCCCGACCACCACCACGCGCTGCGGCTCCGCGGCGATCTCGGTCTCGCCGAACTGGTGCTCGACGGTGAGGGGGAAGGAGTCGGTGGGCTCGGTCGTGTAGGCCGGGTTCTCGGTGCCGGCGGCGCCCGCGTCGGAGGCGGTGGCGCATCCGGTGAGTGCTGCGCCTGTGAGGGCGAGGGCGGTGGCGGCCGCGAGGAGGCGGCCCAGGGGGCGTGTGCGCATGGGTGTCCTTCGGTGATCGGGAGCAGGTGTGGCGGTGCAGGCCGACGTCAGGTTAGCCTTACCTAATTCACCCGCGCCATCGCTGCGGGTGGACGGGACTACGCGTGAAAGGACGGAGGAGTGTCCGATATGACGTACTCACCACCCGCGGCGGGCCCGTCTCGCGGGCTAAATGTCGCGGAACGGACACCCGAAGTTTTCGAGGCGTCCCGCACCCTCGTCGACGCGGGCACGCGCTTCGACGCGCACCGCCACGAGGAGGACCAGCTGGCCTGGATGGCCTCCGGTGCGATGGAGCTGACGGTGCGGGGTGAGACCTGGCACCGGCGCGGCGAGCACCTCGCCTGGATTCCGGCGGGGGCGGTGCACGAGATGGCGTTCACGGGGCAGGGCCGGCTCATCAGCGTGTACGCCCAGACCGGGCTGCGCCCGCGCGGCGAGGAGTGGGCGCGGCCGCGCACCCTGAGCGCCGACCCCCTCGCCACGTCGCTGCTCGAGCACCTCGTCGACGGAGACCCGTCGCCGGCGCGCCGACGGCACTGCCGGCTGCTGCTCGCCGACCTGCTCGAGGGCGCGGCGACCCGCCACGACGTGATCGCGCTCCCGCGGGAGCCGCGGGCGCGGTCGGTGGCCGAAGGCATCCTCCGCCACCCCGCCGACGCGCGGGAGCTCGAGCACTGGGCGGCGGGCCTCGGCGTCAGCGGCAAGACCATCGGGCGGGCGTTCCTCGCGGAGACGGGGCAGAGCTTCAGGCGGTGGCGCATCCAGGCGCGGTTGCAAGCGGCGGCGGGCCTGCTCGCCGAGGGGCGCCCGGTGCAGGAGGTCGCGGCGGCCGTCGGCTACGCCACCCCGAGCGGGTTCATCGCCGCGTTCTCGGAGCGGTTCGGGTCGACGCCCGCGCGGTACGCGCAGGGACTTCGGTAGGGCTGCGCGTTCTTGCGGACAAAGTCCGTCCGAACGTCATCCCTGTCGGACTTTGTCCGCAGGAAAGTGGTTCCGGGTGCCTGGCCGGCTACTTCAGCAGGCGGGAGAGCACCCGGTCGGCGAGCGGCTTGCCGCCCGTCTGGCAGGTGGCGCAGTACTGCAGACTGGAGTCGGAGTAGGTGACCTGCCGCACGGTGTCGCCGCACACCGGGCAGGCCTCGCCCGTGCGGCCGTGCACCTGCAGGTTCGCCTTCTTCTCGCCCTTGAGCTCCGAGGCGGCGAGACCATCGGCGCGGGCGACCGCGTCACGCAGGGTCGTCTGCATCGCCTCGTACAGCGCCGCGACCTCGTCGGCGCCCATCGCGGCGGGTTTGAACGGCGACATGCGAGCGGCGTGGAGGATCTCGTCGGAGTAGGCGTTGCCGATGCCCGAGATGGTCGACTGGTTGCGCAGCACACCCTTGATCTGCGCCCGCCCCGCACCGGCCAGGATGCTCGCGAAGGTCTCGAGGTCGAAGGCCGGGTCGAGCGGGTCGGGGCCGAGCCGCGCGATGCCGGGCACCTCGGAGGGGTCGCGCACCACGTACAGCGCGAGGCTCTTCTTGGTGCCCGCCTCCGTGACGTCGAACCCGTCTTGTGCTCCCTCGAGGACGAGGCGGGCCGCGAGCGGCCCCGAGCCGGGCTGGCCCTTCGGGGGCGGCGGGGGACCCTCGCGCCAGCGGATCCAGCCCGCACGGGCCAGGTGGATGACGAGGTGCAGCCCGCCGATGCCGAAGTCGAGGAACTTGCCGTGCCGGGCGACGCCGTCGACGGGCTGCCCGTCGAGGGCCGACGCGGGCGGGTCGAAGGTCTTCAGCGCCGCGAAGGAGACCGGCACGAAGCGCTCGACCGTGCGCCCCGCGAGTCGCGCGCCGAGGTCGGTGACCAGCGCGTGCACCTCGGGGAGTTCGGGCATGAACCCATTGTGCGCCCGGCCCCCGACATCCGCTCGCCCGCTCCTGCAGCACACCCGGGTGCCGCGGGGTCAGGGGAGGTAGCGGAGGGTGTTGTCGGGGTCGAGTCGCGTGAGCAGGGCGGCCATGATGTCGTCGAGCTGCCGCAGCTGCTCGTCGCTGAGGGCGTCGATGACGTGCTCGCGCACGGTGGCCACATGGCCGGGGGCCGTCTCGACGACTTTCTGCCAGCCGGCGTCGGTGAGGTGGGCGTTGGTGGCGCGGCGGTCGCTCGGGCAGGGCACGCGCTCGACGAAGCCGCGGGCCTCGAGGCGCGAGACGACGTGCGAGAGTCGGGGGAGGGTGGCGTTGGTGGTCGCGGCGAGGGCGGTCATGCGGAGCACGCGGTCGGGGGCCTCGGAGAGCTTGGCGAGCACGAGGTACTCGAAGTGGGTGAGCTGGGCGTCACGCTGCAGCTGCGAGTCGAGCACCGGTGGGAGGAGCTCGGCGACGGCTTCGAGACGGATCCACGCGCGCAGCTGGTCGTGCGTGAGCCACCGCACCGGTTCCGATCCCATCACCCCATCCTAGATTTCCCGTGCGTCTGCGGGCGCCGAGCCGGGTGTCAGCCGGTGGGAGTACCCTCGGCCGCATGCGAGCGATCACCCACGCCACCTTCGGCGAAGCCACCGATGTTCTCGAGGTCACGGAGCGCCCCCTCCCCGAGCCCGGGGCGGGTGAGGTGCGGGTGCGCACCGTGCTCTCGCCTATCCACAACCACGACCTGTGGACCATCCGCGGCACCTACGGCTTCAAGCCCGAACTCCCCGCGGCCTCCGGCACCGAGGCGCTCGGCGTGGTCGACGCCCTCGGCGAAGGCGTCGACACGCTCGAGGTCGGCCAGCGGGTCGTCACCGGCGGCACCTTCGGGGTGTGGGCCGAGTACTTCATCGCGAAAGCCGCCGGCCTCATCCCGGTGCCCGAGCACATCTCCGACGAGACCGCGTCGCAACTGGTCGCGATGCCCTTCAGCGCCCTCAGCCTGCTCGACTCCCTCGGCGTCTCGGAGGGCGAGTGGATCGCCCAGAACACGGCGAACGGTGCCGTCGGCCGCCTCGTCGCCCGCTTCGCGGCGCTGCGCGGCGTGCGTGTGCTCGGCCTGGTGCGCCGCGACGCCGGGGTCGACGAGCTCGCGGCCCTCGGCATCCACGACGTCGTCTCGATCGAGAGCGAGGGGTGGCAGGATGCTGCGGCGGCACTGCTCGACGGCGCCAGCCCGCGGGTGGCGGTCGACTCCGTCGGCGGGTCGTCGGCGAGCGACCTCACGGGCCTCCTCGGCGAGGGCGGCACGCTCGTGTCGTTCGGGGCGATGGGGGAGGGTGACCTGAAGATCCCCTCCGGCGATCTCATCTTCAAGGGCGTCACGGTGAAGGGCTTCTGGGGCAGCCGGGTCACCCGTGAGATGGAGGCGGGCAAGCGCTCGGCCCTGTTCGGCGAACTCTTCCAGCGCATCGGCTCGGGCGAGATCGAGCTCCCCGTCGAGGCCGTCTACCCCTTCGACCAGGCCCGCGAAGCCGCCGCCGCCAGCGCCACCCCCGGCCGCGCCGGCAAGATCCTCCTCCGCTTCTGACTCGTCCTCGACAGCCCCGTCATCGAACGCTAGAATTCTGTACATGGCCACTCTCTCCGTCGCAGACGCTCGAGCGAACTTCTCCAAGCTCGTCGAGTCGGCTTCGAAGACCCACGAGCGCTTCGAGGTCACCCGCAACGGGAGTCGGGCGGCTGTCCTGCTGAGCGCCGACGACTACGACACGATGGTGGAGACGATCGAGATCCTGAGCGACGCGGCGACGGTTGAGGCCATCCGCGTGGGGCTCGCCGAGATCGGCGCCGGAGACGTCGTCGACGTCGGTGACGTGCGTGCGGCGATGATCGAGGCCGGTCGAATACCGGGATGAGCCACGTCTACGACGTGCGCTTCACGCGCTCTGCGAAGAAGGCGCTCGCCGAAGACCTGCCCGAGAAGGTCGCCACCGCGGCGTTCGAGTTCATCATGGGTGCCCTGCGCAGCAACCCGAAGCGCGTGGGCAAACAGCTGGAAGAGCCGCTGTTCCCCCTCTACTCCGCCCGTCGGGGAGAGTATCGGGTGCTCTACCGCGTCCTCGACGCCCAGGTCATCATCGAGGTCGTCACCATCGTGCATCGCCGCGACGCCTACAAGACCTGAGCGAGGTGCTCGCGGGTAGGGTGACGGGCATGCAGATCGATCTGAGCGGCAAGACCGCCCTCGTCACGGGTTCGACCTCGGGCATCGGTTTCGCGATCGCGAAGGGACTCGCGGAGGGAGGCGCGCGGGTGGTGGTGAACGGCAGGCGGGCCGAGTCGGTGGCGACCGCATCAGATCGTCTGCGCCAGGCGGTCGCCGGAGCCGAGATCGTCGGTGTCGACGCCGACGTGACGGAGGAGGCCGGAGTCGCGCGGTTGCAGTCCGAGGTGCCGACCGTCGACGTGCTCGTGAACAACCTGGGCATCTTCGGCGCCCAGCCGGCTCTCGAGATCTCCGACGACGACTGGCGGCGCTACTTCGAGACGAACGTGCTCTCGGCGACGCGCCTCATCAGGAGCTACCTTCCCGGCATGATCGAGACGGGCTGGGGGCGCGTCATCGACATCGCGAGCGACTCGGCGATCGTCATCCCCGCCGAGATGATCCACTACGGAATGTCGAAGACGGCGCTGCTTGCCGTCTCGCGGGGCTTCGCCAAGGCGGCGGCGGGCACGGGCGTGACCGTCAACTCGGTGATCGCCGGACCGACCCACACCGGCGGGGTCGAAGACTTCGTCTACGAGCTGGTCGACGACGACCTGCCCTGGGAGGAGGCGCAGCGCGAGTTCATGCGCCTGCACCGCCCGCAGTCGCTGCTGCAGCGGCTGATCGAACCCGAGGAGATCGCGAATCTGGTCACCTACCTGGCGTCTCCGCTCGCCTCGGCGACGACGGGAGCCGCGGTGCGGGTCGACGGCGGGTACGTCGACTCGATCGTGCCCTGACGCGACGCCGGAGGCCGGCGCCCTCAGCCCACGAGAGCGCTGAGGGCTGCCGGGGCGAGGGAGGGGAGACCGGGGTAGCCGGGGGTGAGGCCTGCCGGGTTCATGATGTTGAGGGCGACGACGGTGAGGTGGGTGTCGGGGCAGTAGGCGGCGAAGCCGTTGGAGCCCGGGATGGCGCCCGCGTGGCCGAGGCAGCGGCCGACTCCCGGCACGTTCCACGAGGTCAGGCCGGTTCCCTCGCCGAGCTGCACCGGGGGCAGGCCGGTCGCGGCGTAGAACTCCTGGTACGAGCTCGCCGAGAGCGGGGTGAGCGCCGCCATCTCGGCCCGATGCGCCTCCGAGACGACGTCGCCGGTGACCAGGGCGCGGATCCACACGGCCTGGTCTCGCGCCGTGCTCACCATGCCGCCGGCCGACCAGGCGCCCGTCCACTGGGGAGAAGGATCGGGGTCGACGGCGATCGGCCCCGTCGGCTTACCTCTGCAGTCGGCGATCGTGGTGTCTCCCGAGCATCCGAGGTCGTAGCCGCTGACGGGAGCGGACGATGAGCCTCCACCCTCGTCGAGGTAGGTGTCGTGCAGCCCGGGCGGCCCGATCAGCCTGCTCCGCAGCAGGTCGGCGTAGCGGCGCCCGGAGGTCTCCTCCGCCACCCGTCCCAGGATGATGTACCCCGCGTTCAGGTACTCGTACGCCGTTCCGGGGTCGGCGACCGGCGGGCGCGAGAACACGTCGTCGATCACCTGCTGAGGGGTGTCGACACCCACCAGGGCCATGTCGAGTTCGCTCAGTCCGCTCTCGTGCTGCAGCAGCATCCGCACCGTGATGCGATCGCCGTTCGGCGCCTCGGGAAACCAGGTGTCGAGGGTGTCGTCGAGCGACAGCGCCCCCGATCCGTCGAGCTGGAAGATGAGCACCGCGGTGAACAGCTTCGTCATGCTGCCGATGTGGAACGCGTCGTCGACCGACAGCGCCCGCCCGCCCCAGCCCAGCACGGCGTCACCGCTCGAGGCGAGCACGACCGGGTCGTCGCCCCGGGCCGCTGCGACGACGGTGCCGGGCACCGCGAAGCTGATCGCCGAGGTGAGGTACGAGGTGCGCCAGGCATCGATGGGCGCCTGAATCGCTGCGAGAGCGGCCACAGCGCCCGGCGTCTCCACGTGAACTCAGGCATCTCGAGCCTCAGCCTGGCGCACCGCCGACCCCGGAGGGAAGACCGCGCCCCGCCCTGTTGAGGGCATGTCCGCAACAGGGCCTTGTCACGCGGAAGCGCCCGTCTCCAGACTGTCGCCATGACCCACGACGTGGCTGCGGGAACGACGACGTCGAACCCAGAAGGCCCCCAGCTCAAGCGCACCCTTGGCGGCTTCCAGGTGTTCGCCATCTCGTTCGCGTTCATCTCGGTGGCGGTCGGCGTATTCGCGACCTACGGCGAGATGCTGCAGACCGCGGGCCCGGTCGGCATCTGGCTCTGGGTGGCCGCCGCGGTGGGGCAGACCCTCGTGGCGCTCGTCGTGGCGCAGTTCGCCGCGCGCATCGCCCTCAGCGGCTCGTCGTACCAGTGGGCGTCGCGCCTGGCGAACCCGAAGGTCGGCTGGTTCTTCGGGTGGCTGAGCTTCTGGTACCTGGCCATCGCGGTCGTCACGATGGCCAACGCGATGGCGAGCCAGGCGGTGATGCCCTTGCTCGGCATGGCCGCCGACGAGGGTGTGGCGCGCATCCTGACCCTCGTCATCCTGCTGGTGCAGGCGGCGTTCGTGATCGCCTCGACCCGCCTGTTCGGCCTCATCACCTCGGCCGCGGTGGCGGTCGAGCTCGGCATCATCGCGGTGCTCGTCATCGCGCTGCTCATCGTCATCGCCGTCACCGGCGACGGGGCGCCCGCCAATCTCATCGATCGCGGCACCTCGATCACCGACCCGAACTACTTCGCCATCGGCGGCGGGCTCATGGCCGGCGCGCTGATGGGGCTCACCACACTGGTGGGCTTCGACTCCGCCGCCAATCTCGCCGAGGAGGCCAAGAACCCGTTCCGCACCGTGCCGCGGGCGATCGTGGGCTCGGTGGTGGCGGCGAGCGTGGCGGGGCTGGTGTTCCTCATCGTGCTGACGGTGGCCATCAGAGACGTGGATGCGGTCACCGCCGACCCCTCACCCGTCGCCGCGATCATCAGGGGCCAGCTGGGACCGGTGTGGGAGCGCATCCTGCTCGGCGGCATCGCGTTCGCCTTCTTCGGCGCGGGGATGGTGGTGATGGCGGCCTGCTCGCGCCAGGCCTTCGCCATGGCGCGCGACGGCCGGTTCCCCGCGGCGCGGCTGATGAGCAGGGTGAACCCGCGCACCCGCACGCCCATCGCGGCGACACTGCTCATCGTGGTGATCGGCGTCGTGCTCATGATCGCGCTGCCGGGCGACGCGCTGGTGCAGCTCATCGTGGGCGGCACGCTGCTGCCGGCGCTGATGTACGGCGCGATCGTCGTGCTCTACCTGGTGGTGCGGCGCAAGCTCGAACCGAAGCCCGGCGGCTTCAGCCTCGGCCGCTTCGAGCTGCCCGTCACCATCGTGGCGCTCGTCTGGGTGGCGCTGGTGCTGTTCGTGCTGGTCACGCCCGACGACGCGCGCATCCCGTCGCTGATCGTTCTCGGGCTGCTCGTCGCGGGCGCCGTCTACTTCGCCTGGATGATGGTCTTCCGCCGCCGGGTTCTCGAGACGGAGCCCGACGCCGGCACCGCCGTCGAGGCCATCGAGTGAGCGCGAGGCGCAGGCCGACCGGCCTCGCCGGCCTCCCGGGTCGGGTGATGCTGCCCGACGACCCCGGCTACGACGAGGCCCGCCGTTCGTGGAACCGACTGTTCTCGCACCGGCCGGCCGCCATCGTGTACCCCGGGTCGGCCGAGGAGGTCGTCGACGCGGTCGCCTGGGCCCGTGGTGCCGGTGTGGCCCTGCGCATCCGTGGCGGCGGCCACTGCCTCGAAGGCTGGTCGACGCTCGACGACGGCCTCGTCATCGACCTGAGCGGGCTCGACGAGGTGACCATCGACGGGGCGGGGGCGACGGCGACGGTCGGTGCGGGAGTCACCCAGGGTTCGGTCGTCGCCGCCCTCGCCGCGCGCGGGCTCGCGGTGCCCACCGGCACCGAGGGCAGCGTCGGGCTGGCCGGGGCGACCCTCGGCGGAGGGTTCGGATTGCTCACGAGGGCGTTCGGCATGGCCTGCGACGCCCTGCTGCGGGCCGAGGTCGTGGTGGCCTCGGCCGACGGCGGCGCCGAGGTGATCTCGGTCGACACGGCGCGCCATCCCGAGCTGCTGTGGGCTCTTCGGGGTGCCGGCAACGGCAGCTTCGGTGTGGTGACCTCGCTGAGCTACCGCGTGCATCCGCTCACATCCGTGGTGACGTTCACGGCGAGCTGGCCCGGGCACCGGATGCTCGCCGACGTCTTCGACGCCTGGCAGCGTTCGGCGCCCGTCGCCGACGAACGGTTGACGAGCCAGCTCGAGGTACGGCCGGATGCGGTGGTGCTGATAGCCGTGCTCGCGTCGGGTGATGCTGCTGAAGTGAGTGAGCTGCTCGACCCGATGCTGTCGCTCGGGAGCCCGGAGGTGGCCCTCGTGGAGTCGGGATGGGCCGAGGCCTACGGCCGGTTCCAGGTGCCTCTCGACGCGGAGCCCGCGCACTGGAAGTTCGCCTCGCAGTTCGTGAGCGCGCCGTTCTCGCGCGAGGCCGTCGCCCTGATCGCCGAGTTCATGGCGTCGGCGCCCACCTCGAGCTGCAACTACTTCACGAACGCCCTCGGTGGTGCCATGCGCCGCAGTGAGCCTGCCGGGGGAAGCGCCTTCGCTCACCGCGACGCCCTGTTCTATGCCGAGCCGGGCGCGGGCTGGGGCATCCGGGGCGAGGGGGCGGTCGCAGCCGCCGACGACCCGCTGACGCCGGAGTGCCTCGCGTGGGTGGCGGAGTTCGCGGCGGCGCTGGAGCCGTTCGTCTCGGGCGCCTACCCGAACGTGCCGAACCCGGATGCGCCCGGGTGGGAGCAGCGGTACTGGGGCGTCGGCGTAGACCACCTGCGAGCGGTGAAGGCGCGCTACGACCCCTCCGACGTCTTCCGGTTCCCCCAGAGCGTGCGGTTGCCCGCCGACTCCTAGGCGACCACGCGCGCCCGGCGGCCCTCGAACCCGACGACGTCGCCCGGCTGCAGCTGGCGGCCGCGGCGGCGGTCGACCTCGCCGTTCACCGTGACGAGCCCGTCGATGATCGCCTCCTTCGCGATGCCCCCACTGTCGATCAGCCCCGCGAACTTCAGAAACTGCCCCAGCCGGATCCCATCCCCACCGATCGCCACATCATCGACCCGCCCCTGCTTCGCCATCCCCGCATGCTAACCCAGCATTCCGTTCATGAGCGCGTCGAGGTCCTTGCGTTGCTGGCTGGGGGCTTCGCGGTCAGCTCCGCCCCCGCCGCCCGGCCCTCTCGGCGAAGTCGTCGATCGCCTTCAGCACCTCGTCACTCCGCCAGAACGGCCCGGCGCGATGCTCCGACTTTGACTTCAAGATCCCCGCGTCGGTCAGTGCCTGCAGCGCCGGGTAGATGTTGGGCTGCTTCACCCCCAGTGCTGTCGCGGCTGTGGCCGAGTCGATGACCGGTTGCCGTGCAATGACGTCGATCAGCATCCAGGCGTTGCTCGATCGTCGAACCGTCAAGCGCTCGCGCCAACCCTCGGTAATCGCGTCGATGTCGGCCACCAGGCGACGCGAGTTGGCGACCGCTCGCAGTGACGCCTCCGCGAAAGCGAGCACGATCGGTGTCACGTCGCCGTTCCGATACGCCGTGAGCGCTCGGTGATAGCCCTCGACGTCAGCGAGCAGGCCGGCGGATACAGGTATCGCGATGTTGCGGGTGACGCCCCGGTGGCGCAACAAGGCTTGGGCGAGCGCTCGGCCGGTTCGCCCGTTTCCGTCGGTGAAGGGGTGGATGGTCTCGAACTGCGCGTGGGCGACCGCGGTGGAGACGAGTGCAGGGATGTCGTTCCGCTGCGAGAACTCGACCACGTCGTCGATGAGGCCGGGGATGCGCTCGAACTGAGGGGCGACGAAGTCTGCGCCGAGGGGGCTGTTCGATCTCGTTCCGATCCACACCGCTTCGCGGCGCCACTCTCCGGGCGTGTGCCGCATCTGATCGCCCATCAGAACACGGTGCATCTCCGCGATGGCTCCGGCCGACAGCGAGTCGGAGAGTGCGATGGCCGCTTGGAGCGATCGTGTGTTCGCGGCGATCAGCTCCGCATGGCGACTCGTCTTCACGCCGAGCTCGGCCGTGAAGATCGCCCGCGCGCTCGCGGTGAGGTTCTCGATCTGCGACGACGAAGCGGATTCCGAGCGGAGAAGAACGGGAGCGAAAGCCGTGACCCTGCTGCCGAGCTCCGCGTCGAACCGGCTCAACTCCTGCACCGCGGCCTCGGCGGCTTCCCGTGCCTCGCTGTCAGGGCGAGGGGTCAGTCCCGCGATGAGGGGCGGCACCGCTGATCGGTAGGGCTGCCCGCCGCTTCCGAACTCGGCATTGACGCTCCATCCCGATGTGGGCAGCCACACCTGAGGCTCCCATTCCAGCCGCGGCCAGGGGTCGGGCAGCTCAGAGGACGGGGCTGACTTACTCATAATTGCACCCACCCTACTTTATGAGTAACTCAGTTACCCATAATTTTGAGTGGCCGAATTTATGACTAACGCGGATGCTTGGCGAAGAGTGAACTGAGGCCGGGCGTAGGCGGTGGGGCGGGGGCGGCGTAGCGTGTGGAGCCCACGTTCGTGAATGGAGTTGCCATGACCACCGCCGATGACATCGAGACCCTCGCCGACCTGCTCGACGACTTCCCCCTCACGATGGCCGTCACTCTCGACGACGACGGGCATCCGTTGTCGCAGCCGCTCGCGATGCAGCAGCAGCACCACCGCTTCGACGGAGACCTGTGGTTCCTCATCAGCGCCGAGTCGTCGACCGCGAAGCGGCTCGAGAAGCACCAGGTGGTGAACCTCGCGTTCAGCTCGAACGACTCCTGGGTGTCGGTGACCGGCCACGCCGAGCTCACCACCGAGCGCAGCTACATCGACGAGATGTGGGACCAGAGCGCCGAGGCGTGGTTCCCGGGCGGGAGCACCGACCCGTCGATCCGGGCGCTCATCGTGCACACCGACTCCGCGGAGTACTGGGACACCCCGGGGTCGACCATCGCCACCGTGCTCAGCCTGGTGAAGTCGAAGGTCACCGGCACCCCGATCGAGATCGACAACGAGAAGATCGACCTCTGACCGGGGCGCGGCGGCGGCGTCGCACCAGCCGCACCACACCCAAACCTTGGGACGCCCCGCTCCGAACCCCCTGTGCCACGCGCTCCTCCGGGGGCGCACCGAGCGGCAGGAGGCAGACCATGACCACAGGCATCGTCGGCGGACTCCCCGAGCCCGACCCGTCGGAACTCGCGACGTGGCGCTACCTCGAGTACGGCATCCCAGCGGCCCCCTCCGAGAGCACCGAGACGGATCCCGCTCCGCGCTGAGCCCACCCGTGGCAGGCTGAGGAGTCCGGCCGGCGGGCACGGGCCGGAGTCGAAGAAAGCGGGGGTGGAGCATGCAGCGCCGCCCCGAGCCGTTCGACACCCACTACCTCACGGCCCCGCCCGCCGAGGTGGCCGCCGCGATGGCCGAGCAGCGGGCGAGCGCGCGCCCGCCCTGGCTCCCCACCTGGCGACGGATGCTCGTGCACCTCAGTTGGAGCGTCCTGCTCTGGTACTGCTTCGTCGTGTTCATGGTCATCGGCATCCGCGTCGACGGCTACGGCGACAACGACACGGGGCCCGACGACTACCGCGACCTCGCCATCGCGGTTCTGGTGCTCGCCCTGGGCGTCGTCGGCACCCTCCTGCTGGCCCGCCGGTCGAGGCGCCCGCCGTCGCCGCGCGCCCGCCTCGCGGAGTGGCGGCAGACGCTCACCGCCCTGGCGAACGGCTTCGAGTCGCGCCCGCTGGCGCGAGCGCCGCTGCCCGCCCTCACGGCGCAACCCGCGGCCCGAGCATCCGCCTTCCCGCGTTTCGCGGCGTCGGGCGGCGGTGTCGAGTTCGGCGATCTGGTCTACCGCACCGGCTTGCACGGCAAGCCCGTCGTGCGTTCCTACATCGCCGTCACCCTGCCCTCGGCCCTGCCCCATCTCTACCTCGACTCGCTCGCGAACGGCCGCGCGCCCAGCGACCTCCCGAGCAGCGTCGACAGGAGGCAGCGGCTCTCGCTCGAGGGCGACTTCGACCGCTTCTTCGCCGCCTACGCCCCCGACGGGTACGCGACCGACGCCCTCTATGCGCTGACTCCGGATGTGATGGCCGCCCTCATCGACGACGCCTCCGTCTTCGACGTGGAGATCATCGACGACCGCGTGGTGTTCTCGAGCCCGATCGCCGCCGACTACTCCGACCCGGCTCCGTGGAACCGGGTGGCGACGGTCGTCGACGGTGTCGCGGTGCGCCTGGCCAAGCGCGCGGCCGCTTATCGCGACGACCGGGTGCCGGCTCAGCACACGCGGCCCGCGCGCCTCATCGGGCCCGACGGCCGCCGCCTCCGGCAGGCCTACAAGAGCCGCGGCCTGTGGCCGGCGCTGGGGCGGCTGGGGTGGATGCTCGCGCTGCTCTTCCTCTACGTGATCCCCGCGGTGTTCGCGTTCGCCGGGTTCATGTCGGTGATCGACGACAAGTGAGCGGGCGCCGGCTCGACGCCGACACGGGAGCCAGCGTCAGCGACAACGTCAACGTCAGCGTCCCCGCCCGCCTCAGCGGCGGAAGAACGCGTTGGCGCTGCGTGTGTAGAGCAGCACCAGACCGATCACCGCGAGCACCGAGTTGAGGATGCCCTGCAGCAGACTCGACGGCACCGCGACGATGAAGTAGATGCCCCCGAGCAGGTTCAGCGCCAGCACGATCGTCGTGAGCACCCGGGCGATCTGGCTGCCCCGCAGCAGTGCCGCGCCCACGACGACGGTGATGATGCCGAGCACGATCGAGACGACGGCGGTCGCCGTGAGGGTTCCGGCCGAGTCGGGCGCCCCGTTCGCCTCCGCGGTCGTCGAGGCCGTGATGAGGCCGATGACGCCTCCGATCACCTGCAGTGCACCCGAGATCCACACGATCACCGCTACGAGCGTGACGCCACCTGGTCGCTTCACTAGGGCTCTCCTCCTCGCGCCGACCACTTCGGCACGTGTCGAAGACCACCCTAGTGAGCCCGTGCCGAGCAGAGAACCCTCCGGATACGGTGGTCAGCATGCGTCGAACCTCTCGTCCCCACGCCCGGTCTCTCTTCTCTCTCCGACTCGCGGCGGTCGTGCTCGCATCGGGGTGGGCGCTCACCGGATGCTCGGCGGGCTCCTCGACGTCGGGCACGGCCGAGGGGTCTGACGCCGGCGATGCCGCGGCGGCCGCCGCGCTCGTGCGCGACTACCTCGACGCGATCTCCGCGGGAGACGCAGAGGCGGCGCACGCGCTCGACGAGCACCTCCTCAGCGACAGCGCGTACGCCGACCGCGACGTGACGACCCTGTTGACCGACGAGGCGCTGCAGGGTGCCGAGCGCATCGAAGGGGTGGAGGTCGACGAGCCCGACGCGAGCGAGATCGGCACCCGCACCGTGCGCGTCTCCTACGAGTACACGCTCGACGACGCACCCTACGCGGGCGCCCTGAGGGTGCAGCGCGACGACGCCGGTGCCTGGGAGCTGGCAGAACCGCTCGCCGGTGCGCTGCTGGTGCAGGTCGAGGCGGCCGACGGGTCGAAGAGACCCGTCGGCTTCTCGGTTCCGGGCGCGGAGTACTCGCCCGACCCCTCGGCCGAGCGGCCCCAGCTGGTGACCGCCTACCCCGCCGTCTACGAGGTGACCGCGACCCTGCCCGAGGGCTCCCTCGCCGACGGCGCGGAGTCGACCCAGAGCGTCGTGCTCGGCGAGGTCGACGGCGTCTACGCGACCTTCGCGGTCACCTCGCTGCCGGCCTCCTGAGCGGTCGCCGCGCTGCCGGCCTCCTGAGCGGAGACCGCGCGGGAGGCACCCTGAGCGGGGTGGCCGCTCACCCGAACGCCGCGAGAACGGCGCGAGCCGCCTCCGCCACCGCCGCGTCGTCGTAGCTCGCCGAAGGGTCGTTCGTGGCGGTTAGGATGACGACGACGACGTCCTCACCCGCCTCGGTCGTGACGAGGGCGATGTCGTTGCGGATGCCACCCGCTCCGCCCGACTTGTCGGCGACACCCCAGCCTTCGGGCGCAGCGGCGCGGATGAGGGTGTCGCCCGTGCTGTTGCCCGTCATCCACTCCTGCAGGATGCGCGCATCCGTCTCGGAGAGGGCGTCGCCGGTCAGCAGCTCGCGCAGAGCGACGCCGTAGGATCCCGGGGTCGTCGTGTTCGACGGGTCACCCGGCGTCACCGTGTTGAGCTCCGGCTCGAAAGCCGAGACCATCGTCGCGTCGTCGCCGAGCTCACGGAGGAAGCGCTGCACCGCATCCGGGCCGCCGACCGCGCCCAGCACGAGGTTGAGCGCGGTGTTGTCGCTCGAGCGCACCGCCGCTTCGGCGAGCTGGGCGAGCGTGAGGCCGGTCGTGAGATGCTCCTGGGTGACGGGGGAGTAGCCCGCCGTGTCGAGGTCGGCCTGGGTCCACGTGAGGGTCGTCGATCTCCGCTCGGGCGTGGTCGTCGCGAGCATGAGGCCTGCGGCGAAGGTCTTGATGGTCGAGGCGTAGCCGAAGCGCTCGGCGGCCCGATACTCGACCGTCACCCCCGACTCGCTCACGGCGCTGACTCCGATGGTGACGGCGAACTCGTTCTCGATCTCGGTGAGGCGCCCGGAGAGGTCGACGGGAGTCGGCGCTGCCGGCGACGCCGCCGACGTCCCAGAGTCGGGTGAGCTGACGGCCGACGGGCTCCCCGTCGCGTGAGGCGGCGCGTCCGTGGCGCCGGCCGAGCAGGCGGCGAGCAGCAGGGATGCGCTGAGAACGGATGCGAGCACGCCGGCCGACAGCATCCGATCGGCTGCGCGTGGTGAGGTGCGCATCAGCGCTGCAGCTCGGCGATCGAGCGCCCGAGCCACTCGCCGAGCAGCGACCGCTCGGCATCGGAGAGGCCGGGGAGCTCGGGGGTGAGGGCGGCGAGCGACACGGCGCCCCGCAGCGTCGCGGCGCCGCCCGCGGAGCCCTCGGGGGAGGGGAGCTCGGCGGACTCGACGATCGCAGCCAGCACCGCGTCGAGCATCGCGTCGCCGAGAGCGAACCCCTTCTCGGGGTCGGCGGAGCCGAGGGTGCAGAGGATGGCCCCGTTGCCCGCGGCGCTGATCATCTCCACTGCACGCTCCTCGCTCACCCGGAGCAGGGCGGCGGCCGCGAGCCGGCGCACCCGGGAGCGCAGCACGTCTCGGCCCGCGGCCTCGGCGTCGGTGAGCGGGCGGCGCGGGTCGATCATGAGGGTGAAGAGTTCGGGGTTGGCGAGTCCGAACTCGACGTGCATCCGGTAGCTGGCGCGAAGATCGGCGAGGGGGTCGCCCTGTCCGGCCGTCTCGGGGGCCAGCTTCGTCTTGCTCGCGACGTAGCCCGCCATCACGTGGTCGGCGAGCGCTTCGAGCAGGCCGTCTTTGTCGCCGAAGAGCCGGTAGAGCGCGGGGGGCTGGGTGCCGGCCTCCTCGGCGACTCGACGCGTCGTCACCTGGTCTCGGCCGTGCTCGCGAAGGAGCCGGGCGGCGGCCTCGAGGATCGCCACCTTGGGGTCGCTGCCGTTCTGCATGAATCGATGGTAGCCAACGGCAACTAACGTCGGTACTATCAACGATATTGTCAAGCGACTATCAACGATACGAAAGGCGCGACATGATCGTCATCACAGGGGCCAACGGCACGCTCGGCTCACTCATCGTGCAGCGGGCGCTCGAACGCCTCCCGGCCGGCGAACTAGGCGTCAGCGTGCGCGACACGAGCAAGGCGGCCGCGTTCGAGGCGGCCGGCGTGCGGGTGAGGGCGGGAGACTTCACCGACCCGGCGAGCCTCCACCACGCGTTCGAGGGCGCCGACCAGGTGCTGGTGGTGTCGGCCGCCATCCGCGGGCCGGGGGCGCTCGCCGCGAACAACGCCGCCATCGATGCGGCCCGCGAGGCCGGAGCGCGCCGCGTGCTCTACACCAGCCATCAGGGCGCCTCGCCCTCGGCGCTGTTCCCGCCGCACAGGGTGCACGCCGCGACAGAGCTGCACCTCGCCGAGCCGGGCCTGCCGTTCACGGCGCTGCGCAACGGCTTCTACGCCAGCACGCTGGCCGTCGCCATCGGGGACGCGCTCGCGACCGGCGTCATCGCGGCACCCGCCGACGGCCCGGTCTCCTGGACGGCGCACGCCGACCTGGCCGAGGTGGCGGCTCTCGCGCTCGCCGACGAGGGCGTGCTCGACGGGGTGACACCTCCGCTCACCGCGCCCGAGCTCCTCGACCTGGAGCAGGTGGCGCGCATCCTGAGCGACATCACCGGGCGCACGATCGCGCGGGTCGTCGTCGACGACGAGGAGTGGAAGGCGGCTGCCATCGCCCGCGGGCTCGCGCCGCTCGTCGCCGACTTCTCGCTCGGCATGTACCTCGCCGCCCGCGCGGGGGAGTACGCGGTCTCCGACCCCACCCTCGAATGCCTGCTCGGCCGCCCCGCCACCCCGGCCCGCGCGACCCTCGACCGCATCGTCGCCGCCGCGCGCTGAGGCAGCGCGGGCCGCCGGGCCAGGCCCCGCGCCTCCGGCGGTGTGAAGGCCCCCTTCGAGGGATACCGCGGGCGGGCGCGCTCCTGCATACTCGCTAGGTGCTCGCCTGAGCCGTGAACCCGAAGGTCGAGACCCCATGTCGAGCCGCACACCCCGACGACGGCCGCGCTGGCTCGTCCGCACCGCCGCCGCCGTCGCGATCGGGGCGGTGGTGGCCGGCGGAAGCGTCGTCGCCTCCCCGCCGCAGTCGGCGCAAGCCTCCTGGCAGGGTGACACCAGCACGTGGATCAACGGGCTCAACTCCTCGCTGAGCGGCGTCTCCGAGGTCTTCGGCAAGAAGCTGGGGCCGCTCAACATCGCACTCTCCTTCGCGGTGCCCATCATCTCCTCGATCTTCGGCGACGGCGGGGGCGGAAAAGACCCGGGCCCCGGCATCCAGGACGTGCTCGACAAGCTGAACGAGCTCGACGACATCGAGAACCGCCTCGACGTGATGCAGGAGAAGCTCGCCCAGATCGAGTCGGAGGTGCTGAAGGTCGACATCGACACGCTCATGGGCACCTGCACCGTGCAGACCGCTCCGCTCAAGGACTACCTCGCCAAGGTGCGCGCCTCGCAGACCGACTACGAGAACGTGCTCACCGAGATCGACCGTCTGCGCGAGGAGAAGAGCGGCGACAAGAACCGGCTGAAGGCCTACGTCGACGCCTTCATCAAGTCGACGCTCGGTGCGACCGACCAGTACTCCGTCAACTCCAGCGCGATGGCGCTGTCGATCACGACCGTGCACGAGCGCATGGTGTCGGGCGGCGGAGGCAGCGGTGTCATCCAGGACTGCGGAACCGCCTACCTGGCGCAGTGGCGGTTCGCACACACCGCATCCGGTCAGGCCCAGGCCGTGACTGCCGATCAAGCCGGCGCCTGGGTGGACGACCGGCAGTACTACGAGCCGCTGCAGAACCTCGTGCAGTACTGGCAGATCGCCCAGACGCAAGGGGTGTTCCTGCTGCAGCAGGCGGCCCTCATGCAGGCGACGAAGCAGTACGTGAAGCAGAGCGGCCAGCACGTGCTGCCGGCAGATGCGTCGGCGGTGTGCAGCAGAGCGCTCAGCACCGAGAAGGCCCCGAATGCGGCGGTGGTGTGCGACACCTCGCTCAGGTACAGCAAGGGCTTCTACACCGACATCGTCAACGAGTGGCGTCAGGTGGGTGTGCCGTTCTCCGACGACAAGGTGATGATGAGTCTGGGCACCGAGGTCACGGGCGTGCAGAAGACGGTTACGGTGTACGACGCGACGACCCAGAAGTTCACCGACACGAACGTCTCCACCGTGTCGCGGCTCTGGGTTCGTGACCCGGCGGCCTCCGGTGTTCCCTGGCAGTGGGGAACCTGGGCCACCACGGGAGCGGCGGCCACGAGCTACGCCGGGTTCAGCGGCTTCGTGCCCGCCGGTTCGGCCCAGTGGGGCGACCTCGTGGGCGGATACGAGGTGTCGCATCCGGGGGTGAAGCCCGAGGTCATGACGCCCCGGGAGAGCTTCCCCGAGCTGCGCGACACCTACGCCGCCTCGAACGTTCCGGCCTACGCGCCCACCGACATCATCGCGGCGATGAGCACCGCGAAGAGTTCCGCCGAGACGAGCGCCGATCCGGCGACCACCCCCACGGTCTTCGCCGCCTCCGGCATCGACATGGTCTGGATGCCCGGCCAGAAGGCGAGCTGGAACTTCTCCTTCGTCAAGGCGGGTGGCCTCGGCGCAATCGGGGGCCTCGACTTCCCGCCGTCCTCCCTGGTCCGGCCCGACGCGCCCAATCGCCTCTACTTCGGGAGCGAAGGCCTCGCGATCAAGTGCTTCGTGGCGCGGGGTGACGGTGCGCTGTGCACCAGCGGCACCCCGGGAAGCGGTGCCACGGCGGGATCGACACTCGACCCGAACGTCGGCTCGTGGTTCATCGGCCGTCAGGCGACGGGCTGGGGTGTGGTCGACGGCGGGGGCGGTTTCGAGATCCACCCGGTGAACGAGAACATGGACCAGTTCTACGGCTACTCCGAGTCTCCCAGTCAGTGTGACGGGAGCGGGTGCCTCTACAAAATCGACACGATGTACCAGCAGCCCCGCTGGCTCGCGCCGTTCACGCTGAAGGACGGCAGCGTCGTCGAGGGCGACCCCTCGACCGAAGCCACCCTCTGGCCCGTCGCGCCGATGCCGGCCGAGTGCGGAAAGACCTCCTGGGGCGCGCCCACCCGCTGCGGCGCCCAGCTCGACGCCTGGCTGAAGGCGAACATCCCGAATCCCGCCGTGAGCGGGCCGGTGCTGACGGCGCAGTCCGTCGTCACCCCGGTCGACAACGCCGGCACCGTCACCTGCCCGACGCCGACCTGGCAGCCACCGGCGACGACCGAGACCGGTGTGCCGATCGTCACCAGCCAGGCCACCTGGGCCGGGTGGGTGAGCAACACGCAGTCGGCCAAGGCGACGGCGGCCGTCGGTGCGCCATTCGTGCTCGGAGACCTGGCGAAGGAGTGGACGCCGAAGCCGAAGTCGTTCTCCGTGGTCTGCACCTACACGGCGCGGTACGCCGATCTCGCGAACGTCACCGTCGTGACGAGCAAGGCGGCCTCGGCCATCTTCGAGAACGGGGTCTACCGGCTGGGGTTGACCGGTGCGCCGGGTGACCCCGGTTCGCCGACGCCTGGCCCGGGGCAGCCGGGTGAGCCGGCGGCCGGCGGGTCGAACACGCTCGCGGCCACCGGCGCGGCGCCGGCCGGGTGGATCGGTGCCGCGGGGCTCGTGCTGCTGCTCGGGGCGGCGCTCGCCGTCGGCGCGCGGGTGCGGATGCGGGCGCGGGCGCGCTCGCGCGGCTGACGGGTGCGGATGCGCATGCGGGCGCGCTCGCGCGGCTGACAGATGCGGCGCCCTCAGACTAGACGGATGCCGACCGGCCCCCGGGCGGTCGACGGGTCGACGGGCGCGCCCCCCTGCAGCCACACGACCACCTCACGGTCGGCGAGGCGCCGGGCGGCGCGGCGCATCAGTTCACGACGAGCGGATGCGCTGCCGGGCTCGGTCTCGGAACCGTCAGGCGCATCGAGGCTGTCGAGATCGACCGCCGTTCCCCGGGGCCGGTGACTCAGGGCGGCGACGATGCGCTCCTCGGCCGCGCGATCATCCGCTGTCACGCCGCGGCGGCGGCAGGCGTCGGAGCAGTAGCGCACCTCGTTCCACGACCGCGCCCACTTCGCCCGCCACTCGAAACGGCGCCCGCACGACGCACAGATCTTCGACGGCGTGGCGGCGCCGCCCGAGACGCGTGTGCTGCCCGACCGGCCTCGCGTCATGCGGACTACTCGGTGCCGGAGGGTGCGCTCGGGTCGGCGGCGGGCTTGTCGGGCGTGTTGCGCTCGTCCCAGCTGTGCCGGCGCAGCGCTGACAGCACGGCACCGCGGATGATCAGCCACTGGAGGAATGCCCCGACGATCACCGCGGGAAGCCAGAGGGGCAGCGTGGTCATGAACGCGTCGAACGGATCTCTCATCCCCCCAGTACACCCGGGTCGGTCGTCGGCCGCTCGACCGGAACCCCTTGACTGCGTGCTTGCTTTTTGCAAGTATCTCGACATGAGCCTCTTCATCTCCTGCCCGGTCGCCGATGTCGACCGGGCCACCGCCTTCTACACCGCCCTCGGGTGGACCCTCAACCCCGAGATGTCCGACCACAACGTCTCCTGCTTCGCCATCGCGCCCGAGCAGTACGTCATGCTCAGCAGCCGCGAGATGTACGCGAGCGTCGGGGGAGTCGAGGAGCTCATCGGCGGCCCCGACACGCCCTCGAAGGTCACCGTGTCGTTCGACCTCCCGAGCCACGAGGCCGTCGACGAGCTCGTCGAGCGGGCGCGGGCGGCCGGCGGGCGCGTCGGCGACACCGACGACTACCCGTTCATGTACCAGCGGCAGTTCGACGACCCCGACGGCTACCACTACTCGCCGTTCTTCATGAAACCCGACGCCGCGACCGCGTGAGCGATCTCGCCGCGGCCCTCGACGTCGTCGGTGCGCGGTGGGCGCTGCTCATCGTGGCGCGACTGCTCGACGGGCCGCAGCGCTACGGCGACCTGCAGCGCGACCTCGGTGTTCCCACGAACATCCTCGCCACGCGCCTGCGCGAGCTCGAGGGGGCGGGAGTGCTGACACGGCTGCTCCTGTTCCACAACACCCGCGCCTACGCCCTCACCGAGCGCGGGCTCGCGCTGCGCGACGCCGTCGTCGCGTTGGAGCGGTGGGGTGCAGAGGTCACGATGGAAGGAAAGAGCGACGGATGAGAACCCTCCGCTACGGAATCAACGTCACCCTCGACGGATGCGTGCATCACGAAGCCGGAATCGCCCCCGACGACGAGTCGATGCGCTTCTGGACCGCGGAGATCGAGCGCGCCGACGCGCTCCTGTACGGCCGTGTCACCTACGGCATGATGGAGTCGGCCTGGCGCCGACCCGCCTCAGGAGTGTGGCCCGCGTGGATGGGTGACCGCGACCTCCCCTTCGCCGAGGCGATCGACGCCACGCCCAAACACGTGGTCTCGAGCACGCTCGAGACTGTCGACTGGAACGCCGACCTGGTGCGCGGCGAGCTGGGCCAGGCGGTGCGCGAGCTGAAGGAGCGACCGGGGTCGAGCCTGTCGGTCGGGGGTGTCACGCTCCCGCTAGCGCTTGCCGAGCTGGGTCTGATCGACGAGTACGTCTTCGTCGTACACCCGGTGATCGCCGGCCACGGCCCGACCCTCTTCGACGGCCTCCGCGACCGCGCACTCCTCGACCTCGTCGACCGCCAGGAGTTCAGCTCGGGCGCGATCGCTCTGCACTACCGGCCCGCCCGCGTGTGAGAACCGGCCCGCATCCGCATTCCGTCCCTGCAGCCACCGGATGGAGATCACCCGCGCCGGCCGCGCGGGACGTCGGGCGCCCGATACGGTGGTCGGATGGCTCAGGATGCGGCACCCGGCGACACGACGATCGACCGGTTGCCGGTCGTCGAGTTCGCCTTCCCCGGACCCCTGCGTGATCGCATCGTCGCCGCGATCCTCGCGGGCGAGAAGACGGCGACGAGCTCGCTCCTCCAGGAGTACGACGATCCCGACGAACCGCTGCCCGTCGTCGGCGGCCGGGGCGCCGTCGTCGACTCGGCCGGAGAGCGGGTCGGCATCGTCCGGGTCGTCGACGTGCGCATCGTGCCCCTCGGGGATGTGCCCCTCGATCATGCTCTCGCGGAGGGCGAGGGGTATTCGTCGGTGAGCGACTGGCGCGCCGGCCATGAGCGCTTCTGGACCTCCGAGGCGATGCGAGCCGAACTCGGCGGCGACTTCGTGGTGAGCGACGAGCTGCCCGTCGTGCTCGAGACATTCGTGCTCGAGGGGCGCGCGCCCCAGCGCGCGGGTCACCCCGAGGCTCAGCCCGAGTCCTGACGCGGTCACTCCTCCGCGGCGTCAGCCCTCCAACCGGGCGCGTCGAGGCGGATGGCGTCGCAGCCCACGATGCGGCGGAGAGAGTCTTCGAGGCCGTCGAGCGTATCTGAAGCCCGCGGGAGGGCTCACCTTGGGTGGGGGCGCTACCGCGACGGGCGGATGCGTGAACGGATGCGCAGCGCCAGTCCTGCACCGAAGAGGGCGACCGCCGTCAGGGCGATGGCGGCGGCTGCCGGTGCGGGGCCGCCGGTGTCGGCGAGGGCGGCGGCGGGCGCAGGGGTGGGGGTGGGTGGTGGTGCTGCCGGGGCGGAACCTCCACCACCGGGCGCGGGCGCACCGGGCGCGGGCGCGCCGGGGTCAGGCGTCTCGCCCTTTCCGGGAGGCGGCGTCGGCGTGGGCGGTGGCGACGTCATGTCGCCGTCGAGGGGGATGACGGAGCTCGTCTGCATCAGGGGAGACGCGCAGTCGGCGGTCAGCTCGATGCGCGCTCCCGCCGTCGAGGGCTTCGTCTGCTGCAACCAGGTGCTCAGGAACTCGAGCGGGAACGTCGCTTGGCGATCGGCGTCGACAGCGAGCCTGGCCAGGGCGATCGGAACGGAGACGTCGAGCCCGGGCTCGATCTCGTAGTGGTAGTCGGCGGTGACCTGAATGACATCGCGGCAGATGCCCACGCTGGCGGACTCACCGGTCGGTCCCTCCGAGAGGGAGGTGACCGTGATGTCGGCGGGCACCGAGAGGGCGAAGACAGCCGACTCGATCGTGGCCGAGGCACTCGAAGCGGGAGCGCTGCAGAAAGCCGTGAACTCGATCGATGCCCCCGAGCGGAGCGTCTCGGTGTCGAACCAGCTGCCGACCGTCGAGAGGGGGAGGGTGGGCTCCTCCGACGCGGCGAAGGGCACGTTGACCACCTTCGGGCGCCCGCCGTCGGGGTCCACCAGGGCCGTGCTCAGAACGAAGGCCGACGGAGTGCCGCCGGCGACGCATCCCGAGACCGTGACCGAGCCGAGGTCGGCGCCGGGCGTCGCCAGATCCTGCACGAACAGATCGTCGGGCAGCTGCACCGCCAGTGCCGCGGGCGCCGCCTCCGATGCGGGCTCGTCGGCCTCCGTCGCCAGCGCCGCCTGCGCTCCCAGCGCGCCGAACACGACAGTCGCGACGACGACCGCGGCCGCCCGCCTTGCGAAACCTCGACCCACAGCATCCCCCTCGACGCTCGACGCGTTCCCGAGAACTCTACCGGGCACGGCGCCGCGGCGAGCCAGAGCCGCCCGCCTGCCCGCCGGTCACCGGCAGGCGGGCGGGCGCCTCCACCTCACCCGACGATCGCGTCGAGCCACTCCAGTGGCCGCCGGCCCTCGAACGCACCCACCGCCGCGGCGCCCGACTCGAAGAACAGGGCGATCGTCACCGCCCCCGGGTCGAGCACGCCGCGCGCGAGCTCGCCGACGTAGCTCGCCCGGCCGCGCGACGCGACGAGGTCGGCCGTCGACTCGGCTCCCGCCCGGGCCGCCACCGCCGCAGCGGTCATCGCGTCGGCGAGCGAGCCGCCGCCGCCTGCGGACTCGGTGAGCGCATCCGTCGCCGGTGAGAGTGCGTCGATCATGGTGTTGTCGCCGACCTTCGCCCCGCCGAGCTTCTGGATGGTCGCGAGACCGGCCGCGACCCCGGCCGCCAGCTCGGTCGCGCGGGCCCCGGTGGGCGACCCCGCCCGCGAGATGTCGCGGAACCACATGCCGAACAGCGGCCCACTCGTGCCGCCGGTGGCGAGGAAGCCGCGCGAGGTCGCACCGAACACGGTGGCGAAGCTCGCGATGTCGCGGTCGGGGAGGTTGTCGGTGGCGCGGCGCAGCGCCGAGGCGATATTGGTGCCGAAGTCGCCGTCGCCGGCGAGGCGGTCGAGGTCGGTGAGCCGCTCCTGGGCGGTGGCGAAGTCGGTGGCGAAGCGGGTGATCCAGTCGAAGGCGACGTGCCCGGTGACGGCGTCGGTGCTCAGTCCGGTGCTCAGTGGACGTTCGGTGCTCATGGTGTTCGGGCTCCTTACCAGGTGAGGTTGGGGGTGCGGACGGGGGCGTCCCAGAGACGAACGAGGTCGTCGTCGGCGACGGTGAAGGTGACGGATGCTCCGTGCATGTCGAGCGAGGTCACATACGACCCGACGAGCGACCGCGCGACACTCACCCCGCGATCGTTGAGCAGCCGGTGTACCTGGCGGGCGATGATCGACAGCTCGAGCGGATACGCACCGCCCAACCCGTTCACGATCGCGATCACCGACTGCCCGCGCCTCAGCTCGAGGCTTTCGGCCAGCGGAGTCACGAGCTGCTCCACGAGTTCGTCGGCGGTGGCGAACGGGATGCGCCCCGTGCCGCGTTCGCCGTGGATGCCGACGCCGAACTCCACCTCGTCGGCAGCGAGCTCGAACGCCGCCCGCGATTCGCCCGGGTGCGTGCAGGCGTCGAGGGCGAGCGCGAGGCTGCGCGACCGGCCCACGACGTCTCGACCCGCTGCGGCGACGGCCGCGAGGTCGGCCCCCTGCTCGGCGAGGGCACCGAGCACCTTCTCCACGGTGACGACGGCTGCCGTGCCGCGGCGGCCCGGACCGTCGTGGGCGCCATGGGAGGCGAGGTCGTCGTCGACGATCACGGCCTCCATCGCGATGCCGTCGTCGCTTACGAGCTCGGCGGCGATCTCGAAGTTGAGCACGTCGCCGGTGTAGTTCTTCACGATGTGCACGACGCCCGCACCGCTGTCGGCGAGGCGGGTGCCGGCCTGCACCTGCTCGGAGGTGGGGCTCGCGAACACGGCGCCGCAGACGGCGGCGTCGAGCATCCCGGTGCCGACGAAGCCGGCGTGCAGCGGCTCGTGACCCGACCCTCCGCCTGAGACGAGACCGACCTTGCCCGAGGCAGGAACGGCCCGCGAGACCACGTTCGCTGCTGCGTCGAACGCGAGAAGGGAGGGGTAGGTGCGCTGGAGTCCGTCGAGAGCCTCGGCGATCACGTCGTCGGGCCGGTTGACGAACTGGCGGCGGATGGTGGACATGGGTGCTCCTGTCAGTGCGGTGGTGTGGTGATGGGTGAGAGTCGTGTGAACCGTGAGGGCTTCGAACAGCAGGGATGCCGCTGCGGCGCCCGGGTCGAGGTGGCCGGCGCTGCGTTCGCCGAGGTAGCTGGCGCGGCCCTTGCGAGCGACCAGCGGGAGAGTGCTGTCGCGGCCGGCGACTGCAGCGCGAGCCGCGCCCCGCAACGTCTGTTCGAGCTGCTCGCCTCGGGCGGCACGGGCAGTGAGTTCCGCGACCCCCGGTGCGATCGCGTCGACCATGGTCTTGTCGCCGACCTCGGCGCGGCCGAGCGTGACGACGGATGCGAGACCCGCCTCGAAGGCCGAAGCCAGGCCGCCCACGTTCAGCTGGGCGGTTTCGCCTGCGCGCTTGCCCATGGCTCGGAACATCGAGCCGAAGAGCGCTCCGCTGGCGCCGCCCACGGTAGCGAGCAGCGTCATGCCGCAGCGGTGCAGCAGGTCGCCGGCGTCGGCCGGCGCGTCGTCGTGGAGTGTTGTTCGCAGAGCTGATGTTCCGCGGGTGAGATTGGTGCCGAGATCCGCATCCCCGATCGCGGAGTCGAGTTCGGTGAGCCAGCTCACGTTCGTGCTGCAGAGCTCGTCGAAGCGGTCGAGCCAGGCGACGAGATCGGCGACGGTGAGCGTCTCGGCGCCGCCGACCTCCTCGTCAGCGGGCACGAGCATCCTCTTCTTCGAGAGCCTCGGTGAGGGTCGTGCGGTCGGCGCGGGTGCGGGAGACGAGCCCGAACAGCAGTCCCGCGGCGATGCCCGCGGTGATCTCGGCGATGACGTACACCGGCCACTGCTCCCACTGCACGGTTCCGCCGAGCAGCTGCTGCACGAGCATCGGCCCGGTGGTGCGGGCGGGGTTGATCGACGCCCCGGTGGCGGGGGCGACCGGGATGATGGCCGCGAACACGACGAGACCGATCACGATGCCGGCGAATCCCGGTGCCGCCTTGCGGTGGATGACGCCGAACACCGTGAACACCAGGATGAACGTGCCGAGGAATTCGGCGGTGAACGCCTGCCAGACCGGGATGTCTCCGTAAGCCGCGATTCCGAGACCGAGATCGCTGGCCTGCTGGCCGAGCGTGCCGACGATGGCGAAGGCGCCCGCGACCGCTCCGAGCACCTGGGCCAGCAGGTAGCCGGGCACGTCACGCCAGGCGAACTTGCCGCTCACGGCGAGCGCGAGGGTGACCGCCGGGTTGATGTGGTTGCCCGAGATGTAGCCGAACACGTAGACGGTGGCGATGACGATCGTGGCGAAGGCCAGCGAGATGAAGCCGAGGCTCGCCATCGTGAACGGGGCGTCGCCGTTCACCATGAGGGCGGCGGGCACGGAACCGACCCCGATGAAGACGAGGAAGGCGGTGCCGAGGAACTCGGCTGTAAGGCGTTGCCAGGTTCGGTTGTCGTCCATGTGACTGTTCTCCTTTGAACGGATGCGGGTGACCGGATGCGGGTGACCGGATTCCGGTGCGCCGACGTCAGCAGCGCATCCGGCACATTCGATATTGTCGAATGACATTCGGTAATATCGAATAATGCACGGTCGCTCGAACCCTGTCAACAAGTCCGCGAGAATGGGTGCGGCACGCGCAGCGGCGGGCGAGTAGGAGAACGAGTGATCCAATCGATCGACCGGGCGGCGAAGATCCTGTCGCTGTTGCAGGGTGCGCGCCGGCTCGGCATCACAGAGCTCGGGGCGGCCCTCGATCTGCCGCCGTCGACCGTGCACGGCATCGTGAAGTCGCTGCAGGCGCACGGCCTCGTCGCGCAGGAGCGCGGCGGCAACCGCTACATGCTCGGACCGGCGCTGGTGAAGCTGTCGAGCGTCTACCTCGACACGCTTGATGTGAGGGCACGGTCGATCCGCTGGATGCACGACCTCTCGAGCGAGACCGGCTTCGCCACGAGGCTCGGGGTCGAGCTTTTCGGCGAGGTGCTCGTCATCCACCATGACCGCCGGCCCGACGGCTCCGAGCAGATGCCCGAGACCGGGCTCACGCTCCCCAGCCACGCCTCGGCGCTCGGCAAGGTGCTGCTGGCCTTCGATGCCGACCATCGACAGGATGCGCTCGACCGCCCCCTGCGCACCCTCACGGGGTCGACCAAGACCGACCCGGTCGAGCTCGAAGCCGAGTTCGACCGTGTTCGCCGCGAGTCGCTCGGCTACGAGCTCGAGGAGGCCGTCATCGGCGAGAACTCCGTCGCGGCCCCCGTCTACGACGCGAGCGGCGCGGCCATCGCCGCCCTCGCCATCGTCGTCCCCTCCTCCGAGTGGCCGCCCCCCGCCCCCGCCCTCACCGCCCTCACCGACGCCGCACGCTCCATCTCCCGCGACCTCGGCGCCCCCGCCCGCCCCGCGCCGGCGGCACCGCCTCGCCGCTGACGAACAAGGGGCCCGTTGCGCGCTGCGCCACGCTGCGCCCGGCAAGGCCGCCAGGCCCGGCCTGGGGTCAGCGGGTGTGGAGGCCGTCGAGGAGGAGGAGGACCATCGGGTTGGGGGAGCCGTCGGGGGAGGGGGTGCGGTGGCTGAGGTCGCCGACCGCCTGGAGGAGTTCGAGGGGGTCGACGCCCGGGCGCACGTCGCCCGCGGCGACGGCGGCGTCGAGGAGGGAGCTGATGGCGGGGCCGAGCTTGCCCATCAGCTGCGCCGGGAGCGCGTCGTAGGCCGGGTCGCCTGAGCGGAGTGCTGCGGAGAGGCCCTGCTTGGTGGCGACGAAGCGGGTGAAGCGGGTGATCCAGAGGTCGAGCGCCTCGCCGGGCGGGTGCTTCTCGAGCAGCTCGGCAGCCTCGGCGGCGGTGGCGTCGATCTCCGACGTGAAGACCGCCGTCACGAGTTCGGCGCGGTTCGGGAAATGGCGGTAGAGGGTGCCGACGCCCACCCCGGCCTCGGTGGCGATCTCGCGCGCCGGCGCATCGACACCCGACCGTGCGAACACCGTGCGTGCCGCCGCCAGGAGGGTGTCGAGGTTCTGGCGAGCGTCGGCTCTGAGCGCGCGCGGCGCAGCGTCGGCCGACGAGGCCGAGGCGGTCCCGGGGACAGCAGGCATGGCGAACCCCTTGCTAACCGGAACGGTGTTCCGTATAGTCGACGACATGAGCGGAACGGTGTTCCGCATCCGAGTCTAGAGGAGAAGCCCATGCAGTATCGACCCCTCGGCCGCACCGGAATCAAGGTCACGCCCTACGCCCTGGGCGCCATGATGCTCGGATCGTTCGGCAACCCCGACCGGCAGGAAGGCGTGCGCATCATCCACCGCGCACTCGACGCCGGCATCAACTTCGTCGACACAGCAGACCGCTACGGCGACTCCGAGGAGGTCGTCGGCGAGGCCCTCGCCGGCCGGCGCGACGAGGTTGTGCTCGCCACCAAGTTCTGGGGCCCGGTCGACGACGACGTGAACCACCGCGGCGCCTCCCGCCGCTGGATCATGCAGGCCGTCGAACGCTCCCTCCGCAACCTCCGCACCGACCACATCGACCTCTACCAACTGCACCGCCCCGACCCCGAGACCGACATCGACGAGACCCTCTCGGCGCTCACCGACCTCGTGCGGCAGGGCAAGGTGCGGGCGATCGGCACCTCGTCGATGCGGGGCAGCGAGATCGTCGAGGCGCAGTGGGTCTCCGAGCGCCGGGGCTTCGAGCGCTTCCGCACCGAGCAGCCGAACTACTCCATCCTCGACCGCGAGATCGAGCGCGAGATCCTGCCCGTCGCCGAGCGCTACGGCATGGGCACGCTCGTCTACAGCCCGCTCGCCGGCGGCGCGCTCACGGGCAAGTACCGCGCGGGGCAGGCGAACGAGAACTTCCGCGCGGGCACCGGGATGCGCCACTTCCGCGACGAGCGCCGGCTCGCCGTCATCGAGCAGCTCGTCGCCCTCGCCGACGAGGTCGGCATTCCGCTGACGCACCTGGCGATGGCGTTCGTCATCGCGCATCCGGGTGTCACCTCCGCCATCGCCGGGCCGCGCACGACGGAGCAGCTCGACGACACGCTCGCGGGCGCCGAGGTCGTGCTGAGCGACGAGATCCTCGACCGCATCGACGCCATCGTGCCGCCCGGCGAGAGCATCGGCGCGATGGACATGGTCTATCGGGGGCCTGAGGTGACGGATGCTGCCCTCCGCCGCCGCCCGTCGGGCACGCGCTCGGCCGCCTGAGGTTGGGGCTGGGGCGCCGAGCCCTCGCGGCTGAGCCGCGCACCGCCCGCGGCCTCACCCTCACAGCTCGCGCGTGAGCCCCCGCTGCACACCCGGGTAGGGGCCCTCGACGAGACGGTGCCTCGCGTAGCCGTCGAGGCGGGAGAGGATGACGTCGCGGCGGCCGTGCATCCATTCGGGCGTCGAGGCATCCCACTCGTCGGCCGGGGGCACGTACAGCACGGGTGGCTCGACGCCCCACCCCGCGTCGAAGAGGAAGCCCTTCGAGCCCTCCCAGTAGTAGACCTCCTCCTTCCACTTCGCCTCGACCTCGAAGTCGTCGTCGCGCATGGGGCCTCGCCTCCTTCCTTCGCTAGTGTCGGTGACGGGCCTCGTGGCAGGGCGCCGACGAGCCGAGGGGGACAGGATGAGCGGGTTCAGCGAGCAGGAGCTGGTGGCCGAGGCGCGGGCGGCGTTGAGCGCAGCCGGTGACTCCGGGGGCGAGGTGCTGGCCGCCGGGGTGTTCGGGCTCGCCGACCTCGTTGTCGCTGAGGCGGTCGGGCTCGCGGCAGGCTCGATGGCCGGGGGCGGCGATGGCGGCTCGGGGGCTGGTGCTCTGGGTGCCGGTGTGGCCGCCGCCCTGGGTGGCCTCGCCGCCACGAAGGCCGCGGCCGAGGCGCAGGGCGTGACCGTGCAACTGCTCGTCGCCATCACCCCCGACACCATCCACGTGCTCAACCGCGACACCGGCGGCCGTCTGCGCACCGAGGTCGCCTCGTTCCCGCGTGCCACCACCCGGGCGACGATCGAGAAGATCGGACTCAGCCGTCACCTCACCCTCGCCGATTCCGTGACCGGTGCGAGCATCCGGCTTCACGGTTCGACCTCGTGGATCTCCGCCCAGTCGCAGGGCGACAAGCTCGTGCTGGAGCTGCTCGCCGATTGACGCCGCCAGGGGTTGTCGCTCGCGGTGGCACGGCGACAAACTCGTGCTGGAGCTGCTCGGCCGCTGACACCGCCATGGGTTGTCGCTCGCGCGGTGGCACGGCGACAGACTCGTGCTGGAGCTGCTCGCCGGCTGACACCGCCACGACCCGTTCCTCATGCGCGGAGCGGCCAGGGCTGCCACCCGCCGCCGTTCTCGTCGAGCCGTGCGCGCGCGGCCTCGACCCGCGGTGCGGGCGACTCGCCCGCCGGCACCCGCCCCGAGCTCGACCCGTCGGGAAACTCGAGCGCGTACTCCACCCAGGGCTCCGCTCCGCCGCCGATGCGCTCCCGGAAGCGCCCCTCCGCCACCGCCAGCACGGTCTTCTCCAGCTGATCGGCCTCGCCCTCCCAGGTCGAGTCGCACGCATCGCACCCGCACACCGGGAACGCGAACTCCTGCAGCATCCCGGCCCGCACGAACACCCCCGGGTAGTCGGTGAACACGATCGTCAGCGGCGCCGCGGCCGGGTCGCGAGGCTGCAGGTGCACGGTCCGCGCCACCTCGCCCGTCGGCCGTCGGAGCTCTGGCCCGCTCTCGACACCCTCCGTCACCTCGATGTCGTAGGTGTCGCGCAGGTGCTCGACCAACGCCTCGGCCACCGCGTGCAGAGGTGCGAAGCGCTCCGGATGCGCATCCACCGAATAGCTGTCCTCTGGCGGCGACCCCTCCCAACGCCGCCCGTACTCGATGACGCGCCCATCGTCGTTGCGGACGACGGGCCCCTCGATCGCCGGCCTCGCATAAGAGCTCATCCCCGCATCATGCCGCATGCCTGGAGGTCGCGTCGTCAGCGATCTCGAGCCTCCGCTTCGCGAACGATGTCGAGGGCCCAGGCGACCAGATCGGATGCGTCGCTCGCGCTGATCGCGTCGGTGCCGTACTGCACCGGCGTCTTCCCGGCGGCCTTGGTCGACGGGTGCGTGGCTCGGCGCAGCAGGCCCTCCGCATCCGCGTGGTCGTCACCAGCGCTGCGCTTTCCCAAGACGAGTCCACAGATCGCGTCGGCCGCTGCGGTCCCGGCGAGGATCGCATTGGAGCCGGCCACCTTGTTCTCGGCGGGGGCTCCCAGGTCGAGGAGCTCGGCGGCCGCGAGGTGGAGCTGTGCCTCCTTCAGGCGAGCGCGCGCGCCGGCGACGTCGAGGCGTACCGTGCGGCGCTTAGGCACAGGCTGTTTCATCCGCTTCCAGCTCGAGGAGGAGCCGGTCGAACGTGGGTCCGAGCACCGTGACCGCCTCGCGCCTGATCGACATCACGACAGGTTCGGCCCGCGCGAGGGAGTCGCGAAGCTCCGACCGTGTCACGCTGTAGACCTGCCCCGTGTTGCCTGCCCAAGTTCTGATCGCCTCGCTGAGGTCGAACGCGACGTCGACGATGGCGTCGTGCGAGATGTCGTCGGGGTGCACGACGAGGATGTCGACGTCGGACTCCGAGCCGGCCGAACGTCGTGCGAACGAGCCGTAGAGATAGGCGGCGACGCCGCCGAGTTCCGAGAGAAAGGCGTGAATGCGATCGATGATCGTCTGACGGGCATCCACAGCCGCCTCCACGGCTGGCCACAGAACTGGTCGCGGTTGCCCCGCCAGAAGGTGGTGTTCCCATGCGCGTACCCTCCTCGAAGGTCCCGGCTCGCGGGGCGGAGAGCAGAGGAGGAACGAACGATGGCGGTCGACGACGAGGTCGTGGCGAAGGCGCACAGCTGGCGGGAGGAGGTCGACCAGTTGTTCGGTCTGCGCTGGGACACGCTGGTGGAGTGGGTAGTCATCACTTGGGTGAGTGTGTGGCTGTACTCGTCGTGGGTCGCGCATCCGGATGCCGCGTTCCCGAGCGAGGGGCCGATCGAGTGGACCGCCGGCCTCTTTCGAGCGCTGTCGATCGACCCGCCCGGATGGCTGACCGGGGTCACTCCCTGGCTCACCGATGCGAGCCGATCGTGGCTGCTCGGCCTGTCGGTCGTGCTGTCGGCGGTGTTCGTCACGCTCTCCGTGAAGCGTCGCAACCGCGTGGGGCTGCGGTTCCTCGCCCTGGTCATGCTGGTGATCGCCCTCGAGATCGGGGACAGCATCTGGCCGGTCTTCCTCATCCTCGCTCTGGCTGCGGTGCCCGCGATCTGCGCCGCGGTCGCCGGTGTCGTCGAGAACCTCCGCGCCGACGACCGCCGGGACGACCTGCACGACGGCTTCTTCCTGCCGTCGATCGTGCTGCGGCAGTACGTCGAGGGTGTGCTTCTGCTGTTCGCGATGCCGGTGCTGGCGCCGTTCATCCTGCTCTACCGACTGGTCACCAGCTATCGGGTCGAGCTGCCGTACGACCCCAGCGCTGAGCTCGCCCGACTCGTCGCCGAGGAGCTCGAGGAGGGCTCGCGATCGGTACAGAAGACGGATGCGCTGCTCGCTGTCTCGGCACTCGCCGCCATCCAGACGGCCGGGTCGTCCCCCCGATCGTCCCGCGACATCGCGAGCATGCTGCATCACCGGGTGCGCGACCGCCGCGAGCTGCGACAGCGGCTCGAGCGCGACCGCCGCGACCGCGAATGGGACGCGCTCCGCCGTCGCTGATTCGAATGCGGTCACGGGCTTTCCGCGCAGCGCTGAGGAAGGTCCCTCGTCACCTCGCCCACCCTCAGCAGAGAGCATCATGGAGGCATGACGACGAGCATCCGGCCGTGGGCCGAGGGCGACTTGGCGCTGCTGATGCGCGCGAACGACCCGGTGATGACCGAGTTCCTGGGCGGGCCGGAGGCGGAGGAGAAGGTGCGCGAGCGCCACGAGAAGTACCTCCGCTTCGCGCAGCTCGAGACCGCCGGCATCTTCGCGATCGAGCACGACGGGGTCGCGGTCGGCGGCGTGAACTGGTGGCAGTCGGAGTGGCACGATGAAGCCACGCTCGAGACGGGCTGGTTCGTCGTTCCCGAGGTGCAGGGGCGCGGAGTCGCCGCCGCCGGCGTCTCGGCCGCGCTTGATGACGCGCGAGCGAGGTCGGAACGGCGCCGCATCCTCGCCTTCCCCGCGACCGCGAACCACCCGTCGAACCGCCTGTGCGCGCGTGTCGGCTTCGAGCGCATCGGGGAGGAACGCTTCCCCTACCGCGACACCGAACTGCACGTCGCGGTGTGGTCGCTCGACCTCGGGCCACGCACATGAAGCGTGCACATCATGACGGTCCGGCTCCCTGGAAGCGTGCGGCGGCCCGGTACCCTCTGACCATGGATTCGCCGGCGATGTCCTTCTACCCAGCTGTGTCGTACGGCCGAGCCGAGCATCCGCTCGAACTCGACATCCTCGCCCCGCCGAGAGAGCCCGGGGGTGCCCCACTCCCGGTTGCCTTGTTCTTCCACGGTGGAGGGTGGCACGAGGGCGATCGCGGCGCCGGAATGCACCCGTGGCTGAACCCCCTGCTCGCGGCGCGCGGGTACGTGACCGTCTCCGTCACCTACCGGCTAAGCGGTGCCGCCCCGTGGCCAGCGCAGTACGACGACGCCCGCGCAGCCCTGACGTGGGTGCAGACGCACATCGCCGACGTCGGTGGCGACCCTTCGCGCATCGGGGTCTGGGGCTTCTCGGCGGGAGCCCACCTCGCCGCCCACCTGGCGTTCAGGGAGCCCGGCATCGCCAGGGCCGCGTCCCTGGCGGCCGGCCCGACCGATCTGCGGGGCGTCGGCATCGATGAACCCAACGAGGTGACGTGGTTGATGGGCCCGTCGCCGGCGGCCGACTTCCTCGCAGACGTCAGCCCGATCACGTGGGTGACTCCGGATGCGCCACCCACCTTGATCGTGCACGGTACCGACGATCAGATCGTCGAGTTCGAACAGGCGCTCGCGCTCCGAGGCGCCTTGGCGGCTGTGGGCGCTCGTGTCGGGCTGCACACGATCCCCGGCGGAAGTCACGAGTGGGCGGACAAGCCGTCCGCCGACTCGCACGCGACCTTCGGAGACCTCACCGCTGACTTCTTCGACCGAGTGCTGTGAGCCGAGTGCTCAGTCGCCCGTTGTGCCGTCGGCGATCTCGCGCAGAATGTCGATGTGCCCGTTGTGCCGGGCGTTCTCCTCGATGAGATGCAGGATCACCCACCGCAGCGTCGGGCGCTCACCCGACCGGAACGGCGTCTGCGACAGGTCGTCGAGCTGCAGCCCGGCGATGATCGCGTCGGTGGCTTCGGCCTGGGCACGGTAGCCGTCGATCACGGTCTGCAGGGGGAGGGTGGAGCCGTCGATGAACTCCTGGTCGGGTGACTCGTCGGTCCACGGCCCGAGATCGGGGCCGCCGACGAAGCGGGCTTCGATCCACGAGTGCTCCACCCAGCGCATGTGGTTGAGCACCGCGCCGACGCTCATCAGCGGAGACGTCGCGATCGGGGTGGCGGCGGCCTGCGCATCCGTGAGGCCCGTGGCCTTCTCGATGCCCGTGTCACGCGTGTACTGCAGCATCGTGAGCAGAGTCGATCGCTCGTCCCACGCCTTCGGATGATCAGTGCGTTCCATGCGTCGAGTATGTCCCCCCGCATCCGTCACCGCACCCGGCGCGGGCGTGGTCGACCGCGCTTCTGACAACACCCAGGTCGGCGCCGGTGTCATTCTCGGCGAGCAAACGGCGACTGCCCCGACGTATGCCGCCTCAGTGGGCAGGCGGATTCGCAGCCATGTAGTCCCGTATCGGAACGAGATTTCCGAGCGGCGCGAAGTACCCGGCCGCGGGCAGATCGAACGCGATCCCCACCACCCCGACGCTCGAGAACGTCGCCGCCCACTCGATCGCGGACGGGAGCGGAACGGCGAGCAACCGCGACGCCTCGTCCTCAGACAGACCCATACCGAGCGCCGCGTTTCTCGCCCGCTCCCCGGTGGTGAAGGCGAGAATCATCGGGCCCTGGGGGAGCTCTCCCACGTAGGGCCCGGGCTGGTCGTCAGTGCCGCGCGCGATGAAGATCCAGCGGTCGAGCCCGTAGATGGCACGCCACAACGCGTCCATCGCGGCGAAGCTCTCCGACTGCTCCTTCAACGCCGCGGCCCGCCGATCGATCTCCGCCACCTGCTCAGGCGAGGGGTCGAGACGGGGTGCTTCAGGATGCTCCATACCTTCACCCTTCCACGGCCGCAGCTGCGAGAGACCTCAAAAGGCCGAATGCACACGCTCCGCCAGCAACGGAAGATCGGTCGCGTGCAGCCGAGCGACGATGTCCGTGATGGTCAGTCGAGGTCTACTGTTCGCCGCCATGATCCTTCTCACGGTGTCGACAATTGCTACGGAATCGTCGTCAAATAGTCTGGTCAGGAAGATGTCCGGATGCTGCGCCGTCAGGCCGTACTGAGCTAGGTCTTCCGTAGGAAAGTCCTTGAGGTTCGAGGTGACGATCACGCTCGCGCGCGTGTGGATCGCCGCAGCGAGCACATGCCGGTCGTCAGGATCGGGCAGTTCGAGCTCGTCGATCAGATACTCGAAGTCGGTCACTCGGGCGTCGCGAACGGCGTCGTTCATGAGCGCCCTAGTTCTGTTCATCGCGTCGACGTTGAGGTCTGCCCTGTTCGCGCGCAGGTTCCGGAATGTCTCGTCGAGAATCTGCTCAGTCCAGCGGGCCCGAACAGCACCGTACACGGACACGCGGACGAGGATGTCACGGAGGAGCGAAGGGTAGAGAACGTTCGCGTCATAGACGGCGACGATCGTCACCGGTCGAAGCCCATGTCCTCACTCAGCCGCACCAGCTCGTCAGCTGCAGCATGTGCGCGCGCGTCATCACGAGCTTTGAATGTAAGGAGTGAATCCGTCTTCACTCGACGATGGCTACCTACCATCCGATAGTTGATTTCGCCACTCTCCAAGAGCTTGATCAAGTACGGGCGCGACACGTTGAGGACCTCCGCCGCCTGCACGGTCGTCAACTCATCGTCACGGGACATCACGCTCACTTGGTGACCAGCCGCGAGGTTCTCGAGAGCCGAGATGACCACATCGGTCATTTCGGCGGGAATCTCGAGCGGCGAGTCCTCGCCCGCAATGGTCAGTTTGAACACGTTCGATCCCGGCGCCGCATTCGTTGCACGGCGCACCCGATCAAGCACTCGCCGCGCGACGTACTCCGGGCTCTCGTCGGGGAGGTGGTTGGCAGCGATCGACATAAACCCATCATCGCGCGTCAAGTGCAATAAGTGAAGCCGAGTTCGATGGCCTCCAGCGCCTGTGAGCTGGGATCAGGTGTCTATTCTCGATCGGAGCAGCTTCCATTGTTCGGGATCGATGTCTGTGCTGAACCTGTCATCGGGATGCTCGTAGATCGATTTGGTTGCGTTGGCAGCTTGCAGCATATGTTGCTGTTCGATCTGGGCCTTCGAGAGATGAATGATTTGGTCTGGATTTGCGCGCAACAATGCCGGAGGCAGTTTTCGCGTGAGGATCAGAAGGTTTCGGTTGAAGGGTGTCCAGGACCACCGTGACTTCAGATAGTCGAGGCTGCAGATCTGGAACGGGACACCGTCCGACTCGTCGACTGTGCTCGTCGTGAGCACGATGGGGCTATCGGCGACGAAGAAAGACGGTTCCTTTGCGATTCCAAGGAACCATTGCTGCTCAAAGAGATGTCTTGCGAGTGGGTTCAGGTGATCCCGCAGCAGCTCGTAGTACTCGTTCGCTGGAATCGGGTTGGACTTCGTGGAGATGCCGAAGCGCCTCGCCAAGCGGTCAAGGTCACCAGGATCGCCGGTGACAGTTCCGCGTTCCAAAAGGTCAGAAAAGTGGATGTGTCGGTCCGACGAGTCGAGACCAGCGCGAATCGCACGTTCGGCGGCAAGACGGAACAGGGGCGCGCGAAGAAACTGCTGGGATAGCCAGTGAGAGAGGACGACTCGCGAATCTCCGTCGAGTGGCCACGCCCCGGCGGGATCGCGAATCACGCGAGCCGTGATCTTCGCAGCCTTGTCCTCCGTAGTAGCGAACATCTTCTCGACTAGAGGGCTCGAACCGTTCCATCCCTCAATGACGTAGAGGTCACGAACAACCGTGGCGCTCTTGACGTGTGCGCGCACTCGGCGAACCGTGTCGCCCCCAAGGTCAACACGTGTGATCCGGCCGTCTGTCGCAGCGAAATGGCGGAGGTAAAACTTTGAGATGACGTGGTGACCTCGAGGCGTTGGCATCTTGTTATCGTCCTCCGCGCCACTGACACATTCCAGGCCCGGGAACCCTTCCGACGAGCATGTCGCAGCAGCCTCCGACGTTCGCGATACCAGCGGGCTAGTACGTGCTCGGTACTGCAGCATCATCGCGCAACGCGCCGCACCTCGTAGTGCCGCCCGACTGCGGCGGTGTTTCGCCCCCACGAACTCGCGCCTACCCGCGCCTGGTGCGCGGCGAACGCGTCCTCGCTCGCGAACCGCTCCTCGACGGCCCACACGAGCGGGTCGTCCGTCGCGGTGACCTCGAACGAGAGACATCCGGGCTCGGCCCGGGTGAGCTCGATGTGCTCCGGCAGGAGTGCGGCGACGATACCAGCGTCGGCGGCATCGCGGCACACGAGCTTCCCGGTGAGCAAGACCTCTACCTCACCCCCGGTCGCGCCGCGATCGACGGCCTCCACGCCTAGATCGCCACGCGACCGCTCAGGATCGGCACGCGCGAGGGCCTCGGTGACCAGATACGTGACGTCGACAGAGATCACCCGTGGGCTGGTCATGGCGCAGCATCCGGCACCGCGCTCGGCGCAGGCTCCCCGACAGGCGGGGGAGTAGGAGTGGGGGTCGGCGCAGCTGTGGGAGAAGGCGTGGGCACCGCAGGCTCGGGCACCGCGTTGGTGGTGCGGAACGGTGGCGTCGCCGGCTGCGCGTCGCGCGCATCCACGTCGCCCATGTCGCCGAGGGGTGCCTCCCTCAGCGGGTAGACGTTCCAGATGTACCCGCGCGAGCTGCTCGCATAGGGCACCGGCACGGTGGTGCCGCCGGCGCCGTCGTCGAACTCCTCGTAGACCAGGGCTGACCCGATGGTCACCAGCGGGTCTCCGTCTTGATCGAACAACTGGATATTGGTGACGGGGTTGCCCTCGGCGTCGTATCCGAAGATGTTCGTGACGCGCTCGCCGTCGAACCACAGCTCTGTCGGATCGGGATAGGCGACGTCGTACGACGACCCGTCGTTCGCCCTGGCCTGGCCGACTGTCCACCCCATGACGAACGGAAGGGCCACGATCGCGACGACGGACACCACCGTCCGCAGAACCCGCAGGAACGACCCGGGCGCCCACCGCCCGCGCCCCCACTGCACGCTCAGCGCGATGCAGGCGAACAGCAGCACCCACATGATGAGGTCCGATGGCACCAACGCGCTCCGGCCCAGCAGCACGACGGTGAGCAGCTGGTACACGACCCACCCGCGCAGCACCCACCACACCGGCCGCAGGGCGAGAGCGAAGTCGACCAGGTGTGAGCCGAGGCGGGTCGAGCGGGTGATGCGCCGAGTCGTCGCTTCGAGCTCATCGAGTCTCTGCCGCATCCGTCGTCGCAGCGGCACGGTCGAACTGGCACGGGGAGGAAGGCCAGCGGATGCGCGCAACTCCTCCGCATACGAGGCAGGGTCGTCGAGATGTAGATCGCCCTGCTCGTCGGAGGCCTGTTCGGAGAGGTCGGCTTCGAGCCCGTCGGTGAGGTCGTCGATGTCTTCCAGCGGGAGGTCGTAGAGGTGGCGCCGTACGGCGGCGGCGAAGTCCGTGATTGACTTGTCGAGGGTGGCCGTTGGTTCGCTCACTTGTTCTCTCCGATCGTGCGAAGCGCGGTCTTCTTCGGTGGTGTCTCGGCCAGCAGGGCCGACATGGCGCCGGCGAAGTCCGTCCAGGTGCTGCGCTGGCGGGCGAGCATGTCGCGACCCTCGCTGTTGATGGCGTAGTACTTGCGGTGCGGGCCCCCCTCGGACGGCACCACGTAGCTTGACAGCGTGCCCGCGGCGTAGAGCCGGCGCAGCGTTCCGTAGACCGACGCGTCACCCACGTCGCCCAGGCCCGCGTCGCGCAGGCGCCGCACGATGTCGTATCCGTACCCGTCGTCGTGCTGCACGACGGCCAGCACGGCCACGTCGAGCACACCCTTGAGTAGTTGCGTCGTATCCACTGCACCTCCACTGTGTCGAGAGACCCGGTACCACGGGATGCGCAGTAGTTCGCAATGGGGAGGTTAACTGCTCCCGGGTCGAGTAGCCTGCGGTGCCCCTTCCGCTCCTACCACCATCGGAGGATGGTGGAATTACCTGAGAAATATTCAGGGACACCAATCTGGAAGGACAATCATGAAACTCCTTACAGCATGCGCAAGCGCCGTACTCCTCGCGGCTGCGCTAGCGGGGGTCGCATCCAGCCCGCAAGGCAGTCACGAGGCGCAGTCGAGCTATGACGGTGACGACCCCGCCGTGCTCCAGCTCATCGCAGAGCGGACCGCGGAAGGTGCAGAGATCATCTCGACGAGCACCGCGACCTACGGGCCGGTCGACGATGGTTCCACCTCATCCGCGTTGCCTTCGGGATGCGAGCTCGTGGTCCTCATCACGAAGAGCAATCGGCTTATCAACGGCGATTCGATCACCTCGTGTCAGACCCCATTCTCAAATGGCTACATGGGTTCAGCGCTGGCGCACTACAACCCCGACTGGAACATCTGGGACGTCACGGTCGACAACGATTCCACCAACCCCTCGGTCGGCACCATCATGAGTACCTACCTGGCCTACAACTGCAAGAACGGCAACGCGAGCAACTACCGCAACGAAACGTCGGGGAACCTCTCGCTCGCGGGCACCAGCTACATCGCTACCGCGTACGACATCTTCGACGAGAACGTCGCCTGCGGCACCTGATCCGCGCGCGTCAGGGTGGCGAGCTTAACTCTGCGGCTCGCCGCCCCGAGCCATTTCCAGAAATCGCCCAAGCCCGCCTCGCGGGTCACCAAAGCCTTCGCAGGCGGCACGAACCGCCGCCACGACATCGAACGACGCATCCTCCGCAGCGATCTCGAGCCCCGACTCGCCGTAAGCTCGCCACTCTGCATGCGGAAGCTCCGCCGCTACCTTGTTCCCGAGGAAGATGGCGGCTGAGCGCTGCAGCCCGTCACGCGAACTGCAGATGGATGACGCGTAACTCAAGATGAACGCGAGAGTGTCTTCCGCAGACATCCGCAGCGCATTCTCCTCGCCGACCAACTCGACGAAGGCTTCATACCCTTGCGCGTGCCGCACCGTGATCTGAGCCTCACCAGGGGCGTATGCATCGACCCCGCGCGGTATGGACGAGGGAAGAGGGTGGGCGGTATCAGCGAACAGTTCCCTCGTGAAGTGCCGGGCCGCCAGGGGCTCGCCAGCATTTGGGTTCTCGCCGACCAGCCGAATGAGCCCGCCCGTGCGAGGCGTCTCAATCGATTCAACCGCGTCGACCTCAACTTTTACGAAGAGCTCAAACCGCCTCCCGCCCCGATGTGCCTCGACCCACTCCAGTGCTTCCCTCACATCACGGACGTCAGTCAGCACGAAAGCCTCGAGGCTCCAATCGCTCGACCGCGCCTGCTGCCAGAAGTTCACTCGATAGTTCGGAGCATTGTTTTGCGACGCTGGTTCTGCGTGAACGGTCCCGGATGCGCGCATGTCGTCAAACGTACAGGCGAGAGGTGACGATTCCTAGGGTTATGAATAGCAGTCATCCCTAACGTAGGTGTGGGCGCGAAGTGGGTGCGCCGGGTCTACGCCGAATGCGCGCGCAGCCAATGAGCGTCGAACCACGCCCCGCAGTCCGCTTCGATGGTGCAGATCGGCGATTCGGCCAGGCACTCGTTGCATCGAGCGTGCCATCCGTCTGGCTCCTGCCAGGTGTGCGGGCGGCCGTATGCAACCCAGTCGGGCGACCACTTCACTGCAGAAGCAGAGTCCACCCGGGACGTCACTGCGCTTGCCAGCGTGGCGATCGCTCGTTCCGAGATGCGCCTCGCGCGAGACGAACGCATCCCGGATGCCCCTCAGCACCTCCCAGTGCTTGGTGCTCTTGAGGGGCTCGAGGAACAGCAGGAGCAGCACGGTGGGGTTGCCGACGGCGGCGAGCCGGGCCCACTTGCGCAGGGGGTAGCGCGTGGTGTCAGTGTCTTCGTGGGTCGATCGAGCGCCGGCGGCCGCGGTCGAGGATGCGTGGGTGTCGATGGTCTCGATGCCGAGCACGTACTCGGGGTCTTCGATGAAGACGCTCATGAGGTCGTGGTCGGAGTCGGCGGTGGCGACGCCGATGGCGCGGGAGCCGTACTCGGCGGTGACGATGGTTTGCATGGCTCCACCTCCTGGGTCGCGAACGCAAGAAAGCACACCAGCATACGGTGAGGCGCCACGGCGGCTCGCCTAGACTTCGAGACACTGACGGGTGCGTTCGAGTGCGTTCGGGTGGGGGAGCGATGGGACGTTGGGGGGCATGGCTCGCCCGGCGGCGGATTCCGCCGTTCGCGTGGGTCACCGCGGCCGCGGGAGTCGTCATCGCGGCCAGCGGCCTGCTCGACGCCATCACCTCGACCGACAACCCCCTCGGCAGCGGATGGACGTGGTTCTGGATCGCGGTCACCCTCGTGCTCGCCGCCACCCCGATCGCCTTCGGTGCCCTGTTCGTGCGCTGGCTCGGACTCGTCGGCGCCAGCGTGTTCTTCGTGGTCACTTCGGTGCAGATGGCGGTGTCGACGGCGCCCGTCGCATCCGTCAACAACATCGTGCTTTACCCGATGTTCGCGTGCTACCTGGGCTGGTTCTACCGCCGGTGGGTCGCTCGGGCGGTGACCGCGACGGGGTTCGCGCTCTCGTTGACGGCGGTGATCATCAACCCGCTGGATGCGCTGCTGCTGACCTGGTTCAACATCCTGCTGGCGTCGGTGTTCTGCCTCGAAGCCGCCGGGTACCTGCGCAGCAGGCTCGACCGCGAGATCACGACCGACCCGCTCACGGGTCTTCTCAACCGGTCGGGGCTGGATGCACGCATCGACCTGGAGCTCACCAGAGCGTCCCGCACGGGGCAGTCGGTCGCCGTGGTGATCGTCGATCTGGACGACTTCAAGCGCGTCAACGACGAGCGGGGTCATGCCGAAGGCGACCGCCGCCTGGTGGAGTTCGCGGCGGCTCTCCGCCAGACCACCCGGCCGTACGATCTCGTCGCGCGGATCGGCGGAGACGAGTTCCTCCTGGTGCTGCCCGCGACCGCCGAGCGCGAGGCTCTCGACGTGATCGAGCGGTTGCGCGCAGCGATTCCAGAGGGGTGGTCGTTCGGCATCGCCGTCGCCGAGCCCGACGACTCGGCGCACACCATCCGCGAGCGCGCCGACCGGCGCCTCTACGCGCTGAAGGCAGCCCGCAAGCAGGACCCCGCGCGCTGACGTGGCGCGCTGCAACGGCACCGCGCCACGTCGGGCACCGCCCTGCGCCGCCGGCTACTCCGTCCGCGCGAACCCGGCGCGCGCATCGCGCGCAGCGCCCATGAGCTCGTGCACGCGGGCGAGGTCGACGCGGTTCTCGAAGACGCCGTCTTTCTTGAAGAAGGTGCCGATGATGGCGCCGTCAGCGATGGCGAGCTGGTCGCCCACGTTGTGGGCGCGAACGCCGGTGTTGACGAAGACGGGCACGGTGCCGGCGGCGGCCTTGACGGTCGCGAGCGCCTGGGTGTCGGTGGGGGCGCCCGCGGTGAGGCCCGAGACGCAGATGGCGTCGGGGAGGGTGGCGAACACGGTGGTTTCGGTGATCGAGGTGAGGTCGCGGTCGGCGAGGTACTTGGCCGATTCGGGAACGATGTTGAAGAACAGCTTCACGCCGGCGCCGCCGATGCGCGCGCGGTGGCGGGCGACCTCGCCCACGTTGGTGTTCCAGAGGCCGAAGTCGCTGGCGTAGACGCCTGTGAAAATTTCACGCACCCACTGGGCCCCGGTGGCGACGGCCAGGTCGATCGACGCGCGGCCGTCCCACAGCACATTCACGCCGTAGGGGATGGTGATGTCATCGAGCAGCTCGCCGATGATGCGCGCCATGCTGATGGCCGTGATCGGCTCGGTCTTCGTGAGGTAGGGGAGGCTGAACTCGTTCGAGATCATCACGCCGTCGACCCCGCCCTCCTGCAGGTCTGCGAGCTCGCCCCGCGCGCGGTCGACGACGGCACGGATGCCCGCGGCACTGTCGAAGCCGGGGTCGCCGGGCAGGGCCGACAGGTGCAGCATCGCGATGACGGGTTTCGTCGTGGGGAAGACAGATCCGAGCCAGTCGCTCATAGCGGGGCCTTTCGTTCAAGAGTGCGTGCGTCGCACTGGACGCGACGAGGTACGTGTCATATATTCACATACATTGGATCGAAATGATGCGAATTTACATGTTTGAAACAGTCATCGTGTGAATCAGTAACAAACATTGGTTTTGATGAAGCTATGGCAGCTAAGACCCGCAGGGCATTGATCGAACAGCGCGTGCTGGCCGAGGGTGAGATCGACTTCGCCACGCTCGCCGAGGAGTTCAAGGTCTCCGAGATGACGATCCGTCGTGACGTCGAAGCGCTCGAGGCCTCGGGCATCGTGCGCCGGGTGGTGGGCGGCGCCATCCTCTCCAGCGGCAAGGCGGCCGAGCCCTCGTTCGAGACCCGCGCGGCCGAGGCCGCCGAGGGCAAGATGCACATCGCCGAGGCGGCGGTGGAGCTGCTGCACCCGCGCGAGACGGTCATCCTCGACAGCGGCAGCTCGGTGCTCGCCGTCGCGAAGGCCATCAAGGGCCGCGGTCTCGGTCTCACCGTCGTCACCCCCAGCATCCTGGTCGCCGTCGAGCTCGCCGACGAACCCGACACCGTCGTGCTGCTGGCCGGCGGCCGCGTACGCCCCGGGGAGCTCAGCCTCATCGGCTCGGAGACGGAGGAGATCTTCTCCCGCTACAACTGCGACACCTACGTGATGGGCATCGCCGGCGTCGACCCCTCCCGCGGTGTCTCCGAATACCACCGCGAGGAGGGCAGCGTGAAGCGTGCGGCGGTGAAGGCGGCAGACCGGGTGATCGTCGTCGCCGACGAGACCAAGCTCGGTCGCGTGCAGCTCGTCAGCGTGTCGCCCCTCAGCTCGGTGACGGCGATCGTCACCGACGGCCCCTCCGACCACCCCGCGCTCGTCGGGGCTCGCTCCCTCGGGGTCGAGGTGGTGTGCGTACCCGGCCCGCACGGCTCGACGCTCGAGCAGGGGGCGACCGCATGACCCGCCACACCCTCGGCATCGACATCGGCACCACCGGCACCAAGACCATCCTGCTCGACGTTCAGGGCGGCATCGTCGCCCAGGCCTCCCGCGAAGCCACCCTGTTCAGCCCGCACGCCGGCCACGCCGAGGCCGATCCGCGTCAGTGGCTCGACAACGTCGTCGACTCCATCCGTGAGATCCTCGCCGTCTCGGGGGTCGCCGCCGACTCCATCGGCGCCATCGCGACCTCGGGCATGGTGCCCGCCGTGGTGCTCGTCGACGACGGGCTCCAGCCCATCGGCCGGGCCCTGCTGCAGAACGACGCGCGGGCGAACGACCAGATCGAGACCCTCGCCGAGCAGCTCGCCGACCTCGACCTGGTGACGCTCACCGGCGCGGCCCTCACCCAGCAGTCGGTGGCCCCCACCATCGCCTGGTTCCACGAGCACCGGCCGAGCGACCTCGCCGAGGCACGCCACATCGTCGGCTCGTACGACTGGGTGCTCATGGCGCTCGGCGCGGAGCCCCACGTCGAGCAGAACTGGGCCCTGGAATCGGGCCTGTTCACCATCGCGGGGGAGCGGGTGGCGCGTGTTCTCGACGCCGCAGGCCTCGACCCGGCCCTGCTCCCGCCCGTGCTCGCCCCCGGCACCCGGGCCGGGTCGCTCAGCGCCGAACTCGCCGAGCGCACGGGGCTGAACCCCGGCACCGCCCTCGTCGTCGGCGGCGCAGACCACGTGCTCTCGGCCTTCGCTGCCGGGGTGGAGAAGCCCGGCGACTGGCTGGTGAAGCTCGGCGGCGCCGGCGACATCCTGGTGGCCAGCGACGCGCCCGTGGTCGACGAGCGTCTCTACCTCGACGCGCACCCGGTGCCGGGCCGATGGCTGCCCAACGGATGCATGGCCACGAGCGGGAGCCTCATCCGCTGGTACCAGGGGCTGATCGGCGGAGAGCCCCTCGTCGACCTCGATCTCGCAGCGACCGACAGCCGGCCCGCCGAGGTGCTGTGCCTTCCCTACTTCCTCGGCGAGAAGAGCCCCATCCACGACCCCGACCTGCGTGGCACCTTCGCCGGACTCCACCTCGGCCACACCAAGGCCGACCTGTACCGCTCCGTGCTCGAGGCCATCGCGTTCGGCTTCCGGCACCACGTCGAGGTGTTCCGCGACATGGGCATCGACCTCGGCCGGGTCTCGATCACCAACGGCGGCAGCAAGTCGACGCTGTGGAAGCAGATTCACTCCGAGGTGCTCGGCACCGAGATGTTCCCGGTCGTCGACCACCCCGGTGCCTCCCTCGGCGCGGCGCTCATCGCCGCCGTCGGCATCGGAGCCCTCGACGACTGGAGCGAGACCTCCCGTTTCATCACCCTGGGGGCGCCCGTCGTCCCCGACCCGCAGAAGGTCGCGGTCTACGACCGCGCCTACCAGGAATGGCGGGAACTGGGAGCGGCAGTCGCTCCCATCTCGCACTCGATCGCAAGGAGAACCCGAGCATGAAAACCGTCGTCGTCACCGGGGCAGGATCCGGTATCGGCCGCACGATCGCGGCGACCCTCGCCGAGCGGGGCTGGCAGGTCGTGGTGTCCGACATCAACGGCGAGGCCGCGGCCACCGCCGCTGCCGCGCTCGACACGAGCGCCGGCCAGCAGCACGAGTCGGCGGTGCTCAACGTGAGCGACCCCGAGGCGGCTGCCCGGGTCGCCGACGACGTCGCCGACCGTCTCGGCCTCGACGCCTGGGTGAGCAACGCGGGAATCTCCTTCATGCAGCGCTTTCTCGAGATGCCGATCGAGAAGTACGACAAGACCCTCGAGATCAACCTCAAGGGCGTCTTCGTCTGCGGCCAGGCCGCCGCCCGCGCCATGGTGCGCACCGGCCGCCGCGGCGCCATCGTCAACACCGCCTCCATGGCCGGCAAGCAGGGCAAGGTGCCGTTCCTCGCCGACTACGTCGCGTCGAAGTTCGGCGTGGTGGGTCTCACCCAGGCGATGGCCTTCGAGCTCGCCGAGCACGGCATCCGTGTCAACAGCATCTGCCCCGGATACGTCGCCACGCCGATGCAGGAGCGCGAACTCGCCTGGGAGGCCGGCCTCCGCGGCACCGACCCGGAAGCGGTCAAGCAGCTCTGGATCGACGACACCCCCCTCGGCCGGCTCGAAGAGCCCGAAGACGTCGCCCGCGTCGTGGCTTTCCTCCTCGGCGACGACGCCGCCTTCATGACCGGAGAGGCGCTCGCCATCAACGGCGGCGCCTTCATGGACTGACCCGCGCGCCCCACCCAGCCGCGCCCCACCCACCCCTCCACCCAGCTCACCCATCAGCAAAGGACCCTCATGTCACTCAGAAAGAAGTCCGGTCGTTTCGCCGCCGGCGTGGCCCTGGCCGGAGCCATCGCGCTCACGGCGACTGCCTGCGCAGGCTCCGGCGGTCCCGCCGAGGTCACCTCCTCCGGCCTTGGAAACATCCCGGAAGACACCAGCGGCACGGTGCGCATCCTGATGGAGAACGTGCCCGACACCGACATCGTGAAAGACCTCGTGTCGGAGTTCAACACCGTCTACCCCGACATCACCGTCGACATCGAGTCGCTCACCTTCGACCAGATGCGCGACAAGCTCGTCTCGTCGTTCCAGTCGCCCGACCCGGCCTACGACCTCATCGTCGCCGACAACCCGTGGATGGTCGACTTCGCCCAGGCCGGATTCCTCGAGCCGCTCGACCAGCGCATCGACTCGACCACCGACTACGACGCGGCCGACTTCTTCACGCCGCTGACCGACATCACCACGGTCGACGACGTGCGCTACGGCGTGCCGTTCTACAACTACGCCCTGGGCTACCTCTACAACACCGCCGACTACGAAGCCGCGGGTCTCCAGGTGCCGACGACGCTCGACGAGCTGGTCTCCGACGTCACGGCGCTGAAGACCGCCGACCGGGCGGGCATCGCCATGCAGCCCCAGCGCGGCTACAAGATCTTCGAGGAGTGGGCCAACTGGCTGTTCGCCGCCGGCGGGTCGATCTACGACGACGAGGGCAACATCACCCTCGACACCCCCGAGGCCAAGGCGGCGCTCGAGGCCTACATCGACGCCTACCAGAACGCCGCACCGGCGAACAGCCTCAACTGGGCCTTCGACGAGGCATTCCGCTCGGTCTCGAGCGGTGAAGCCGCGTCGATGATCAGCTACAACTGGAACCTGCCGGCCCTCAACGACCCGGCCGGAGCATCCGGAGACCTCGCGGGTCAGTTCAAGCTGGCGCCGATGCCCGGTGGCAAGCAGGTGCTCGGCGCCTGGAGCTGGGCCATTCCGAGCAACTCGGGTGCGCCCGACGCCGCTTGGGCGTTCGCGTCGTGGATCACCTCGAAGGCCGTCGACGTCGAGCGCGTGAGCGCGGGCGGCGCGGCGATCCGCGAGAGCACGCTGGAAGACCCGGCGGTGCTCGAAGACGGGTTCGGAGCCGACTACTACGAGGCCGTCAAGCAGATTCTGTCGGATGCTGCACCGCTCAGCCAGGGAGCAGGCGGCGAGGAGATGATCCAAGCCGTCGGTACCGAGCTGAACGAGGCCGTCGCAGGCACGAAGAGCATCGACGACGCGCTGCGCGACGCCCAGTCGGCCGCCGAGAAGACTCAGGGCTGAGGCATGGGAACCCGGCGATCGGCGATGCGGAAGGGCTCCGAGACGTGAGATTCAAGTACGGGATGCTCGCACCCCTCGTGGCCGTGTTCATCGCGGTCGTCGGGTTCCCCCTGCTCTACGCGCTGTACCTCAGCTTCACCGACTACAAGCTCACCGACCGCGGGGCGCCCGATCTGGTGGGGTTCGAGAACTACCTCTCGACCTTCACCAACCCGGCGTTCTGGGAGGCGTTCGGCGTCACCGCCGTGTACGTCGTGGTGGCCGTCGGACTGGAGCTCGTGATCGGGCTGGCCATCGCGCTGTCGCTGCAGAAGCAGAAGTGGGCGCGCGACGTCACCCGGTCGATGCTGCTGGCACCGATGTTCATCACGCCGATCGCGGTCGGCCTCACCTTCCGCTTCCTGCTCAACGACCAGATCGGGGCGATCCCCGAGCTGCTGAGGGGCATCGGCATCAGCTACGACTTCTTCGGCCCCGGCCGGGCGCTGTTCACCCTCGCCTTCATCGACGTGTGGCAGTGGACGCCGTTCATGGTGCTGCTGCTCCTCGCCGGCCTCGAGTCGATCCCGAAGCAGCCGCTCGAGGCGGCCCGGGTCGACGGGGGCAGCCCGTGGTACATCTTCCGCCGCATCGTGCTGCCGCTGCTCGCCCCGGTGCTCGTCGTCGCCATCCTGCTGCGGGCGCTCGACGCGCTCAAGGTGTTCGAGTACGTCTACGCGACGACCCGCGGCGGGCCCGGCACCGAGACCCAGACCATCCAGTACTTCACCTATCAGACCGGCATCCAGTTCTTCCGTCTGGGTGAGGCGTCGTCGATGGCGTTCGTGGTGCTGGCCGTCGTGCTGACGGTGATCGTCATCGCCTTCCGCCGACTCGAGAGGAACAAGCGCGCATGAGACGAGTGAGTGCACTCGCGGTCGCGAGGATCGCGCTGCTGTGGGCGGCGGCGATCTTCGTGCTCTTCCCCCTGATCTGGATCGCCCTGGCGAGCTTCAAGACCCCGGGGCAGCTGAACGACCCCAATCTCGTGCTGTTCTCGCCTACCTTCGAGAGCTGGCAGAACGTGCTGTCGTCGGGCATCCTCGACGCCGCCGGCCGCAGCGCCATCGTGGGGCTGACGACCGTGGCGATCAGCGTCGTCGTGGGCAGCATGGGCGCCTACGTCATCGCGAAGTACCGCGCCGGCGGCACCGCCACCCGGTTCGGGATGCTCGCGGCGCAGGTTCTGCCGCCGGCGGTTCTGGTGTTCCCGTTCCTCACCATGGCCTACGCGCTGCGGCTCAACGACACCCTGGTGCCGGTGATCTTCGCGCACCTCAGCTTCGTGCTGCCCGTGGTCACCTGGTTCCTCATCGGCTTCTTCGAGGCGGTGCCGCGGTCGCTCGAGGAGCAGGCGCGGGTCGACGGGTTCAGCCGGTTCGGCGCCTTCTGGCGCGTCGTGCTCCCTCAGGTGCTGCCGGGCATCGGGGCGGCCGCCATCTTCGGCTTCACGCTGTCGTGGAACGACATGTTCTACGGGCTCATCCTCGCCCCCGGGAAGGCGGCGATCCTCCCGGTCGCCATCGCCGGCTTCAACACCTTCCGGGGTGTGCAGCTCGGGTCGATGAGCGCGGCGATCCTCATCGCGGTGATCCCCGTGGTCATCGCCAGTTTCTTCATCCAGCGCAAGCTCGTGCAGGGCATCAGCGGTGGCGCGGTCAAGTCTTAGGTCTGGTGGAATCTCATGGCAACAGTCACATTCTCGAACGTCAACAAGAGCTACGGTCAGACGCAGATCGTCGAGAACCTCAACCTCGAGCTGCCCGACGGGTCGCTGACCGTTCTGGTCGGCCCCTCCGGGTGCGGCAAGTCGACATCGCTCCGGATGCTCGCCGGGCTCGAACCCATCACCTCCGGTGAGATCGTCATCGGCGACAAGACGGTGACGAAGCTCGAACCCAAAGACCGCGACGTCGCGATGGTCTTCCAGAACTATGCGTTGTATCCGCACCTGACGGTGCGCGAGAACATCGCCTTCCCGCTGCGGGCCACGAAGGAGCCGCGAGCCGCCGCGCGCAAGCGCGCCGACGAGGTGGCGGAGTCGCTCGGCCTCACCCACCTGCTCGACCGCAAGCCGAAAGACCTCTCCGGCGGCCAGCAGCAGCGCGTGGCGATCGGGCGGGCGATCATCCGTCAGCCCTCCGTCTTCCTGTTCGACGAGCCCCTCAGCAACCTGGATGCGAAACTGCGCGTCGAGACCCGCACCGAGCTGCTGCAGATTCAGCGGCGGCTCGGCATTACCTCGCTCTACGTCACCCACGACCAGGAGGAGGCCATGACCCTCTCCGACCGCATGGTCGTGATGAGGGAGGGCAAGATCGCCCAGCAGGGCACTCCGCTCGAGGTCTACGGCAAACCGGCGAACACCTTCGTCGCGGCGTTCGTGGGCAGTCCGAAGATGAACCTCATCGACGGGGAGCTCGTGCGCGGGGAATTCGTGGCCCCCAACGGACTGCGCTTCGAGCTCGGTACCGACAGCCCCGACGGGGCGGTGACGCTGGGCGTGCGGCCTGACGATCTCCTGGTGGAGACCGTCGCCGGGTCGGGCAGCCGTGTCTCGGTCGGGCTGGTGGAGTTGCTCGGGCCGCGCGCGATCGTCTCGCTCGACGCCGCCGGCATCGCCCTCACGAGCGTCGTGGAGGCGTCGAACCTCGCCGGCGTGAGCGAGTCGTCGGCGGTTTCGTTGCGGGTGCGGCCCGGGAGCTGGCATCTGTTCGACCGTGTCTCCGGGGAGCGCCTGCCCGAGTGACCGTGAGTTCGGGTCGACCGCGCGGGCGCGGGCGCGGTGGCTTCTGGGTGCTCGCGGCCGCGACGGTCTGGGGCACCTCCGGTGCCGCAGCGGCGCTCGTGCCCCAGGTGAGTGCGCTGGTGGTCGGCGCTCTCACCCTCGCGGTGTCGGGCATCGTGCTCTGCGCGGTGATGTTCCGGAGGATCGGGGCGGTGTTCCGAGCATCCGGAGCCGGGCCTCTGCTCGCGGTCGCGGCCGGGTGCCTCGGCGTCTACATCCTCGCCTTCTTCTCCGGGATGGCCCTCGCGGGCGTGGCCGTCGGCACGGTGATCGCGATCGTCTCCGCTCCCATCGTGGTGGGCGCGATCGAGGCCGTCACCGCCTCGGCGCTGCCCGGTCGGAGATGGTCGGTGGCCGCCGCGCTGACGTTGGCCGGCGGGGTGCTGCTCGTGACGGGGCGGCAGTCTTCGGTCGGGTCTCCGGTCGACCCGGGTCAGCTCGCGATCGGCTCGGCGGTCGCCGTGCTGGCCGGGATCGCCTACGCGGGATTCACGATCGCCACGTCGCGCCTCATCCTCCCGTCGCCCCGCCGCCCCGAGGGTCTCGCCGATGGCCCGGTGATCGGCGCCGTGCAGGGGCTGACCGTGATCCCTCTGGCGGTGGTCGCCCTTGTGGTGGGAGTGCCGGGCGTGACCGAGGTCGCTGCCTGGAGCGTGCTGCTGTACATCGGGCTCGTGCCGACGGCCGTCGGCTACCTCCTGTATGCGCGGGGCCTACGGCACGTCTCGGCATCGACCGCGTCGCTCCTCACCCTGTTCGAGCCCGTCGTGGCGACGCTGCTCGGCGTGTTCCTGATCGGTGAGGTGCTCTCGTCGGTCGGCTGGGTGGGGCTGGGGCTGGCGATGGCGGGGCTCGCTGCGGCGACCGTGACCGCCGGGGCGGTGGGTGTGGCCGACCGCTGACGCTGCGTGCCGACCGGAGGTCGCGGACGTACGGTGGGACTCCACAGCTTCTCGGGCGACCGGGGACCGACGACCACGGGACCACCATGACCATCACCACCCCCGACACCCTGCTCACCGACGCCGACCTCCAACGCCGGGCGGCACTGCGCCGCATGAAGGTGCTCGCCACCGCGCTCCTCGTCGTCGCGGCGGTCGTGTTCGCCGTGGCGTTCGGGTTGCAAGACCAGTACCCCTGGCTGGGCTACGTGCGCGCCGCCGCCGAAGGGGCGATGGTGGGGGCGCTCGCCGACTGGTTCGCGGTGACGGCGTTGTTCCGGCATCCGCTGGGGTTGCGCATCCCGCACACGGCGATCATCCCGAACCGCAAAGACGAGATCGGCGTGAGCCTCGGCGAGTTCGTGGAGCAGAACTTCCTCTCCGACGAGGTGGTGCGCAGCAAGCTCGCCACCTTCAGCATCGCCGACCGCCTCGGGACCTGGCTCGCCGACCCGAAGAACGCCGAGCGGGCGAGCGCCGAGGGCGCGGTGGTGGCGCAGGGCGTGCTGCGGTTCTTGAGCGACGCCGACGTCGAGCGGCTCATCGAGCGGCTCGCGCGCACGCACCTGTTCGACCGCGAGTGGGCGCCCACGATCGGGCGCGTCGGTGCTGAGCTGGTGGCCGCCGGGCAGCAGCGGGCGGTCGTGGATGCGCTGGTCGAGGCGACGGAGACGTGGCTGACCGAGCATCCGGATGCCCTCGGCGAAGTCGTCTCCACCCGCCTGCCGCGGTGGGTGCCCGGTTTCGCGAAGGGGCTCGCCGACGAGCGGGCGCACAAGGAGCTGATCGGGGTGCTGCGGGCTGTGCGCGACGACCCCGAGCATCCGTTGCGGGTCGCGATCGACGGGTACCTCGTCGACCTCACCGAGCGGTTGCAGCACGATCCAGCGATGGCGGAGCGGGTCGAGGAGATCAAGGCGTCGCTGCTCGAGAGCGAGCGGATGCGCACCTTCGCCGGGCGCGTCTGGGAGGCCGTGAAGGCGACGCTGACGTCGGCGCTCGCCGACCCCGCGAGCGAGCTGCGGGTGGGGGCGGCGTCGGCGCTGGTCGACGTGGGGGTGCGGCTCTCGGCCGACCGGGCGTTGTCGGCCAAGATCGATGCCTGGATCGCCGACGCCGCTGGGTACGCGGTGCAGAAGTACCGGCACGACCTCGCGTCGGTGATCAGTGAGACGGTGCAGCGGTGGGATGCGCGGGAGACCACCCAGAAGATCGAGCTGCAGGTGGGGCGAGACCTGCAGTTCATCCGCATCAACGGCACCGTCGTCGGGGCGATCGCGGGCCTCGCGATCTACGCGATCGCGACGGGGGTGCATGCGGTGGTGGGGTGAGCCGGCCGCGGCGGGTGGCCTGTAGCGGACGTGTCCGGATGCGGGCCTTGCTTCGGGTGGATGGGCGTCGTGACACTGGGGGGCATGGATGAGCTGAACCGCGGCGCGGGCGCCGCGCGCGCCCGATGACTGCCGGGCTCGGGGACTGCCTCGCCGACACGGGGTCGGGGGCCCTTCCGCTGCTCCTGGTCGCCGTGCTCCTGCTCGGCGGCGGGGTTGCGGCGACGGCGGTGCTCAGGCGTGTGCTCGTGCGCCGGGGTCGCGCAGGGCGCGGTGCGGGGAGGCCGGGGGTCGGGGTGCTCGGGCTCGTCGTGGCGGTCGGGCTGACCGCATCCGTTCTCGCTCTCGGCGGGCCCACCTCGAGCGCGATGGCGGCGGGGCCGTGCGAGGCGCAGCCGACGGCGACCCCGACCGCCCCGGTACCGGATGCGCGGGTGGGGTCAGACCAGGAGGTCACCTTCGAGAGCGCGGGCGTCACCGTTCACGGAAGCTATCGGAGGCCGGTCGACCCGGGCGGGAGCATCCCGGCCGCCGTCATCGTGGTGGGGACAGGCAACGTGGATCGGAACGGCAACGGGGTGGGGATCGAGTCGGAGCTGTACCGCTGGATCGCCGACCGGTTGAGCGAACAGGGGGTCGCATCCTTCCGCTACGACAAACTCGGGGTCGGTGCGACCGGGCTGGGGGCCTATGCCTCAGACCCGGATGTGCTCGCCACCATCGGGTACGACACGCTGCGGGTGCAGCCGGCGCGGGATGCGCTGTCGTTCTTGGCGGCGCAACCCGGGATCGACGCGAGCCGGCTCATAGTCGTGGGGCACAGCGAGGGTGGGGCGATCGCGCTCGACCTCGACGCGCATCCGGGTGACGGGCCGGTGCCGGCGGGACTCGTGCTCTTCGAGCCGAGCTACGCGCGGCTGTTCGACGTGGTGATCGCGCAGATGACCTCGCAGCTCGACGCCGCGGTCGCTGCGGGTGACGTCACGGCTTCGGATGCGCAGGTGCTGAAGGCGTGGGCTGCGGCGGGCGTCGAGGAACTGCGGTCGGGTGCGCCGCCGTACGCCGCTCCCGGCCCGCCGCCGCTGCCCGAGGCGACGGGCTTCACCGCGGTCACGCAATCGGCGGTGCAGCTCGCGTTCTACGAGTTCGAGCCCGTCGCGATGCTGCAGTCGAAGTCGTACCGCTCGCAGTACGGGAAGGATGCCGACGAGGTCTACTCACCCGGCCTCTCTCCCGGGGTCACGGTTCCGACCCTCATCACCTGCGGCACCCGCGACGTGCAGACGCCGTGCGGCGACGGCACGCCGGGGTCGGGGGTCGTGGCAATCGCTGACGGCTTCGCGCCGGGCGTCGCCCGGTTCGTGGAGCTCCCCGGCACGGTGCACCTCCTCCGCGACATCGGCGACGCCGACGTCCCCGACGTCGAGGCGCAGCTCGCCTACCCCTTCTCCGCGGTAGCCGAGCAGGCGTTCGTCGAGTACCTGCAGCGGTTCGAGTGAGGCGTCGCAGAACCCCGTCCGCGTTCCCCGGTGACTGGTTCGAAAACGCAAACCTCGCCGCATCCTTCCTCGTAGGAGGCTCGGATGCCGCGACGTTTGCTTTTCTGAACGCGCCTGGGCCCGCTCCCGCCCGGCCGGTTCGAGCTGGGCTACCGGTTCGCCCGTTCGTCGAGCCAGTCGTGAACTGCGGGCCAGTGGGGGGCGTCGGGGGAGATGGCGTCGAGGTGGGGGAGGGAGGGCAACTCGAGGAGGGTGACGTCGGCGGCCGCGGCGCGGGCGGCGGACACGTAGGCGTGGGTGTGGGAGAGGGGGACGCGGGTGTCGTCGGTGCCGTGGACGATGAGGGTGGGTGCGCGCGGGGGTGCCTGGGCGAGGGGGGAGGCCGAGGCGTAGGTGTCGGGGGCCTCTTCGGGGGAGGCACCGAAGAACTCGGCGACGGCGCCGTCGCCGATGCCCTCGCGGTAGCCGCGGATGAGGTCGGTCACCGGGGCCAGGGCCACCACGGCGTCGCCGGGCTCGCCGGCGAGGAGGGCGAGTTGGCCGCCGACCGAGTGGCCCACGAGGGCGAGGCAGCGGGACGGCAGGGCGCGCGAACGCACCGCCGCTAGCGCCGAGGCGAGGTCGTCGCGCATCTCGGGCCAGGTGCCGGGGCCGCGGCGGTATTCGAGGTTGGCGACCGTCCAGCCCCGGGCGGTGAAGGAGGGCACGAGCGGATGCATGAGCGACGCGGTGAAGCGCTCGCGCCAGTAGCCGCCGTGCAGCAGCACGACCGTGCCGCGGGGCCCGGCAGGAGCATCCGGAGCCGCCGACCACCACTCGGTGTGCTGGTCGGGGTGGGGTCCGTACGGCTCGATGCGCGGCAGAGCGGCCCCCGTCATGCCCCCTCGACCGTGCCGGGGGCGAGGAAGTCGACGCCGTTCGCGGCCGACAGACGCACGACCTCGTCGGGGTCGGTGACGTTGTGGAGGAGGCTGAACAGGTTCGCCAGCTTGCCGCCGGGGCTGACCCAGAACAGCGACTTCGCATCCGATTCCTGCTTGTTGTAGTACGCGTGCGGGATGTTGCGCGGCATCTGCACGAGGTCGCCGGGGCCGGCGGTGGTCCACTGGCCGTCGAGGTAGAGGGTGTAGACGCCCTCGAAGACGTAGATGAACTCGTCTTGGGTGGGGTGCACGTGCGGCGGAACGCCGGTGCCGGCGGGGTCATAGGAGAGCCAGGCGTAGGTGCTCGCGCTCTCGATCTTCGTCGTGTAGGTGTGGCCGAGCACGTTCCAGACGCGGCCGTTGAACGCCTCGTCGGCGCGGACGATGCCGGCGGGCAGGTCGCCCAGGATGATCTCTTCGGTGCTCAACGTCGTGCTCCTTCGGTCGCGGGTGTGGTGCCAGTGTGCCCGAGGGGGGAGGGGTTTGACCAGGGCGCGCAGGCGGGCGCGGGCAGCACGGCCGGGAGCACGACACGGATGCGCGCGACGGCCCCGCGCCCCTTACGCAGCGAGGTAGTCGGCGATGAGGCCGATCTGACCGGTGAGCATGTTGAAGCCGTCGTGGGTTCGGGCACCGCTGGAGGCGGCTGCGGCGAGGAACGGGGTGAGGTCGGCGCTCATCACGACGTCGGCCGCCAGGGCACCCGCCGGGAAGAGCTCGGGCGGCAATGGCGAGGTGTCGGAGGGCGACATGCCGGTCGAGGTGGCGTTGACGATGAGCTCCGCGTCGGCGACGCGCGAGAGGCCCGTGCCGATATCGGCTGACGGGAACGCCGATCGCAGGCGTTCCGCGAGCGCACGAGCCCGCGAAGGGGTGCGGTTGCTCACGTCGAGGCGCTCGACGCCGGCGCCGAGCAGCGCCACAGCCACGGCGCTCGCCGCACCGCCCGCACCGAGCACCAGGGCGCGCCGCTCGTTGGGCTCGAAACCCCGTGCCCGCAGGCCCGCCACGAATCCGAGCCCATCGAAGGTCTCGCCCACCAGGCGACCCGTCGGAGTGCGCCGCACCACGTTCACCGCCCCGACGATCGCCGCGTTCGGCCCGAGCTCATCGCAGAGCTCGATCACCGACTGCTTGTGGGGCACCGTGATGACCGCGCCGCTGACGCTCTCGTTCGACCGCATCCCGGCGACGAAGTCGGAGAGTCCGTCGGCCGGAACATGCGCGGGCAGAGTGATGAGGTCGAGCCCGCGGGTCTCCCAGACGGTGTTGAGCACCTGAGGTGTGCGCAGCTGGCGCACCGGGTCGGCGACGACGAAGCAGAGGCGGGTCGCGCCGGTGATCTCCTGTGACATGGGGGTTCAGACCCTTTCGGTCGGTCGGCGCCGGGACGGCACCTCGATGAGTTCGGTGATGGCGCCGAGCAGGTTCTCGGTGTCGAAGTAGGCGTAGCCGCCGTCGCCGTCCTGGCCCGTGGCGGAGCCCGTCTGAATGGGCTCGAAGCCCTCGGCCTGCATCGCGACGGTGGTGTCGGCGATCGAGTCGACGTAGAAGCCGAAGTGGTGCATGCCGTAGCCGTGGCGCTCGATCCACTCGGTGTAGATGTTCGGCCCGTCGAGGCTCTCGACCAGCTCGATCTGGGGCCCGGCGCCGACGAACGCCAGGCGCATCCGGTAGCTGCTCGGCTCGCCGCGGTAGGTGAGGTGGTCGACGCTGCCGGGGCCGTAGGTGAAGATCGACCAGTCGTCGCGGCCGAGCAGCAGGCTGTACTGGGCGAGGGCGGCCTTGAGGTCGGGAACGAGCAGGCCGATCTGCTTCACTTCGAGCGACTGCAGCGGCCGTGGCAGCACGGCGGGGGAGGGAGGAGTCATGGCGAGGCGCCTTTCGCAGCGGATGAACGGGGCGGCGGATGAAGGGGTGAGCGGATGAACGGGGTTCAGTAGAGCGTGTTGCCGCCGGAGACGTTGACGGTCGCCCCTGACACGAACGAGGCGCGAGCCGAGCAGAGGTACACGGTGGTGTCCGCGATCTCTTCGGGCAACCCGAAGCGTCCGAGCGGCGTGGCCGCCTCCATCTCGGCACGGCGCTCCGCCGTGAGACCGAGGCGCATCATTCCGGTGTCGATGAGTCCGGGCGCGACGCAGTTGACGGTGATGCCGGCCGGCCCGTACTCCTTCGCGAGGCTGCGCGCCATGGTCGTCACCGCGCCCTTCGACGTGGCGTAGGGGAGTCGGGTGGGCATGCCGCCCGACAACCACGACCCCGACGACATGATGAGGATGCGCCCTGCGACGTTCTCGGCGCGCATCCATTCGGCCGCCGCGCGGGTGAGGAAGAAGGTGGCGCGCACGTTCACGTTCATGTGCCTGTCCCACTGCTCCTCGTCGACCTCGGGCACCGGGATGGTCTCGAGCACGCCCGCCAGGTGGGCGACCACGTCGATACGCCCACGCGAGCGCAGCACCCGCGCCACCACGGCTTCGGCGGAGTCCTGGCCCGTCAGCGTCGCCGCGAGCGCGAGGTGGCCGCCACCCGGCAGCTCGGCCACGAGCGTGTCGAGCGCCGCCGCGTCGCGATCGACGGCGACGACCGTGGCACCCTCCTCGGCGAAGCGCTGGGCGGTGTGGCGCCCGATGCCGCCGGCCGCGCCGGTGAGTACGACGACCTTCCCGGCGAGTCCGAGGTCCATGGGTCAGCGCCCCACCGGTGAGACGGGCGGCTCGAACCGCGGTGAGAACGCCGTCGGCTTCAGCAACCGGCTCTCCTGCCCCACGAGCAGCGGCAGCGCCACCTCAAGGAACGCGCGCCACCGCGGGTCGCGCCCGAGCGCCGCCCGCCGCGTGTCGCGGTCGGCCGCGTCGCTGTAGCCCCAGAGGTGCACGACCTGGTTGAGCGTGCCGCTCTCTGAGGTGAAGTAGCCGAGCAGGGTGCCGCAGTACTCGGTGTACAGCGGGAGTCCCTGCGCCTGGAAGGCGTCGACGAACTCCTGCAGGTGGCCCGGCCGCGCGGTGTAGGTTCGCTGGTCGACGATCACGGCGTCAGCACCACCTTGCCGATGTGGTCGGAGCGCTCCAGCACGCGGTGCGCCTCGGCGGCGTCGGCGAGGTCGAAGGTCTGATGCACGATGGGGCGCACGGCGCCCGACTCCAGCAGCGGCCAGACGTGCTCGACGGTGCCGCGCACGATCATCGCCTTCTCGGGCAGGGGCCGCGCGCGCAGCGAGGTCGCTGTCACGGAGGCCCGGCGCACGAGCAGCGCCCCGAGGTCGAGCTCGGCTGTCGCGCCGCCCTGCAGTCCGATCACCACGAGCCGCCCGTCGGCGGCCAGCACCTCCACGTTCCGTCGCAGATAGGATGCTCCGACCAGGTCGAGGATGACATCCGCCTCGAGACCCCGCGCCCGCATCTCGGCGACGAAGTCACTCTCGCGGTAGTTGATGGCGAGGGCGGCGCCGAGCGTGCGACAGGCCTCGAGCTTCTCCTCCGTGCCGGCGGTCGTCACCACCGTCGCTCCGGCCGCGGCCGCGAGTTGGATGGCCATCGTACCGATGCCGCTCGATCCGCCGTGCACGAGGAGCGTGTCGCCGCGGTCGAGTCGCCCGACCCAGAACACGTTCGACCACACCGTCGCGGCCGTCTCCATCACCGCCGCCGCCTCGATCATCGACAGGCCTGCCGGCACCGGGGCCACCTGGCCCGCGGGCACCGCCACGAACTCGGCGTACCCGCCGGCGGGGAGCAGGGCGCACACCTTCTCGCCGAGCTGCCGGTCGTGAACCCCTTCGCCGAGCTCGACGATCTCGCCCGCGCACTCGAGCCCGAGCACGTCGGAGGCCCCGGGCGGAGGCGGGTAGTTGCCGGCGCGCTGGGAGAGGTCGGCGCGGTTCACGCCCGCGGCCTCCACCCGCACGACGACTTCGCCGGGAGCGGCGACCGGCCGGGGCCGATCGACGAGGGCGAGCACCTCGGGCAGGCCGGGGCGGGATGCGATGACTGCACGCATGGGTCAGGCCAGCGCCTCGTAGATGGCGGCGATGTACGAGTTGGAGATGTCGGAGGAGATGATGACCCCGTCCGACATCTTGTTCATCATGTACGAGATGGTGAGGCCGCGGTCGGGGTGCATGACGATCATCGACCCGCCCCATCCGCCCCAGAAGCAGATCCGCTCATCCGTCGGGATGACCGGAACGGTCTGGGCCTCGGGCAGCGCGTAGCCGATGCCCCAGCGCAGCGGCACCCCGAGCACGAGGTCGACCCCGTTCGCCTGCTCCTCGAAGATGAGGTCGACGGTGTCGGGGCCGAGCAGCCGCACGCCGTTGACCGTTCCGCCGAGCGAGATCGTCGACATCACCCGTGCCAGGCCCCTGGCGTTGGTGTGGCCGTTCACGGCGCCGATGTCGGCGCGCCGCCACGCCTCGGTGTTGGCGGAGTTAGGGTCGCCCTGGGGCCCGACGAGCGACTTGTACAGCGGGCTGCCGGGCGGAATGGTGCTGATGTCGAACGCGCGCCGCTTGAACGGCACGATCTCGGCGATGCGGTCGTCGTCGCCCGGCAGTGCCCCGATCTGGAAGTCGGCGCCGAGCGGCTCGGCGATCTCGGTGCGCACGAACTCCTTGAGCGTCTTGCCGCTCACCCGCCTCACGACCTCGCCCACGAGGTGGCCCATGGTCTGCGAGTGGTACCCCGAGGCGGTGCCGGGCTCCCACCACGGCTCCTGCGCCGCGAGCTGCGTCGTCGACTTCTCCCAGTCGTACATGTCGGCGATCACGAACGGGGTGTCCCAGCCCGAGACGCCCGAGGTGTGCGACAGGATGTGCCGCACCTCGATCGCCTCCTTGCCGTTCTGCGCGAACTCCGGCCAATAGGTGGCGACCGGCTCGTTCACGTCGAGCAGCCCCCGGTCGACCAGGATGAGCGCGGCGAGGGCGGTGACGGTCTTGGTGCTCGACCACACGTTGACGATGGTGTCGCGCGTCCAGGGCTTTGTGCGCGCGGCGTCGGCGTACCCGCCCCAGAGGTCGACGATCATCTCGCCACCGAAGTCGACGGCGAGCGACGCGCCGACCTCGGCACCCGAACGGATGTTCTCCTCCAGCAAGGCGCGCACCTTCTCGAACCGGGGGTCGGCGATTCCCTGCACGGCCTGGGTCATGGTCTCTCCATCGAGTGTCATGTTGTGTCCTTTCATGGGTGATGCAGATGCTCGAGTCGGCGGGCGAGGGCGGAGTCGCGCTCGGCCGAGAGCGCCGCGCCCTCGCCGTTCGCGTAGGAGAAGACCCCCCGCCCGCTCTTCACCCCGAGGTCGCCCCGCTCCACGAGCTCGCGGAGCAGCGGCGGAACGGCGAAGCGCTCGCCGAGGGTCTCGGTGAGGTAGGTGAGGATCGAGACGTAGGTGTCGAGCCCGCCGAGGTCGGCGAGCCGGATGGGCCCGAAGTCGCCGAGCCGCATGCCGAAGGTGGAGCGCGCGATCTCGTCGATGCTCTCCGCCGTCGCGACACCCTCCTCCAGGCACCGGAACGCCTCGGCGATGAGGGCGAACTGCAGCCGGTTGCCGACGAATCCCGGCCGGTTCGCCACCACGATCGGCTTCTTGCCGGCGGCGATCATGAGCGCGAGCGCCCGGGTGACGGTCTCGGCGCCGGTCATGCTGCCCGGCACGATCTCGATGCCCGGAACGAGCTGGGCGGGGTTGTACCAGTGGATGCCGAGGAAGCGTTCGGGCGCCGCGACTGCCACCGCGATGGCGTCGATGTCGAGTGCCGAGGTGTTCGTCGCCAGCAGTGCGTCGTCGCGGGCGGCCTCCGAGATCTCCCGCCACACGGTGTGCTTCACCGGCAGCTGCTCGGGGACGGCTTCGAGAACGACGTCGGCCGAGGAGCAGACCGAGGCCAGGTCGTCGGAGGTGCGGATGCGGTCGACCGCACCGCGCGCATCCGCGTCGGTCAGTCGGCCGGCGACCACCGCATCCGTGAGGCTCGTCTCGATGTCGAGGAGCGCCTTCTCGGTGAGTTCGGGCAGCCGGTCGACGATCACCGGCGACCAGCCGCCGAGGGCGAGGGACTGGGCGATCCCTCGACCCATGAGTCCCGCGCCGATCACGCAGATCCGCTCTTCCCGTGCTGACATCGTCGCCATAGTTCCTTCACCCTACGGTCGGGTCGCTGGGCCACCTATGGTGGTTCGACCCATACTCGGCTCGCTGCTGTGGCGCGGGAAGCTATGTGGTGTCGAGGCCCTCGATCACCGTGTGGATGAGGAGTGAGAGCTGCACGTCGAGCGCTGACGCCGAGTCGCGCCAGCCGGCCCCGAGCAGCTGGTCGATGCGCGCCAGCCGCTGCGTGACGGTGTTCGGATGCACGTGCAGGGTCTGCGCGGTCTCGGCGAGCGACCGCCCGGCCCGGAAGTAGGCGTCGAGCGTGAGGATGAGATCGGTGCCCCGCCGCCGGTCGTACTCCAGCACGGGGCCGAGGCGGTCGGTGACGAACGAGGCGAGGTCGCGCGACTCCGAGAGCAGGAGACCGGCGACGCCGAGGCGCGCGCGGTCGGCTCCCGTGCGGCGCCGGCCCAGGGTGACGAGGGTCTTGAGGCAGACGGTCGCCTCGTCGTACGCCCCGCGCAACCCGCCGAGACCGGAGGGGCTGGTCGCCTCGCCGATGGTCACGTCGTCGCCGAGCTCGTCGCTGAGACGCGGGGCGAGGTCGGAGGCTGCGACGGTGCGGTCGGGTGACCAGAACGCGACGATCAGCTCATCGGCGTAGCGCACGTGCATCATGTGGTTCGTGCTCAGCTGCCGGGTGAGCGCCGCCAGCAACCGGCGCTCGGGCGCCTCGCTTCGGATGGCATAGACGTGCCATGCCCCGCCGTCGGGGAGGTTCGCGAAGGCGGCTGGCCGAGGGCGATCGGATTCGACGCCGGCCGGCCGGGAGACCACGTCCACGAGGAAGGCGCTGCGGTCGCGGTCGCTGGTCTCGGCGACCGACCGGCGCCAGAACAGCAGCAGCGCGGCGACGGTCGCCGCTCGCGCGGCAATGCGGCCGTTCACGTCGGAGAGCAGCTCGGGGTGGAGGAGGGCGAGGGCGCCGAGCCGATCGTGCACGGCGTCGATGGGGATGACCGTCCAGGCCCCTTCCCGCGCGGTGGCGGGGATGCCCGCGTCGGGATCGCGGGGAGGCACGGCGGGCAGGTCTCGTGGGTGGTCGTGGAACCCGACCGAGGCCAGCACGTGGCCGTCGGCGTCGAGGATCACAGCGGGGATGCCCAGCACGTCGTGCAGTGCGGTCGCGAGCTCTTCGAGGCCACCTCCGCGGAAGATGATGGCGGTGAACAGGTCGTGTGCGGCGGCGCTGCGGTCGATCGCCGCCTGGTGCTCGAGGGCTACAGCGTGGGCGCCCTCCACCTCGACCAGCGCCTCCCGCGACCGGTCGATGAGCTGAGTCTTCTCGATCGCCAGCGCGGCGAGTGTGGCGAGCGACGAGAGCATCTCCACCTCCTCCGCGGCGAAGGTGCGCGGCGCGCGTTGCGCGGCGAAGAGGATCCCGATCAGGTTCCCCGACACCTTCAGCGGCACACCGAGAATGGCGCGGATGCCCTCGGCCGCCACGGCTGAATCGACGTCGTCGTTGTGGCCGAGCCGCTCATCTCCGAGGTAGTCGGAGCTCTGGTGCGACATGCCCGTGAGCGCCACGGCGCCGCCGACACCGACGTCGAGCGGTAGCCGCAGGTGCTGCAGGAGCGGTGACACCGTGCCGTCGGTGACACGGATGCTGGTCTCGGTTCCCGACTCGTCGATGAGGCTGAGGTAGGCGAGGTCGGTGCCGAGCAGTTCCCGGCAGCGGGCTGCGATCGCCGTGAGGATGGCGGTGAGGTCTTTCAGCGAGGCGAGGTCCTTCGCCGTGTCGAACAGCGCCGAGAGGTCGCGGTCGCGCCGCGCCCGCCGGTCGAGCAGGTCTTTCACCCTTAGCGTCTGCTCGCGCAGGCGACCGCGGGCCGATTCGGTCGACGCCCGCTTCGCGATCGACTCCGCGACGGCGAGCACCTGCGAGGCGGGGGCCGACTCGGCGAGGAGGGTCATGAGCGTCAGCTGGTCGGCGAGGATGTCGTCGACAGCCTGGTGCGCTGCCTGATCATGGGTCATCCGCACATTCTGCCTCTCCCACGCGCCGATGTAACGTCATCGACCAGCGCCACGGAGGCGCGCAGTCTCGGAGGCGTCGATGGATCTGGAGATCGAGGGCAGGGTCGCCGTGGTGACGGGCGCGGCGAGCGGGATCGGCCGAGCGACCGCGCGTCGGCTGGCCCGCGAGGGCTGCCGGGTCGTTGCCGTCGATCGCGAGAAGGTGGTGGTCGAGGCCGGCGACCCGGAGACCCCGGCGCTCGCGCTCGCCGCCGACGTCGCCGACCCCGGCAGTGTGAACCGGGTGTTCGACACGACGATCGAGGCCTTCGGCCGGGTCGACATCCTGGTGTGCTCCGCGGGCGTCTTCGAGACCCGGCCGCCCGCCGAGCTGAGCGCGGAGGAGTGGGATCGGGTGGTCGCCGTGAACCTGCGCGGCTCGTTCCTCTGCGCCCAGGCGGCGGCGCCCCTCATGGGCAGAAACGGCTGGGGTCGCATCGTGCTGCTGAGCTCGATGGCGGCTCAGACGGGTGGGCTGGCGGCGGGCTCGGCCTACGTCGCCTCGAAGGCCGGCGTGATGGGTCTCACCAGGTCGCTCGCCGTGCACGTCGGTCCGATGGGCGTGACGGTGAACTGCGTGAACCCCGGCACGATCGAGACGCCCATGACGGCAGGGGTCGAACGCGAGGCGCTCGCCGCGCGCACTCCGCTGCGGCGCAACGGCACGCCCGACGAGGTCGCCGACATGATCGTCGTGCTCAGCTCGGAGCGGTCGAGCTTCGTCACCGGCGCTCACCTCAGCATCAACGGGGGTCTCGTCGCTGACTGAGTCGGCATGGTTCGTCGACACATGCATGCAGCAGCATCGTGGTCGCAACAGCTATAGGGGGCCTCGGAGTCGAGCCGTACTGTCGCTGTCGAGGACGAGGGAGTCCTGCATCACACACCACCGCAGAGTTGCGGTCGAAGCGAGGGTCGAACACATGAGATTCACCAAGCATCTATCCGTCGTCGGCGTCGCCGCCGCCGCGCTGGCGCTGGCAGCGTGCTCCGGCGTCGGCGGAGCCACCGACGGTTCCGGCGGTTCCGAGCCGGTCTCCACCTCGGCGGCGACAGGTACACCCATCAAGGTCGGGTTCCTCAACCAGGGGTCGGGCGCGCTGGCGTTCCCCGACTTCGGCACCGGGGGCACGGTCGGCATCGAGCAGGTCAACGCCGACGGGGGCATCAAAGGTCAGCCGATCGACCTCGTGGTCTGCAACGTCGACGGCACCCCCGCCGCCTCCGTCAAGTGCGCGAACCAGTTCGTCGACGACGGTGTCGTCGCCGTCATCCAGGGCATCGACCTGAGCTCCGACACGGCGCTCGAGATCCTGGCCGGGGCGGGCATCCCGTTCATCGGTCACACCCCCTTCGGCGCCGCGCAGACGAACAGCCCGAACGCGTGGTTCTTCGGCGCCGCACCCGGCGCCTTCTACGGCGTGCCACTCAAGACGCTGAAAGACGAGTTCGGCGTGAAGACCGTCGCGTTCCTCAACCCCGATTCCCCCGTCACCCGCTCGGTCGCCGACGCCTCGCTCGACCCGGCGGCCGAGGCGCTCGGCGTGACTGTCACGAAGAACTTCTACAACCCCACGTCGCCGAACTACACGGCGGCCTTCGCCTCAGCGGTCGCCGACGACCCCGACGCGGTGTTCATGATCGCGCCCGAGCCCGACTGCACCGCCTTCGTGCAGGCGGCCCGCACGCTCGGCTACCAGGGCGAGATCTTCGCGGGCAGCTGCGGGCAGTTCGTCACCGCCGACCCGGCGGCGGCGGAGGGGGTGCTCTCCGACTCCGACCTCTACGTGCCCGACGACACCTCGTCGATCCCGGCCGAGGCGGGCGAGCAGATCGCGAGCTACCGGAAGGCGGTCGAGGGCCAGCCGGCCGCGAACGTCACCAACTTCACCCAGATGACCTACTCCACGATGCAGGACTTCGCCACGGTGGCCCGCAGCATCGACGGCGAGGTCACCCCCGAGTCGCTGACCACCGCGTTGAAGGCGGTCTCCGGCGTCGACAGCTTCATGGGGCAGCCACTCACCTGCGACGGCGAGCAGTGGCCCGACAGCATCTCCATCTGCGCCCCCGGCCTGCTCGTCTACTCCGTCGAGGGCGGCACGCTGAAGCCCGTCTCCGGCGAGTTCGTCGACATCGCGACGCTCTACGAGAACTGAGGCCGGCCCGATGGACTGGATGCTCTTCGCCCTGCTCGGCCTCGGTGCCGGAGTCGCCTACGGCGGGCTCGGTCTCGCCGTCGTCGCGACCAAACGCGGCACCGGGGTGATCAACCTGGCGCAGGGGGCGATCGCGATGTGGGGCGCGTACGTCTACCACGCCATGCGCGACACGGGCACGCTCCACCTTCCGGTAGTGGGCATTCCGAGCACGATCGAGACCGGGGGGCCCGCCAGCGCACCGGTAGCGATCGCCGCCGGCGTGCTCTCGTCGGTGCTGCTGTCGCTGCTGGCGTACGTCCTCGTGTTCCGGCCGCTGCGCAACGCGCCGCAGCTCGCCGGGGTCGTGGCGTCGATCGGCATCACCACGATCATCCAGTCCATCGTCGCCATCCAGTTCGGCACCGGCCAGGTGGTCGTCGCGTCGTGGTTCAGCGCCGACACCATCACCATCGCGGGGCAGACCGTACCCGCGAACCGGGTCGAGGCGCTGCTGGTGTTCGCCGTGATCGTCGTCGCGGTGTGGGCCTACTTGCGCTTCGCACGCCAGGGCATCGCCCTCGCGGCCTACGCCGACAACACCCGCGCGGTGACGCTGATGGGCTACTCGGCCGACCTGCTGGCGCTCCGGGCCTGGACGCTGTCGGGTCTCATTGCCGGCATCGTCGGCGTCACCGTGGCTCCGCTCGTGCCGCTCAACCCCATCACCATGACGCTGTACATCGTGCCGGCACTCGCCGCCGCGCTGCTCGCCCGCTTCGCGTCGGTGGTCATCGTCTCGCTCGCCGGGCTCGGCATCGGCGTGCTCCAGTCGTTCGTCACCTACCTCAAGACGATGCCGTGGTATCCCGCCTCCCTGCAGGTGGGTGCGGAAGACCTCATCCCGCTCCTGCTCATCATCGGCGTGCTCATCGTCAGCCCGTCGTCGCTCGGCGGAGGCCGCGGCGGCGCGGTGGCGGGGCGCCTGCCCGCGGTGTTCAGACCGACCTCGGTGCGCGGGCCGGTGATCGTGGTCGTCGTGGCGACCGCGGTGTGCCTCCTCCTGTTCAACGGGGTCTACCGCTTCGCGTTCGCGCAGTCGCTCATCTTCGCGCTGCTCATCCTCTCCGTGGTGGTGCTCACCGGGTACGCGGGTCAGATCTCCATCGCCCAGGTGGCCATCGCCGGCGCCGCGGGCCTCCTCGTGGCGCGGCTCACCATCGACGCTGGCCTGCCGTTCCCGCTCGCGGCCGTCGTGTCGATCGCGGTCGCCGCCGGGCTCGGGATGCTCACGGCACTCCCCGCACTCCGAGCCGTCGGCATCCAGCTCACCGTCGTGACGCTCGCGCTCGCCGTGGCGGCGCAGTCGGCACTGTTCTCCAACCCGGCCCTCAACCCGGCGGCACTCGGCACTCTCCCGGCGCCGACGATCTTCGGTATCGACTTCAGTGTGCGAGCGGGGGCGGACGTGGCCCGCGTGCCGTTCATCCTGCTCTGTGCCGCGGTGCTCATCGTCGGGCTCGTCGTCGTGTCGCGCGCGGCGGGCGGGCGTACCGGGGTGCGGCTGCTCTCGGTGCGTTCGAACGAGCGCGCGGCTGCCTCGGTGGGTGTGGGCATCGTCGAGACGAAGGCCTTCGTGTTCGGGTTCTCGTCGGTGCTCGCCGCCACGGCTGGTGTGCTCATGACCTACAGCGTCGGCCAGTTCTCGAGCGCGTCCTTCGACGTGCTCGCCGTGGGCCTGCCGCTGCTCGCCTTCGCCTACCTCGGCGGCATCACGAGCCTGTACGGCGCCCTCGTCGGCGCACTCATGGTGCCCGGAGGAGTCACCTATGTGCTCATCGGCGGCTGGTTCCAAGACCCGGGCTCGTGGTACCTGCTGTTCTCGGGCTGCGCCCTCGTGCTGACCGCCATCCTGAACCCCGAGGGCATCGCGGGCGCGACGGCGAAGGCGTTCGCGGGCCGCCGCTTCCTGCGCAGGCGACCGCGCCTCACGGAGGCGGTCAAGCCGCCGGTCGCGACCAGCACCGCCGTGCCCGAGCGAGTGGAGGCGAACCATGGTTGACACGACGGATGCGCGCACCGGTCTCTCGGTGCGCGGCGCCACCGTGCGCTACGGCGGTGTGGTCGCGGTCAGCGACGTCGACCTCGACGTGGCCCCGGGCGAGATCGTGGGCCTGATCGGCCCGAACGGGGCCGGCAAGACGAGTTTCATCGACGGCGTGCTGGGGTTCACCCCGCGGGCCGGCGAGGTCACGATCGACGGGCGCACGGTGAGCCGCGCGGCGCCGCACCGCATCGCGCGACTCGGCCTCGAACGCACCTGGCAGAGCCCCGACCTGTTCGGCGACCTGACGGTGGGCGAGAACATCGACGTGGGAATCCGGCCAGGTCGACCCGTGCGCACCTTCGTCGACGACGTGTTCCGGCGCCGGAGCCGGCGGGCCGTGCACGTTCCTCCGGGTCTCCTCGAGGCGTTCGAGCTCGACGGCCGCCTCGACGACGCGCCCTCGACGCTCTCGCTCGGGCAGCAGAAGCTGCTGGGTGTGGCGCGGGCCCTGGTGAGCGACCCGATCGTGCTGCTGCTCGACGAGCCGGCGGCCGGGCTCGACTCGACCGAGAGCCGCCACCTCGGTCGCCACCTGCGCAGGCTCGCCGACGACGGGCTCGGGATGCTGCTGGTCGACCACGACATGGATCTCGTCTTCGGCATCTGCGATCGCGTGGTCGTGCTGCAGTTCGGGCGGGTGATCGCGACGGGCACCCCGAGCGAGGTGCGCTCGTCGCCGGCCGTGATGGCGGCCTATCTGGGCGCTCCCGATGACGGGGACGAGCATCCGTCGGCCACGACCGGGAACAGCGGGATCGAGAAGAGCACGGAGGGATCGAGATGAGCGAGAAGGTTCTCGAGGTCGACTCGCTGGTCGGCGGGTACCGCGGGGTCGAGGTGGTGCGCGACGTCTCGTTCTCGGTGGCCGAGGGCGAGGTGGTCGCCCTGCTCGGGCCGAACGGTGCGGGCAAGACGACCACGCTGCTCACGGTCGCGGGGCTCGTGCGCCCCATCGGCGGCTCGGTGCGGGTGTTGGGGCGCGCGGCCGGCAAGGAGCCCACGAGTCGCCTCGCGCGGCGCGGCATGGTGATGGTGCCCGACGACCGCGGGCTGTTCGGCGAGCTCAGCGTCGCCGACACGCTGCGCCTCGCCCAGCGATCGCGCGTGAGGAAGAACGACGACGTGGTCGACTTGCTGCCGGCGTTGCGACCGCTTTGGCGCCGCCGGGTCGCTCTTCTCTCGGGTGGCGAGCAGCAGATGGTGGCGCTCGCCGCGGCTCTGGTGCGCCGACCGCGCCTGCTGATGCTCGACGAGATGAGCCTCGGCCTCGCTCCGCAGATCGTCACCGGACTGCTCGGTGCGGTGCGCAGCATGGCCGACCGCGACGGCACCGGCGTGCTGCTCGTCGAACAGCACGCCCGCGTGGCACTCGGCGCGTCGGACCGCGCGATCGTGCTCCGGCACGGGGAGATCGCCCTCGAGGGCGACCGTCACGACGTGGGCTCCCGCCTCGAGGCGGGCGAGGGCTCGTACCTCGGCGACGCGGTGTCTCCCTGACCGCGCGGGTGCGTCAGCCCCGCGCCCCCGCGGCCCGGTCGGTGAGGAGCGTCGCGGCGCCACCGCGTGCGGCGCGATCAGCGCCCGCTGTCAACCCGCCAGCGGTGCGGACGCGGCGGACGTACGGTGAGGGCACCACGGAAGGAACCTCATGGATCTCGGACTCCTCGGCGGCTACCGCCTCCCCACAGCGATCCGCGACGCGTACGGCGTCGAGACCGCGCAGCAGCTCGCCGACCAGCTCGGCGTCACGAAGGCGCCCACCGCCGACCTCGCGCCCGACGCGGATGCCGCGTACCTGGCGCTCAAGCGCGGCGACTCCGCGCCCGCCCGCACCCTCCTCGTCGACAAGCTCGGCGTCAGCGAGTCGAACGCCGACGCGGCCCTCGCCAAGCTGCCGCCGCTCTAGCGGGTGGTCGCGGGCGCGGGCGTGGGCGCGGGCGCGTGCCGCTCGAGGAACTCGTACACCTCCGTCGTGTCCACCCCCGTGAACCCCGAGGTCGGCATCGCCGCGTGCAGCGACGAGTTGAGGCGGGCCGACGGGTGCGCCTGCCCCTCCCACCGCGAGGCGAGCCCCGCGGGCGGCTGCCGGCAGCACGACTCGTCGGGGCAGGTCGACGCGAAACGGTGCGAGGTGTCGCGCCCCCGGAACCACTTCGCGTGCGCGAACGCCGTGCCCACCGACACCGAGAACTGCCCGCGGGCGGAGGGCTGGATGCGTGAGGTGCACCAGTAGGTGCCCGCCGGCTTGTCGGTGTACTGGTGGTAGGGGCTGAACCTGTCCTCCACGTCGAACACCCGCCGCGCACTCCAGAAGCGGCACACGGTCTGCCCCTCGACGGCACCGAGCGCATCCGTCGGGAACTGCACGCTGTCGTTCTCATAGGCCTTCGAGATCGACCCCGACTCGTGCACCTTCAAGAAGTGCACCGGAATGCCGAGGTGCTCGGTCGCCAGGTTCGTGAACCGGTGCGCGGCCGTCTCGTAGCTCACACCGAACGCGTCGCGCAGGTCTTCGACCGACAGTTCCCGCGCATCCTTCGCCTCCGACAGGATGCGCACGGCCGCCCCCTCGGGCACGAGCAACGCCGCCGCGAGGTAGTTCGTCTGCACCCGCTGCTGCAGGAACTCGCCGTAGTCGCGCGGCTCCGCGTGCCCGAGCACGTGCGAAGCGAGCGCCTGCAGCACCACCGAGCGCGGGTCGGCGTCGGGGCTCTGCCCGAGCGGCACGTAGATGCGCCCGTTGCGGAGGTCGGTGACCGAACGGGTCGAGCCCGGCAGGTCGCCCGCGTAGTGCAGCGTGAACCCGAGATGCGACGCCAGATCGGATGCGACCCGCTGAGACAGGGGACCACCGGTGTGCCCCACCGCGGCATGCAACCCCGCCGCCATCTGCTCCAGCTCGGCGAAGTAGTTGTGGCGGGCCCGCATCGACTTGCGCAGCAGCGTGTTCGCCCGTCGTGCCTCCTCGGGGGTGGCGGCCCGCTCGGTGTGCACCCGCTCGAGTTCGCGGTGGAGGCTGAGGATGGTGCGGATCGTGTCGTCGCTCAGCGATTTGCGGAGGGGCAGCGGTGCGAGCCCGAGCGACGCGAACAGCGGCCCGCGCTGGGCGCGCTCGAGCGCGATCTCGAGGGCGGCCCGCTCGCTCGGCGGCTCCGCGCTCATGAGCTGCTGCACGCCGACGCCGAGCGCCGAGGCGAAGCGCTGCAGCTCGCCGAGCTTCAGCTCGCGCCGTCCGTTCTCGACGACCGACACCTGCGAGGGTGCGCGCCCGATGGCCGTGCCGAGCTCGTCGAGGGTGAGGCCGCGTTCGGTGCGCAGCTGCCTGATGCGGCGGCCGATGGTGAGGGAGTCGAGCATGAATCCATCGTGGGCGGGGGAGAGGGACGTCGTCGTCATCTCAGCAGTGTCGCAGAAGCGGTTCTTCGAGAAAACAGAAGAAGCGGGAAATTTCTGCCGAGATTCCAGGAGAAGAACGCTTGCGCAGGCCCCAGAGTCGAACCCAAGCAAGAATTCGACCGCATTGGAGCATCGAGATGAGCACCACCACCCGCCCCGCAGACGGCACCCGTCCCGGCCAGCAGACGCAGACCGCCGCCGAGCTCGAGACGAGCTGGAAGACCGACGCCCGCTGGAACGGCATCCAGCGCGACTACAGCGCCGAAGACGTCGTGGCCCTGCGCGGACGGGTCGCCGAAGACAGCACCCTCGCCCGCCGCGGCGCCGAGCGGCTCTGGGAGCTCATCCACCGCGACGACGAGTGGGTGGCGGCGCTCGGCGCCCTCACCGGCAACCAGGCCGTGCAGCAGGTGCGCGCCGGGCTCGAGGCCATCTACCTCTCCGGCTGGCAGGTCGCCGCCGACGCGAACCTCGGCGGCCAGACCTACCCCGACCAGAGCCTGTACCCGGCCAACTCGGTGCCGGCCGTGGTGCGCCGCATCAACAACGCGCTGCTGCGCGCCGACCAGATCGAGTTCGCCGAAGGTCTCCCTGAGCGAGAGTGGCTGGTGCCGATCGTCGCGGATGCGGAGGCCGGCTTCGGCGGCCCCCTCAACGCCTACGAGCTGATGAAGTCGATGATCCAGGCCGGCGCCGCGGGCGTGCACTGGGAAGACCAGCTGGCCAGCGAGAAGAAGTGCGGGCACATGGGAGGCAAGGTGCTCATCCCGACCAGCCAGCACATCCGCACCCTCAACGCGGCTCGCCTCGCCGCCGACGTGGCCGGTGTGCCGACGATCATCATCGCCCGCACCGACTCGCTCGCCGCGAACCTCATCACGAGCGACGTCGACGAGCGCGACCAACCGTTCCTCGACGGCACCCGTACCCCGGAGGGCTTCTACGGCACGACCCCCGGCATCGACACCGTCATCTCGCGCGGCCTCGCCTACGCCCCCTACGCCGACCTGCTCTGGGTGGAATCGAGCGAGCCCGACCTCGAGCTGGCCCGTGAGTTCGCAGCAGCGATCCACAAGGAGTTCCCCGGCAAGCTGCTCGCCTACAACTGCTCTCCGTCGTTCAACTGGAAGTCGAAGCTGACGGATGCGCAGATCGCCACCTTCCAGCGCGACCTCTCCGAGCTCGGCTACAAGTTCCAGTTCATCACCCTCGCGGGCTTCCACGCCCTCAACCACTCCATGTACACGCTCGCTCGCGACTACTCCGAGCGGCACATGAGCGCCTACGTCGAGCTGCAGGAGGCCGAATTCGCCTCCGAGGCCGACGGGTACACCGCCACGAGACACCAGCGTGAGGTGGGCACCGGCTACTTCGACCGGATCGCCACGGCCCTGAACCCCGAGAGCGCCACCCTCGCGCTCGTGGGGTCGACCGAGTCCGAGCAGTTCCACTGAGCTGCACCCGACCCTCCCTTCCGTGAAAGGCAGACGACCATGTCCCACCCCAGCCCCAGCAGCATCCGTGTGCACGCCGAGCACGGCGACCGCCACGACGAGATCCTCACCCCCGAGGCGCTCGCCTTCCTCACCCGCCTGCACGACCAGTTCGCCGGCCGCCGCCAGGAGCGCCTGAACGCTCGCATGGCCCAGCGCAAGGCCATCGAGAACGGCCGCGACCTGCGGTTCCTCCCCGAGACCCGCTCGCTCCGCGACAACACCGACTGGCGCGTCGCCGGAGCCGGCCCCGGCCTCGAAGACCGCCGCGTCGAGATCACCGGCCCCACCGACCCCAAGATGACGGTGAACGCCCTCAACTCGGGGGCGAAGGCCTGGCTCGCCGACCTCGAAGACGCCACGAGCCCGACCTGGTCGAACGTCATCGGCGGGCAGCTGTCGCTGCACGACGCCATCCGCGACCGCCTCGATTTCGTGAGCCCTGAGGGCAAGCACTACCGCGTCGAGGCGGCTCCGGATGCACGCCCCACCATCATCATGCGGCCCCGCGGCTGGCACCTGGTCGAGAAGCACCTGCGCTACACCGACCGCGGCGGCTACACCCGGGCGGCGAGCGCGTCGCTGGTCGACTTCGGGCTGTACTTCTTCCACAACGCGAGGGCGCTCATCGACGGCGGGCGCGGCCCGTACTTCTACCTGCCGAAGCTTGAGAACCACCTCGAGGCCCGGCTGTGGGACGACGTGTTCACCTTCTCGGAGACGGCCCTGCACATCCCGCACGGCACCATCCGCGCGACCATCCTCATCGAGACGATCTCAGCGGCGTTCGAGATGGACGAGATCCTCTACGAGCTGCGCGACCACGCCGCGGGCCTGAACGCCGGCCGCTGGGACTACATCTTCAGCCTCATCAAGAACTACCGCGAGCGCGGCCGCAGCTACGTGCTTCCCGACCGCGACCTCATCACCATGACCGTGCCGTTCATGCGCGCCTACACCGAGCTGCTCGTGCAGACCTGCCACAAGCGGGGAGCACATGCCATCGGAGGCATGAGCGCGTTCATCCCGAACCGGCGAGACCCTGAGGTCACGTCGCGTGCCCTCGCGAAGGTGGCCGACGACAAGCGGCGCGAGGCGGGCGACGGGTTCGACGGAACGTGGGTGGCGCATCCCGACCTCATCGCCACCGCGCGGGCCGAGTTCGACGCCGTGCTCGGCGACCGCCCGAACCAGGTCGAGCGGCAGCGGCCCGAGGTGCACGTGACCGCGGCCCAGCTCGTCGACCTGAGCGCCATCGAGCACCGGGTGACGGATGCGGGGGTGCGGTCGAACGTGTCGGTCGCCCTGTGCTACATCGAGAGCTGGCTGCGCGGGGTCGGTGCCGCGGCGATCGACAACCTCATGGAGGACGCCGCGACGGCGGAGATCTCGCGGTCGCAGCTGTGGCAGTGGATCCACCACGGCATCGTCACCGAGGAGGGCACGCTCATCACCCGCGGCTACGTCGAGGGCGTGCTGCACGACGTGATGCGCGGCCTCGACCGGTCGCTCGCCGACCGGTTCGACGACGCCGAGAACATCGTGCGGATGGTGGCGCTGGAGGACGACTTCCCGACATTCCTCACCATTCCCGCCTACGCCCACTACCTGGTCGATTCGGCCCCGGTGCGCGAGGCGGTCGCGGCCTAGCGCGAACCGCAGCGGGAGAGGTGGACGACCGGGAACGTCCACCTCTTCCGTTTTTGTCAGACAGGCATACGGTCTATTGACACGGTGCATGCATACGAATAGTTTGTGGTCAGATCAAAGGAGATTGACCATGACCTACGTCGCAGGTTCCCATCACGTCACCCTCTCCGTGGGCCACGCCCAGGAGGACGTCGACTTCCACACCCGCGTGCTCGGGCTCCGCTTCATCAAGAAGACGGTGCTCTACGACGGCTCCGCGCCGGTGTACCACCTGTACTACTCGAACGCGAACGGCGACCCGTCGGCCGTCATCACGACCTTCCCGTGGGCGCAGGCCGGTCTCTACGGCATCCGCGGCACGAACCAGGCGCGCGAGGTGCTGCTGTCGGTGCCCCCGCGCTCGCTCGAGTTCTGGGCCGGGCGGCTGAAACAGCACGGCATCGACAGCTCGTTCGAGGATGTGTTCGGCGGCCGCCGCCTCAACCTGCGGCACCCCTCGGGCATCGAGTACGTGCTCATCGAGGTCGACGACGACCCCCGCGTCGGCTACACCGGAAACGGCGTGGGCATCGAGCATGCCATCCACGGCATCTACGGCGTCGGCATCCACGTGTTCGATCAGGACCGCATGGTCGACTTCGGCAAGGAGGCGTTCTTCGCCGCCGGCGACGTGGAGGAGGAGGGCGACCGCGCCCGCTACCGCGTGGGCGAGGGGGCGGGCAACTTCGTCGAGCTCACGGGCAACCGCACCGACGAGCAGGGCACCTGGCGCTACGGCGCCGGCGCGTACCACCACTTCGCGTGGAACCTCGACAACCTCGAGAACCAGAACGAGGTGAAGTTCGACATCGAGGGTGCCGGCTACACCGACATCTCCGAGCTCAAAGACCGCACCTACTTCAAGTCGCACTACGTGCGCACCCCGGGTGGCGCGCTGTTCGAGCTCGCCGTCACGCACAACGAGGGCGGCTGGGACTGCGACGAGTCGCCCGAGGAGCTCGGCCGCGCGTTCATGCTGCCGCCGCAGTTCGAGCACGAGCGCGACTCGATCATGGCCAAGCTCGAGCCGCTGCGCGACGAGGACTGAGCGCGACGTGACGTCTCTCGCTGCCGCGTCGTTCGGCGGGCACGAGTCGTGGGGCGACGACGGCGCCGAGCTCGCCGTCGTCGCCCTGCACGGGCGCGGCCAGCCCCCGGAGTTCCTGCACGAGCTCGTCGGGCGGCTCGACGTGCCGGGCATCCGCTGGATCGCGCCCTCGGCCGAGGGGCGCAGCTGGTACCCGCACCCCTTCCTCGACCCGTCGCCCGAGAACGCGACGGCGCTCGAGCGGGCGCTCGAGGTGGTGACGGATGCTGTCGACACGACCCGCGCATCCGGCTTCGAGCGTGTGGCGGTGCTCGGGTTCTCGCAGGGCGCGTGCACGCTCGCGCATCTGCTGCTCACGCGCGACGTGGTCGTCGACGGGGCCGTGCTGTTCACGGGCGGCTACGTGGGGGCGGCGGAGCTCGCGCCGGGCGCGGTGGTCGCGCGGCAGAACGTGCCGGTGCTGCTGCGGTCGGTCGACGACGACCCGTGGGTGCCGCTGCACCGCATGGCGTCGACCTCGGCGCTGCTCGTGGGTGCCGGGGCGCACCTCGATGTGCTCGTCGAGCCGGGCTCGGAGCACGTCATCACCGACCGGGCCGTCGCCGACGCCCGCGGGCTGCTCACGCGGCTGCGCGACGGCGGATACTGAGAACCTGCGGCACCGGCGCCTTTCCCCAGACCTTTCGGAGACACGATGAGATTCGACCACCGCACCCTTCCCCAGCGCGTGCGATTCGGCACGGGTGGCGCGGCCGAGGCGATCGCGGCGGAGGTGCAGGAGCGGGGTGCGCGAGCGGTGATGGTGATCGCCGCTCCCTCCGAGCTCGCCCTGGCGGAAGGCATCGCGAGCGGCGTCGACGTCGCCCTGTGGTGGTCTGACGTGGCGCCTCACGTGCCCATCGCCCACGCCGAGCGGGCGCGGTCGGCTGCCATCGCATCCGGGATCGACCTCGTCGTGTCAGTGGGCGGCGGGTCGACGACGGGGCTCGCGAAGGCCATCGCGCTCACCTCGGGGGTGCCGATCGTCGCCGTGCCCACCACGTACGCGGGTTCGGAGGCCACCAACGTGTGGGGCCTGACGACGGATGCGCGCAAGACCACCGGGGTCGACGACGCGGTGCTGCCGGCGGTCGTGGTGTACGACTCGGCGCTCACGCTGAGCCTGCCGGTCGAGCTGTCGGTCGCTTCGGGCCTCAACGCGATCGCGCACTGCATCGACTCGATGTGGGCGCCGTCGACGGATCCGCTGAACCGGGCGCTGGCGGAGGAGGGCATCCGGGAGGTGGCGGGGGCTCTGCCGGTGATCGTCGCATCGCCCGACGACGTCGCCGCGCGGGAACGGATGCAGTACGGGGCATATGTCTCCGCCGTCGCCTTCGCCTCGGCCGGCTCGGGGCTGCACCACAAGATCTGCCACGCGCTGGGCGGGGCGTACGACCTGCCGCACGCGCAGACGCACTCGGCCGTGCTGCCGCAGGTGCTCGCCTTCAACGCGCCTTCGGCGCCCGAGGCTTCGGAGCGGATCGCGCGAGCGCTCGGGGCGTCGAGCGCGGTGGAGGGGCTCGAGCGGCTGTACGCGTCGCTGCCGGTGGTGCGGGCGCTGTCGGAGGTGGGATACGCGGCGGAGTCGATCCCCGAGAGTGCGTCGCTCATCCTGCCCCTGGTGCCCCCCAGCAACCCGCGCCCGGTCGACGAGCCCGCGCTCGAGGGCATCCTGCGCGCCGCGCTCGAGGGGCGCGCGATCGCGTGAGGGACTCGGGGGTGGTGCGCGGGACGCCTGCGGCGCCCGCGGCGCCCGCGGCGCTCGAACGGCGCGATCACGTGAGCGCTTAGAGGGTGGTGCGCATGCGCCCGCTGGGCCCGGGACCCCTGCGGCGCGCGCAGCGCTCGACGGGCGCTCTATCGCGTGAGCGCCTCGGGGTGGTGCGCGGTGTGCCCGCGGCGCTCGCGGCGCTCGAGGGGCGCGATCGCGTGAGCGCTTAGGGGGTGGAGCGCGCTGCGGCCGCGGTGCCGGTGGCGCTCGCGCGGCCGGCGCCTGCGGTTCCGGCGCTGCGAGCCAGGTCGTCGGCGATGGCGGCGGCGGTGGCGCGGAGGGCGGGCACGAACTCGTCGCGGAGGCGCGCGAGGGACGAGGCGCTCGTGGTCGAGACGTTGACGGCCGCGATGGCGGTGCCGTTCTGGTGCACCGCGACGGCGACCGAGCGGAGACCGAGCTCGAGCTCCTGGTCGACGAGTGACCACCCCTGCGACCGTACGCGGTGGATCTCGGCGGCCAGAGCATCCGGAGCTGTGAGGGTCTCGGGCGTGAACTCCCGCGGTTCGACCGCCGCAAGGCGCCGGGCCAGCTCGGGCTCGGGGAGGGCGGCGAGCAGCACGCGGCCCATCGAGGTGGCGTAGGCGGGGAAGCGGGTGCCGATCGTGATGCCCACTGTCATGATGCGGCGCGTGGGAACGCGGGCGACGTAGACGATGTCGTCGCCGTCGAGAACGGATGCGCTGGTCGACTCGTTCAGCTCCCGCGACAGTCGTTCGAGGTGGGGCTGGGCGATCTCGGGGAGGCCCAGTCCGGCGAGGTAGCTGAAGCCGAGCTCGAGTACGCGCGGTGTGAGCGCGAAGCGGCGGCCGTCGTGCCGCACGTAGCCCAGTTCGACGAGGGTGAGCAGGAACCGGCGCGCGGCGGCACGGGTGAGCCCCGCCACCGTAGCGACTTCGCTCAACGACATGTCGGGACGATCGGCGTCGAACGCCTTGATCACCGCCAGCCCGCGCGCGAGCGACTGCACGAAGGTGCCCTCGGGGCCCGTCGGCTCACCCTCCACGTCGTGCTCCCCTCGCATCGCCCCAGACTACCCAGCCCCCGGCCCAGTACCCCCCGGCCCGCCGCCCCGCGCGCCCGCACCTCCGCAAAAACGACGGAGCCTGGGCCCGCATGGGCCGATCGACGGAGTCTCAGCTCGGTCTGCGCCCGAGACTCCGTCGTTCCGCCGCCGCGCGCCGGGCTGGCGCGCCCCCGTGGACACCCGCCCGCCCGTCCGCCCCTCCGCGAAACGACGGAGTCTGGGCCGGGATGGGCCGATCGACGGAGTCTCGGCTCGGTGTGCGGCCGAGACTCCGTCGTTTCGCCGGGTGTCGGCGCGCCCGCGCCCGCACCGGCCCGCCGCCCCCGGCCGGCCGCCGCCCTGCGCCTCCGCCCGCGCCGCTCAGCGCTCGAGCACCACCGCGAGCCCCTGGCCCACGCCGATGCAGATCGCGGCCACCGCGACACCGCCGCCGCGCCGCGCCAGCTCGTGGGCGGCGTGCCCCACGACGCGGGCGCCCGAGGCGCCGAGCGGATGCCCGATCGCGATCGCCCCGCCGTGCACGTTCACGATCGACGGGTCGAGCTCGGGCCACAGCTTCAGGCACGCGAGACTCTGCGCCGCGAACGCCTCGTTGAGCTCCACGACGTCGACGTCGGCCCAGGTCTTCCCGGCCGCCGCGAGCGCCCGGTTCACCGCCTCGACCGGCCCGATGCCGAACACGTCGGGATCGACAGCCGCCACACCACGCCCCACGATGCGGGCCAGCGGTTCGGCCTCGATGCGAGCATCCTCTGCCCCCACGATCACCATCGACGCGCCGTCGTTCAGCGGCGAGGCGTTGCCCGCGGTGATGGTGCCGTCGGGCCGGAAGGCGGGCTTCAGCCCGGCGAGCGACTCCACGGTCGAGTCGCCGCGGATGCCCTCGTCACGCGCCAGCGCCACCCCAGGCACGGGCACGACCTCGTGCTCGAACACGCCGGCGTCCCACGCGGCCTGCGCCTTCACGTGGCTGGCGGCGGCGAACGCGTCCTGCTCCTCACGCGTGATCCCGTAGCGTTCGGCGAGGCGCTCGTTCGACTCGCCGAGCGAGATCGTCCACTCCTTCGGCATCGCCGGGTTCACCAGCCGCCACCCGAGCGTCGTCGAGTGCAGCGTCTCGTTGCCCGCCGGGTAGGCGCGCTCGGGCTTCGACAGCACCCACGGCGCCCGGCTCATCGACTCGACGCCGCCCGCCAGCACCAGGCGGGAGTCGCCCGACTCGACGGCGCGGCTCGCATCCATCACGGCCTGCAGGCTCGACCCGCACAGCCGGTTCACGGTGACCCCGGGAACGGATGTCGGCAGCCCCGCGAGCAGCACGGCCATGCGCGCGACGTCGCGGTTGTCCTCCCCGGCCTGGTTCGCAGCTCCCGCCACCACGTCGTCGATGTCGGCGGGGTCGACGTCGGGGTGTCGCTCGAGCACCGCGCCGACGGTCGTGGCGAGCAGGTCGTCGGGTCGCACTCCGGCGAGTGCCTTGCCGAACCTGCCGAACGGCGTGCGCACGGCGTCGTACACGAAGCTCGCGGTGGTCATGAGGCGTCTCCTTCTGCGTGAGTGGTCTGCGCTGAATCGGTGGTCTTCGCCGCGTCGCCGCCCGCAGCATCCGTCGCGTCGACGAGGTCGAGCCCGGTGAGGCCGCGCAATTCGTCGAGGGTCGTCGATCCGAACAGCTCGGTCACCGCGAAGCCCTCGGGCGTGACGTCGAAGACCGCGCGGTCGGTGTACACGCGGCTCACGCAGTGCACGCCCGTGACGGGGTAGCTGCAGGCGGCGACGAGCTTCGAGGTGCCGTCGCGGGTGAGCAGGTCGGTCATGACGAACACCTGTTTGGCGCCGATCGCGAGATCCATCGCGCCGCCCACCGCCGGAATGGCGTCGGGCCCGCCGGTGTGCCAGTTGGCGAGGTCGCCGTGCTCCGAGACCTGGAAGGCGCCGAGCACGCAGATGTCGAGGTGCCCGCCGCGCATCATGCCGAAGGAGTCGGCGTGGTGGAAGTAGGCCGCCCCCACCAGCTCGGTGACGGGCTGCTTGCCCGCGTTGATGAGATCGGGGTCGACCGCGTCGGCCGCCGGCGCCGGGCCCATGCCGAGCAGCCCGTTCTCGGTGTGCAGGATGATCTCGAGCCCCTCGGGCAGGTAGTCGGCGATGAGCGTGGGCGCCCCGATGCCGAGGTTCACGTACGCCCCGTCAGGGATGTCGGCGGCCACCCGCGCGGCGAGCTGCCGCCGGCCGAGGCCGGGCCGCGCATCTGTGCCGCTGCTGCCGCCGCTGGCCGTGCCGCCCTTCGCGGTCGCCGCGCCCCGCGCATCCGTCGCCGCGCTCATGCCGACACCGCCTCGGGCGAGAACACGCCGTCGCGCAACCAGGCCCGTTCGCCCACCTCGACCACCCGGTCGACGAAGATCCCGGGCGTCACCACCTGCTCCGGGTCGAGTGCCCCCAGCTCCACCACCTCGTCGACCTGCACCACCGAGGTGCGGGCAGCAGCCGCCATGATCGGCCCGAAGTTGCGCGAGGTCTTGCGGTACACCACGTTGCCCCAGCGGTCGGCCTTCAGCCCGCCGATGAGCGCGTAGTCGGCACGCAGCGGGTACTCGAGCAGGTAGTCGCGGCCGTCGATGGTGCGCGTCTCCTTGCCCTCCGCGACGAGGGTGCCGAAGCCGGTGGGGGTGTAGAACGCGCCGATGCCGGCGCCGGCGGCACGGATGCGCTCAGCCAGATTGCCCTGCGGCACCAGTTCGAGCTCGATCTCACCGGCTCGGTACAGGCCGTCGAACACCCACGAGTCGGCCTGCCGCGGGAACGAGCACACGACCTTGCGCACCCGGCCCGCGGCGAGCAGCGCGGCCAAGCCCGTGTCGCCGTTGCCGGCGTTGTTGCTCACGACCGTGAGATCGGTCGCCCCCTGCTCGCGCAGCGCGTCGATGAGCGCGACCGGATGCCCGGCGAGCCCGAACCCGCTGATCATCACGGTCGACCCGTCTTCGATGCCCGCCACCGCCTCTGCGAGCCCGTCCACCACCTTGGAGATCACCACATCACCACCTCGTGTTCGCTAGCCGCACGTACGTGCGTCTTGCGAACAGTCTACGCGGCGCGGCCCCAGTCCGCCAGGGCTCCGGCGACACTCGCGACCGCGCGATCGAAGCTGCGCTCGGTCGCCGCGGGCAGCTCGAACGCCCCGCTCGTCTCGAGATCGACGAAGCCGTGCAGTGCCGACCGCACGAAGCGGGCGGCGTCGATCAGGTCGTCGCCGCCGATGTCGAACCCCGCGATCACGCGGTACACGATCCCGGCAAGCCGCGCCGACACCTCCTCGTCGTCCGCGTCTCCCGAGCGGGGCGCGCGCACGGTGAGCGCGTACTGGGCGGGGTGCGACTCCGCCCAGCGGCGGTACGCGGTCGCGAACGCTCGCAGCGCGTCCGCTCCCGAGGTGCCGACCGCCGCATCCGTCAGCACGTCGGCGAACTCGCCCTTGGCGCGCAGCATGACGCGGCGGCGGAGCCCCTCGACCCCGTCGACGTGCTTGTACAACGACGGCGGCTTCACGCCGAGCGACTCGGCGAGGGTGGCGAGGCTGAGCGACTCGTCGGGCCGCTCGTCGATCATGCGGGCCGCTGCGTCGACGACGGCCGCGGTGGTGAGGCCGGCCCTAGGCACGCGAGCGCCCCTCCGCGAGGAACGCGGTGATCGCGGAGGCGGTCTGCTCCGGCTGCTGGGCGTGCGGGTAGTGCCCCGCGTCGTCGATCAGCACCGAGGTGCCCTGCAGCGCGGCGCGCACCCATTCCGCCTCGGCGGCGGGGTTCGGGAAGTCGGGGTCGGAGGCGCCCATCACCACGAGGGTGGGGGTGTGCACCGAGCCGAGCAGCGCCTCGGCCTCGGCGTGGCTGGTGCGCGTGGTCAGGCTGAAGGAGCGCGTGTAGCCCGGGCGCTTCATCGCCGCGGACACCTGGCGGCGGTACTCGGCGAAGTCGTCGGGCTTGCGGCCGCTGTAGAGGGTGGGAAGGTAGCCGTTCCACATCTGTCGCGCCCAGAGCGGGGCCATCATCACGCGGAAGAGCGCTCGCTGCAGAGCGGATGCGGTGACCGGGTTGCGCACGAACGGCCCCACCAGCACGAGCCCGCTCACCAGCTCGGGGTGGCGGGCGGCGGTGATGACGGCAGCGCCCGCGCTCATCGAGTTGCCGACGACGACCGCGGGCGTGTCGAGGTGGCGCAGCAGGGCCACGAGGTCGTCGGCGGTCTCGGCGTCGCCGTACGACGAGAAGCCCGCATCGCTTTCGCCGTGCCCGCGCAGGTCGGCGGTCACGACGCGATAGCCGGCGTCGACGAGCAGGGGCGTGAGGTGACGGTAGGTCGAGCGCAGCTCGCCCATGCCCGGGAGCATCACAAGGGTGGGGCGGCCGGGCTCGTCGCTCGGCGCGTCGCCCTGAACGTCGTAGGCGATGCGACCTTCTCTCGTCGCGAGGAAGTGGGTCGCGGGTCGGACGGGGGTGGCGGAAGAGGTCATGTAGCTACTGTAGCTAGCCGTAAAGCTAAGTGCAATAGCTTTGGTGACGCGAGCAGTGCTGCACGGCGCCCCGCCGACCCCCATAATCGAGGAATGGACGGAGAGACCCTCGGCACCATCATCTGGATCGTCGCGTTCGTCGTCACCACCGTCGCCGTCACCGGCCTCGCCGGACGGGCCGGCATCTCGGCCCCGATCGTGCTCGTCGTCGTGGGGGCCGTGGTCTCGTTCATCCCGGGGGTGCCGACGATCGAGGTCGAGCCCGACCTCATCCTGTACGGCCTGCTGCCGCCGCTGCTGTTCGCCGCCGCCATCCGCACCTCCTTCGCCGACGTGCGGGCGAGACGTGACGGCATCCTGCTCCTGTCGGTTGGGCTCGTGGCGTTCACCGTCATCGCCGTCGGGCTGACCGCCTGGCTCGTCATCCCCGCCATCTCGCTCGCCGCCGCCTTCGCCTTCGGGGCGGTCGTCGCACCGACGGATGCGGTGGCCGTCACCGCGATCGCCGGCAAGCTGCGCCTGCCACGCCGGCTCGTCACCGTGCTCGAGGGAGAGAGCCTGCTGAACGACGCCACCGCGCTCGTGGCGCTCAACGCCGCCATCGCCGCGATCGTCGTGGCCGCGCATCCGACAGCCGAACCCCTCACCCCGTGGGGCATCGTGCTTGAGTTCGTGATCGCGGTCGTGGTCGGCGTGGGGTTCGGGTTGCTCGTCGGGTTCGTGCTCGGGTTCATCCGCAAGCAGTTGAAGTCGCCCGTGCTCGACACCAGCCTGTCGCTCGTGACGCCGTACCTGGCGTTCATCCCCGCGCAACTGCTGCACGGGTCGGGGGTGCTGGCGGTGGTGGTGGCCGGGCTGTTCCTCGGGTTCAGGGCTCCCGTCATCCAGACCGCGCAGGCGCGCATCGCGGAGTCGCTCAACTGGCGCACCATCCAGTTCCTGCTCGAGAACGCGGTGTTCCTGTTCATCGGGCTGAGCCTGTTCGGCATCTTCCAGGGGGCCGTGGCCGACAGCCCCGGGGTGTGGCCGACCGTGCTCATCTCGGCCGCGCTCCTGCTCGCGGTGTTCCTGTCCCGCCTCCTCTGGATGCTCTTCACCACCTCCGTCTACCGCTTCGGGCCGCGCTGGCTGCGCGAGCGGGGGTGGAGCTGGCGCAACGGGCTCGCGGTGTCGGTGGCGGGCATCCGGGGAGTGGTCACGCTCGCGGCGGTGTTCCTGCTGCCGGAGGAGACGCCTGGGCGGTCGTTCCTGCAGTTCCTCGCGTTCGTCGTGGTGGTGGGGACGCTGCTCGGCGGGGCGTTCCTCCCGTTCGTCATCCGGCGGCTGAAACTGCCCCCGCCCGACTTCAGTCAGGAGCAGAGCGAGGTGCACATGCTCATGGCCGAGGCGCAGACCGTTGGGCTCGCCCGACTCGAGGAGGAGGTGACGGATGCTGTCGACCAGCGTGTCGTCGACCGCCTGCGCATCAACGCGAACTTCTTGAACGACGCGCTGCAGAACCCGGGGGAGGAGGGGTCGGAGCCGCCCGCGAAGGCGTACGCGCGACTGCGACGGGTGATGATCGCGGCCGAGCGGGATGCGGTGCTCGCGGCCCGCGCGGAGGGCCGGTACCAGGAGCGCGCGGTGAAGGCGGTGCTGGCGAAGATCGACGTCGAAGAGACGGAGATCGACCTCGGCAAGCCGAGCAAGGGGGAGTAGGGCGGGCGCGGGCGCGCCGCGCCGCTACCGCGCGGGCGCGGCTACCGTGCGGGCGCCGCGCGCCGGTACCGCGCGGGCGCGGCTGCGGGTCAAGCGCGGGCGGCGAGGAACCCTTCGACGAAGGCGGCGGTGTCTTCCCAGCCCTCGACGGCGTGGGTGGCGATGCCGGTGACGATGACGGGGTAGTCGTTGCCGCCCTCGTCGAGGCGGTCTCCCACGAACAGCATCTCGGCCGCCGGGATGCCGGTGAGTTCCGCGAGCCGGTTGATGCCGTACGCCTTGTCGATGCCCTTGCGGGTGATGTCCACCGACGTCGACCCACCCGACCGCACCTCGAGCTCAGGCAGCAGCTCGGCGACCGCGGCGCGCAGCGCTTCCTTCTTCGCGCCCGTCGGGTCCCACGCGGCCTTCGCCGGGATCGGAGCCTGCTGCCCGAGCGCCGAGTACGTGATCTGCGACCCGCGGTCTTCGAGGATCGGCCCCCACGTCTGCTCCTCCCACAGCCCCAGCTTCTTGGCGGAGTCGACCAGCGCGGTCTGCGCATCCGTCTTCTGCTCGTCGGTGAGGTTCTCGGCGTACACCTGGTTCCAGTCGCCGTTGTCGTACCGGTAGTACTGGGTGCCGCAGGTGGGCATGAGGTGCAGGCGCTCGAGGTTGCCCGAGGCGCTCTCGGGGAGGTTCGCGACCAGCTGCGACTGGAACTGCCCGAACTGCCCGCCCGAGATCACGCACACCGGCACCGCATCGAGCAGATTCACCAGCAGCTCCGCCATGCGCGGATCGAGGGGCGCTTTCGAGGGCGCGAGGGTGTCGTCGAGATCGAAAGCGACAAGGCGCACGGTCGTCGTCACAGCGGTGTTCTCCTCAAGTCAGGGGCCCTCAGCGGGGCGGGCGGCGATGCGTGGTGGAAGCCGACAGGGCACCCCGCACGAACACGCCGGAGGCCCCCACGATTGTCGCAGATGAAAACGGATGCGCGGTTCAGCCCCGCGACAGCCGCTGCCCCCAGCGCGCCGGCCCCCGCCCAGAGCGCGGCGGCCGCGCATCCGTCATCTACTGTACGAGGCGACGCGCACCGTCACTCGAACGAGATGACCTGGTCGCCCCAGGCGGTGCGAATCGCCGCATCGGGGTCGTCGACGACTGTCTCGCCGTGATCGAAGACGAGCGTGCTGCGGGTGGCCTCGTCGTAGAGCGGCCACGGCTCGCCGCCCGGCCCCACGGCGTCGCGACCGCTCGCGAAGGCGAGCCAGCGGTGCTGGATGACGGCGCTCAGGCGGTGGGCCGCCTCTCGCCCGCCGAGCCGGAAGCTGAAGTCTTTCTTGGTGATCTCGAAATTGCCGAAGACGTAGGCGATCTCGGCGCCGTGCGTGGCGCCGATGCCGAGCAGTCGCAGGGCCGGCGTCGAGTGGTCGAAGCGGTACATGCGGGTGGGCGCGACGCGGCTGTGCGCGGCGGCGAGCCAGATCGACGGCATGCGGAACCCGGCGTCGCGCGACACCTCGGCGGGCGTGCGGTGGTGCGGAAAGTGCGGGTAGGCCCCCTCGATGCGCGGCTCGAGCGCCGCCACGTCGAGCTCGGGCCGCTCGAGGGCGATCTGCTCGAACATGGCGTGCACCGAGGTCTGCGTGATGGGCA